>JANOXU010000120.1:0-2024 GCA_031418595.1 Burkholderiales bacterium
GGCGCCGCACTCAGCGAGGTGGAGATCGACACCCTCACCGGCGAGTGGTGGCTCAAGCGCGTGGACATCGTGCACGACGTGGGCCGCAGCATCAACCCGGCGATCGACCGCGGCCAGCAGCGGGGCCGACATCAACGGCGCGGCCATCAACCATGCTTGCGACCAGTTACGTGAACGGTTAGCGCCTGTTGCTGCCGGCATGCTCGGCTGCGCGCCGCAAGAAGTTCGATTTGCCGGCGGCGCGGCGCGCGCAGGCGCAGCATCAGCGCCCTGGGCCGATGTGGTGAAGCAGGCCTGGCTGCAGCGCGTGGGCCTGAGTGCCGCGGGCTACTACCGCACACCCGAAATCGGCTACGACATGGCCAAGCTGCAGGGCCGCGCCTTCTACTACTTTTGCTACGGCGCCGCACTCAGCGAGGTGGAGATCGACACCCTCACCGGCGAGTGGTGGCTCAAGCGCGTGGACATCGTGCACGACGTGGGCCGCAGCATCAACCCGGCGATCGACCGCGGCCAGATCGAAGGCGCGTTCATCCAGGGCATGGGCTGGTTGACGATGGAAGAGTGCATCTGGAACCCGGCGGGCAAGCTGCTGACGCACGGCCCTTCAACTTACAAGATCCCGGTGGCCAGCGATGTGCCCGAGGCTTTCAACGTGAGCCTGTTTTATGGTGAAAACATCAAACCCACGCCCTACCGCAGCAAGGCCGTGGGCGAGCCGCCGCTGATGCTGGCGCTGTCAACCTACTTCGCGCTGAAAGACGCGGTCAGCGCCAGTGCCGGCCACAAGGCCTTGGTGCAGATGGACGCGCCGGCCACGCCCGAGCGCATCTTGCTGGCCTGTGAGCGAGCCAAGGCAGGGGTGTTTAACGGATGACACAAGCCGCCACGGCGGCGCTGCTGGCGCAGCTTCAGCAGGGTGCTGCGGTGCGGGTCAGCGTGCTCAGCGTTCAAGGCTCGGGGCCGCGCGAGGTGGGTGCCTGGATGGCTGTGCTGCCTTCAGCCTTGATCGGCAGCGTGGGCGGTGGCCATCTCGAATTCGTTGCCATCGCCCATGCCCAGCGCCTGCTGGCGGGTGACGAGTTGCCCGGCGAAATGCGCTTCGCCCTGGGCCCGGCGCTGGGCCAATGCTGCGGCGGCGTGGTGGTGCTGGGCTTCAAACGCCTGGGTGCAGCGGACATGCCTGCGCTGCGCGCCGAGCTGCAAGCCACGCTGGCTAAAGGCCTGCCCGTGGCGCTGTTCGGTGGCGGCCATGTTGGCAAGGCGCTGGTGCGGGTCTTCGCGCATTTGCCCGTGAACGTGAACTGGTTCGACAGCCGCGATGAAATCTTTCCCGCCGAATTGCCGGCCAACGTGCAGGCCGAGCACAGCGAGCCCGTCCATGCCGCGGTGCCTGGTTTGGCGCCGGCATCGAACGTGTTGATCCTGAGCTTCAGCCATGCCGAAGACCTGGATGTGCTGGCGGCGTGCATGAAGCGCGCCCGCGAACGGGCTGACCTGCCCTTCATCGGCCTGATCGGCAGCGCCAGCAAATGGGCCAGCTTTCGCCACCGCCTGGAAGCGCGCGGTTTTGGTGAGGCCGACTTCGCGCGCGTCACCAGCCCGATTGGCGTGCCCGGTGTGGCGGGCAAGGAACCCGAGGTGATTGCGGTGGCGGTGGCGGCGCAGTTGCTGATGCGGCGATAACTGATGCGGCGTTAGGCAACGTCAGGCGCCCGGCCCTAGTGTTGCGATCCAGAAGTTTCGATACATGAAACCGCGTCTTCGTCCGCCATGCGTCGTTGCAAATCCGCGCCATAGCGAGAGCCATGGCTGTGGTTTGCGCCTAGCCTGACGAACGAATCCATCGCTTTCATTTGTACCGAAACCTCTGCACCGCAACACTAGTCTTACTGTGTTAATAACGAAGTCCTTCTCGAACCCGTAGACAGCATGGGCATCGCGGGAGATTTTGCGCCAGCAGCGAGCCGATACGCATTCGCAAGCTCGTGATCGAGGATGGGACGTGGCGCTGCGCCCGGTGG
>JANOXU010000121.1:0-7304 GCA_031418595.1 Burkholderiales bacterium
CAACAGGAGGCCTGCGTAATGCTGCGAGCCGACAGACCACTGGTAAGCCGTGTGCGGGAAATCCGCATGCACGGTTTGAACGGGGGCGTTGGCTCTGAACCCGGCCTTCGGGCCGCTTAGGAACCAACGTCTACCAATGACCAAGAAATTGCTCTACGGCTTTCACGCGGTGGGCGTGCGCTTGAAGATCGCGCCGGCCAGCGTGCTGGAGGTGCACGTTGACGCCAGCCGGCGCGACGCCCGCATGCGCCAGTTCGTTGAGCGAGTGCGCGACGCCGGCACCAAGCTGATGGAAAGTGACGCCGAACGTTTGTTTCGCCTGTGCGGCAGCGCCGGCCACCAAGGTGTGGTGGCCCGGGTGGAGCCGCTGCCGCAAAACCATTCGCTCGATGACTTGCTGGATGAAACCAGCGGCCCGCCCTTGCTGCTGGTGCTCGACGGCGTGACCGACCCGCACAACCTGGGGGCCTGCCTGCGCGTGGCCGACGGTGCCGGGGCGCAAGCGGTGATTGCGCCCAAGGACCACGCCGTGGGCGTGAACGCCACCGTGGCCAAGGTGGCCAGCGGTGCGGCGGAGGCGGTGCCGTACTTCATGGTCACCAACCTGGCGCGCACGCTGAACGAGCTGAAGGAACGCGACATCCGCATCGTGGGCAGCAGCGACGACGCGCCGCAAAGCCTGTACGAAGCGGATTTGGCCGGTCCGATCGCCTGGGTGCTGGGCGCCGAAGGCACGGGGCTGCGCCAGCTCACGCGCAAGACTTGCGACACGCTGGTGCGCATACCGATGCTGGGCGCGGTGAGCAGCTTGAATGTGTCAGTGGCCAGCGCGTTGTGCCTGTATGAAACCTTGCGCCAACGCGGCGCGAACCCATCAACCCCAGAGCCAACACCATGAACCGAACTGTCGCACTCAGCGCCCTGTTTTCACTTGCGCTCGCCGGCTGCACCCAGGAAAGCCAGAACCAGATCAAGCGTGACATCCAGAACTGGACCGGCACCAACGGCGTGCTGGAGGTTTATGCCGGCGACAAGGTGGTCAAGCGCTTCATGAAGATCGACAAGCTGTCCACCGCGCTGGGCACCGACGACGGCAAGCCGCGCAACTACCGCTTCGGCTACGGCGTGCTGGACGAGAACCTCAACGGCGTGGTCGACTCAAGCGAGAAGCGGGTGTACTTCGAGATCGGCGACTATTCGCATTACGTGTTCTTCGAGAACCCGCGCTGAGCAGCTTGCGACCGAGCGCTACACGCCGCCCAGCGCGCCCACCACCGCGCCCAGCGCAATCAGCCAGATCGGGCTGATCTTGGTGCGCACCAGCGCCAGCACCGCCACGGCCGCCAGCGCGAAGGCGCCGATGCGCTGGCTGCCGTGGCCCAGATAGGGTTGCAGCAGCACCCAGCCGGTTGACAGCAGCAGCCCGATGCTCAGCGGGCCGAGGCCGGCGTTGAAGGCGCGTATGGCGCGCGACTCGCGGTATTGCTCGGTCAGCCGCCCGGCCTTCAACGCCAGCAAGGTGGAAGGCAACATGATCCCGCTCATCGCCGCCACCAAGCCGGCCACGCCGGCCAGGTTGAAGCCCAGCACCGCCACGAACAACACGTTCGGCCCGGGCGCCGCCTGCGCAATGGCCACGCTGGTGTTGAACTGCGCGGCACTCAACCAGCCGTGTTCCTGCACCACGAAGCGCTGCATGTCCGCAGCGGTGTTGATGGCCCCGCCCACCGAGATCAATGACAGCACGAGAAAGTGCGCAAAGAGCTGCGCCAATTCGGGCCAGCCCAGGCTGCCGCTGCCCATCAACCAGTGCGTCATGCCCGCAAACACCGCCATGCATAGGTCAATGCCAGGCTGCCCACGCCCAGCACCACCCACGGCAGCGGCCAGCGCAGCAGGCCCACCAGGGTGAAGGTGGCCAGAATCACCACCGCGCAGGCCGGCTTGCCGATCACATTGCCGCGCAAGCCGCCGCTGAGCTTGAAGGCGGTGGCCCAGATCAACCCGGCCGCCACCGCGCCGATGCCACGCAAGGCGCCGGCCACCGCGGGCCAGTGCTCGAACTGCTGGTACAGCAAGGCCAGCGCGATCACCAAAATGCCCGGCACCACGAACAACCCGGCCAGCGCCGCCAACGCACCGCGCCAGCCGAAATGGCGGTCACCCACGATCAGCGCCAGGTTCACGATGTTCGGCCCGGGCAGCACCTGGCTGGTGGCCAGGGTGCTCAAAAACGCCTGCCGGCTCATCCAGCCCTGGCGTTCCACCAGCTCGCGCTGTGCCACGGCGAGCACGCCGCCAAAGCCTTGCAAGGCCAGGCGGTTGAACACGGTGAAAATTTCGCGCGGGTTGGCCGGTGCGTGCTGGCCGTCAAACATGGTGCGCCCGTTGCTCGCGCCAGACCATGAACCAGCTTAACCACAGGCTGCATGCCAACGCGGCCAGCATCCAGCCCAGCGCGGCCAGGTGCAGCCCGCCGTAGCCGCTGGCGCTGATCAGCGCGCCGCCGCTGGCCGCGCCCACCACCTGGCCCAGGTACATGGCCGAAGAGTTCATGGCCATCAGCGCCGGGGCCAGCGCCGGCGCAGCCTGGCCCAGCCGCGCTTGCTGCGCCGAGTTGGTGGCAAAGCAGGCCAACCCCCAGGGCACCAGCACCGCGGCCATGCTGAGCAGGCTCACGCCCAGCGGCCAGACCAGCAGGCTGGCGACCATCAACACCAGGCCGATGGCCACGGCCACATGGGCGCCGATGCGGTCGATGTGGCGCGAGGCCAGCACCTGGCCCAGCACGCCAAACACGCCGAACCACAGGAACAGGGCGCTGATCTCGGCCGTGCCCGCACCCAGCACGCCGCGGTAGTACGGCGCCATGTAGCTGTAGATGACGAACTGGCTGGCCGAACTCAGCGCCGTGACGGCCACCATGGCCACCAGCACCGGGCGGGTGAAGACCTCGCGCCAGTTGGCGCGCGACAACGCGGCGGGCTTCACGCCATCGGGCATGCAGCGCCACAGCCCGGCCGCGGCGGCCAGGCTGAGCACGGCCACGGCCGCGAAGGCCCAGCGCCAGCCCCAGGTTTCGCCCACCGCCGCGGCCAGCGGCATGCCCAGCACCGAGGCCAGCGACCAGCCGAGGAAGACGAAGGTGATGGCGCGGCCGCGCTGCGCCGCCGGCACCATGACGCCAATGGCCGCGGCCGCCTGCGGCGTGTACAGCGCCGCGCCCAGCACGGTGGCCGCGCGCACCGGCAGCAGGCTGGCGAAGCTGGGCATCAGGGCCGACAGCGCATGGCCCAGGCCGAACCAGACCAGCGCGAAGACCAGCAAGCGGCGGCGGTCCCAGCCAGCGCAGGCCGCGGCCAGGGCCGGTGCGCCGATCATCATCACCAAGGCCGCCAGGCTGATCAATTGCCCGCCCACGGCCACCGGCACCTGCAACGCCGCGGTGAGGTCGTTCAGGCACGCCGGCACCACCATCACGCCACAGGCGATGACGAAGTTGCCCAGCATCAAGGCCCAGGAAGCAGCACGGTGTGGCTGCAGCGCGGCAGGTGTGTTCAGCGAATCACCTTGAACGCTTCCGGGTTGATGATGTTGCTGGGCTCCTTGGCGATGAAGTTGACCACGTTGCGAAACGCCGCTTCAAAGTACAGCTCGTAGCTGTCTTGCTCAACGTAGCCGATGTGCGGCGTGCAGATGGCGTTTTCCAGCCGCAGCAGCGGGTGGCCTTGCAAGATGGGTTCGCTTTCGAACACATCCACCGCGGCCAGGCCGGGGCGGCCCTTGTTCAGCGCCGACACCAGCGCGTTTTCGCTCACCAACTCGGCGCGCGAGGTGTTCACGAACAGCGCCGTGGGCTTCATGCGGGCCAGGTCTTCGAGCGTCACCGTGCCGCGCGTGGCTTCGTTCAGCCGCAGGTGCAGGCTGAGCACGTCGCAGGTTTCGAAAAAGGCTTCGCGCGACTCGGCCACAGCCAGGCCATCGGCGCGTGCGCGTTGCAGCGAAGCCTCGCGGCCCCACACCATCACATTCATGCCGAAGGCGCGGCCATAGCCGGCCACCAGTTGGCCGATGCGGCCATAGCCCCAGATGCCCAAGGTGCGCCCCTTGAGCACCATGCCGACGCTGAAGTTGGGCGGCATGCCGGCCGCCTTCAGCCCTGACTGCTGCCAGGCGCCATGCTTGAGGTTGCCGATGTACTGCGGCAGCCGGCGCATGGCGGCCATGATCAACGCCCAGGTCAGCTCGGCAGGCGCCGTGGGCGAGCCGGTGCCTTCAGCCACGGCAATGCCCAGCCGTGTGCACGCTTCGACATCGACATGCGAGCCGATGCGGCCGGTTTGCGAAATCAGGCGCAGGCGCGGCAGCTTTTCAAGCAACTGGCGCGGGAACTGGGTGCGTTCGCGGATCAGCACCAGCACTTCCACATCGCGCAGCCGCACCGCCAATTGGCCGATGCCCTTGACCGTGTTGGTGAAGACCTTGGCGTTGAGCGGCTCCAGCAGCGAAGCGCAGGCCAGCTTGCGCACGGCGTCTTGATAGTCGTCGAGGATGATGATGTTCATGTGGGGCGGGATTTTGCCCTGTGCCGCTGCCGCCACGATTCGCCATCACGCCGCAACGCCGCTGGCTGTTTGCTGGGCTGTCAGCCCGGGCAGCCCCGTCTGCCTGCCAGGCCAGCCATCGCCTTGGCCAGGCGCCGCGGTGAAACCGCGGGCTTCACCGGCGCGGTGTCAGAACACCGACGCGGCGATGCTGGGCATGGCGCTGTCGGGGAACACCGATTCGATGTGCCGCTGCAGCCGCTTGCGCTGCTGCTCGTCGTTGCACAGGCTGGCAAACACCAGCGCGCGCAGCATCCACAGATCGAACGGGTCTTCGGCCAGGCGCACCTGTTGCTGCAGCCACTGGCCGCGGCTGCCGCTCAGGCCGGCAACCGCCACCTGGAACGTGACCTTCAGCTCAACGAAGGCGCGGCGCGCGGCAATGCGGGCCAACCGGTCGTGCGGCAGGCCGGCGCCGGGCAGGCCGGCGTTGTCGAGGTAGTGCCGGGGGGCGGGCAGGGTGGGGTTGGGGCTCACTGGGTAACCTCCGTGCTGCGCACTGCGGTGCGAGCGCCTTCGGGCGGCCGGGCAGCGCTCATGAATGCTGCGTGGCCAGGCTGCCGCGTGGGGTGCGGGTGGGGAAGTGGCGGTTCAGCGCCTGCAAGCGGCCTTCGGCCTCGTGTTGGCTGTGATGCAGTGCCACCAATTGGTAGACCTCGGCGCGCAAGTGCCACAGCTCACGCAGTGAATGGGCGCGGCTGATGCGCTGGGCCAGGCCTTGCGTCGGGCCGCAGGGCAGGTCGAGCAGCACGTGCAGGAACGCCTGGCGCACCGGCGGCAGCCGGTTCAGGGGCGGGGCGGCCTGCAAGGGCGCGGGCGCCAGCAGCCAGAACCACAGGCGCCGCGGCAGGCTGCTGGGTGCCTGGCGCAGTGACGGCGGGGTGACCTCGGTGCGCGAATGCAGGCCCGAGGCCACGCCCGTTGCAGCGCTTTCGCGTCGGCTCAGGCGTGACAGCAATCTGAAAGGCATCATGGGTGTGAGATCGGACACGGCGCTGTGAACTTGAGTCATTGTTCGAGCGCGGCCCCCGTGCTAAGGCCTGGAACAGCGGCCTGTGCACCTTGCTGTTTTCCTGCGCACCTGCCGCCTCACTTGCCCCCGCACTCGCTGGTGCGTCGAACAAGTACCGATGCGCCCCGCAGACCTGCGCGTTAGCCTTCGCCTGGGCAATATCGAGGTTGTTGGATGCGCTGGATACTTCGTTTTCTATGGGCCGTGCTGGCGCTGTTGGTGGCGCTGGCGGCGGCGTTGTGGGTCTACAGCCGGCAGGTGTTGCCGCAGCAAGATGGCCGCCTGACCATGGCCGGCCTCCAGGGCGAGGTGCGCATCGAGCGCGACGCCGACGGCATTCCCAGCATTCATGCCGGCAACCTGGCCGACCTGATGTTCGGCCTGGGCGTGGTGCATGCCCAAGACCGGCTGTGGCAGCTTGAAACGCACAAGCGCATCGGCTCCGGCCGCCTGGCCGAAGGCTTTGGCCTGGGCGCGCTGGAAACCGACCGCTTCCTGCGCGCGCTGGGTGTGCGCCGCGCGGCGCAGGCGCAGTGGGAGCAAACCAAGGGCGAGTCGCGCGCCGCGCTCAGTGCCTATGCACGCGGCATCAACACCTACGTGCGCAACCACATGAAGGCACGGCCGCCGGAGTTCATGTTGTTGGGCTTGCAGCCGCAGGAATGGAGCGAAATCGACAGCCTGGCCTGGGGCATCATGATGGCGTGGGATCTCGGCGGCAACTGGGGCACCGAGCTGCAGCGCCTGCGCCTGGCGCTGAAGATGCCGGTGGCGCGGGTCAATCAACTCATACCGCCCTACCCGGGTGACACCTACCCGCCCACCGCGGACTACGCCCAACTGTTTCAAAGCCTGAACCTGCGCCCCAGCACCAAGAGCGCGTGGAACCGGCTGCCGGACATCGCGCCCGAATCAGGGGTGGAGGGCGTGGGCTCGAACAACTGGGTGCTGGCTGGCAGCCGCACCACCACCGGCAAACCCCTGCTGGCCAATGACCCGCACCTGAAGCTCAGCGCCCCGGCGCTGTGGTACTTCGTGCGCCTGGTCGCACCGGGCATCAAGGTGGCCGGCGCCAGCATGCCCGGGCTGCCAACGGTGGTGCTGGGGCAGAACGAGCACATCGCCTGGGGCTTCACCAACACCGGGCCCGATGTGCAAGACCTGTACATCGAACGCATCAAGCCCGACGACCCAGCGCAATATCAAACGCCCGCGGGCTGGGCGCAGTTTGAAACCAGCAGCGAGAAAATCGCCGTCAAAGGCCAGCCCGATGTGACCATCACGGTGCGGCGCACGCGCCACGGCCCGGTCATCTCAGACGCCGGTGGCCATGAAGACGTGCTCGGCGCCAAGGGCCGCCCGGCCTACGCGCTGGCCATGCGCTGGACGGCGCTGGACCCCGACGGCGACACCGTGGCCACCGGCCTGGCCTTCAACCGCGCGACCTCGGTGCAAGCCTTTGTTGATGCCAGCGCGGGTTGGATCGCACCGATGCAGAACATGGTGGTGGCCGACCGTGCAGGCCGCATCGGCTTTGTGGCACCGGGCCGGGTGCCGCTGCGCAGGCCCGACAACGACCTGCATGGCCTGGTGCCGGCGCCGGGCTGGGAGGCCCGCTACGACTGGGCCGGCTGGGTGCCCGTGAACGAAACGCCGCGCGAATTCGACCCCGAGCGCGGCTACATCGC
>JANOXU010000122.1:0-38666 GCA_031418595.1 Burkholderiales bacterium
AAATCTAACGGCGTTTCCCCTGGGTTTTGCGCTGCGCGCGCGGCGCAACCGGTTTTCAACCACGCGCCGCGCCCGCCCCCGGCCCCCCCGCCGCCGGGCGCCACCCCCCCGGGGGGTCGCCCGCGGTACGCCGCGGGCGAGGGGCCGTCATTCCTTGACCCGAGCGAGAAAACACTCGCCATCGTGCTGCTCGCGCCGGCCTTCGCGCTGCTGGCGTTGATCGTCGCCTACCCGATCGCCAAGCTGATCTGGAACAGCTTCTTCGATCTGCGCTTGTCCGGCGGCGCCGAAGGCCTGAAGTTCCTGGGCCTGCAAAACTATGTCGATGCGCTGCACGACAAAGACTTCTGGAACGCAGCGAAGAACACCTTGCTCATCACCTTGATCACCGTGCCCGGTGCGTTGGTGGTGGGCCTGGGGTTGGCCTTGCTGGCTAACCTGCCGTTCAAGCGGCAATGGCCGGTGCGCCTGGCTTTGCTGTTGCCCTGGGCCTTGCCGCTGAGCTTTGTGGGCCTGATCTTTGCCTGGTTCTTTCACACCGAATACGGCGTGGTCAACGATGTGTGGCGCCGCTTCGGCGCCAGCGAGCCCACCATGTGGCTGCTCACGCCCAGCTATGCCTTTGCCGCCATCTGCGCGGCCATCATCTGGAAGACCTCATCGTTCATGGCGCTGATCTTGTTGGCCGGCTTGCAGATGATTCCGCGCTCGCTGTACGAAGCCGCTGAAGTCGACGGCGCCAGCAAGTGGCAGCAGTTCTGCCAGGTCACCATCCCCATGCTCATGCCCAGCATCATCGTGGCGCTGATCTTTCGCACCATCACCGCGCTGCAAACCTTCGACATCCCCTACACCATGACCAAAGGCGGCCCGGGCAACGCCACTGAAACCCTGGCCATGCTGATCCACAAGACCACCATTGAATACCTCGATGTCGGCTACGGCTCCACGCTGGCGGTGTTCATGTTCTTGCTCTCGCTCGTGGTCACGGCGGTGTACTTGCGGCGCATTGGCCGGGAATGATGGGCAACTTTTACAGCGCCCGAAACCTGCGCCTGCTGGCCGCTGCGCTGGTGGTGATGAACGGCTTCTTCCCGGCGCTGTGGATTCTGCTCACCTCGCTGAAGACCGACACCGAACTGGTGCGCAAGCCCATCACCTGGTGGCCGGCTGACGCCACGCTGGGCAACTATGTGCAGGCGTTCACTGACCAGCCGCTGCTGCGCTACATGGGCAACAGCCTGGTCGTGGCGCTGCTGGCCACCGTGCTTTCGCTCATCGTCTCAAGCGGCGCCGCGTACGCCATTGCGCGGCTGAACCTCAAGCACCGCCAGCTCATCCTCACCGCCATCGTGGCGTCGAGCATGTTCCCGCTGGTCACGCTGCTGGTGCCCATCTTTGAAACCCTGCGCAGCCTGAACCTGCTCAACACCTACACCGCGCTGGTACTGCCCTATGTGGTGCTGAACCTGCCGGTGTGCACGCTGGTGCTGGTGAGCTTTTTTCAAAGCATTCCGCGCGACCTGGAGAACGCCGCCATGATCGACGGCTGCACCCGCCTGGGCGCCCTGGTGCGCGTGGTGCTGCCGCTGGCCGCGCCGGGCGTGTTCACCGCCGGCATCCTGGCCTTCGTGAACGCCTGGGACGAATTTTTGCTGGCGCTGAGCCTGAACAGCAGCGCGGGCATGCGCACGCTGCCGGTGGGCATCACGCTGTACCAAGGCGAATTCAGCTTCCCCTGGCCCATCATTTCGGCCGCGCTCATCGTGGCCATCGTGCCGGTGGCGGTGCTGATTGCGCTGTTCCAGGAGCGCGTGGTGGGTGGTTTGACGCAAGGCGGCTTGAAAGGCTAACGGTAGACATGAGCATGCTTCGATACGGCATCATCGGCTGCGGCAGCATGGGCCGCGAGCACATCCTCACCCTGCTGGCCATGGGTGGGGCCAGCGTCACGGCCATCGCCGACCCGCATGCGCTCAGCCGCACGGCGGCGCTGGCCTTGTTCGATGCCAACCCACCGCGTTTGTTCGAACACCACGCCGAGCTGCTGGCCAGCAACTTGTGTGATGCGGTGGTGATCGCCACGCCCAACTTCACACACATCGACATGCTGCGCAGCGCGCTGGCCACGCCGCTGCACATCCTGGTTGAAAAGCCCCTGGTCACGCGCATGGAGGATGGCGTGGAACTGCTGCGCCTCAGCGCCGGCCGGCAGGCTTTGGTGTGGGTGGCGCAGGAATACCGCTACATGCCGCCGGTGGCTGAAATGATCCGCATGGCGCATACCGGCGAGGTGGGCCGCATCCACCAGGTGGCCATACGCGAACACCGCGAACCGTTCTACCCCAAGGTGGCCGACTGGAACCGCTTCAACGCCAACACCGGCGGCACCCTGGTTGAAAAATGCTGCCACTACTTCAACCTGATGGACCTGCTGTTGCAAGAGCGCCCCGCGCGCGTGTTCGCATCGGGTGGCCAGCGCGTGAACCACCTTGATGAGCAATACGGCGGCCGCCGGCCAGACATCCTGGACAGCGCCTACGTGGTGGTGGAATACCCCAGCGGCGCGCGCGCCATGCTCGACCTGTGCATGTTTGCCGAAAACTCGGTGGACAACGAACACATCACCGTGGTGGGCGATGAAGGCAAGCTCGAATCGCTGCTGCCTTCGCTCACCTTGCGCCATGGCCGGCGTGAAGACTGGGGCCGGCGCGAGGCCTGGGGCCAGCCTTCGGGCACCGGGCGCGGCGTGTCGGTGCGCCGGGTGTGGAACACGGCCATCCGCTACCCGGGCCACCACTTCGGCGCGTCGTACATCGAACACCTGCGCTTCGCCCTGGCCGTGCGCGAAGGCCGGCCGGCCGAGATCGGGCTGGAGGAAGGCCTGCGCAGCGTGGCCACCGGCCTGGCCGCACAGCGCAGCATCGAGCTGGGCCGTGTGGTGACCATGAGTGAGGTGTTGCCGGCGGAGTTGGCGGCATGACCGCTACAAGATATGCGTCGCTGGCCGGCAAGCTGGTCTTCATCTCGGGCGGCAGCTCGGGCATCGGTGCCGAGTTGGTTCGCGCCTTCGCCGCGCAAGGCTCGCGCGTGGCGTTCTGCGGCACGCGGCCCGATGGCGGGCGCGAGGTGATCGCCGAAGTGCAAGCGGCCGGTGGCATGGCGCCCACCTATGCTGCCTGCGATGTGCGCGACGTGCCGGCCTATCAAGCCCTGCTGGCGCAACTGCTCGCCACGCACGGCCCCGTTCACGTGCTGGTGAACAACGCCGGCCGCGACGACCGCCACAGCATGGAAGAGGTCACACCCGAATTCTGGGACGAGCGCCTGGCACTAAACCTGAAGCACTATTTCTTCGCCATCCAGGCCGTGGCGCCGGGCATGGCCGCGGCGGGCGGCGGCAGCATCATCAACATGGGCTCGGTGAGCTGGATGCGTGGCCGGCCCAACCTGGTGGGCTACACCACGGCCAAGGCCGGCATCCTGGGCCTCACACGCACACTGGCGCGCGAGCTTGGGCCGCGCAACATCCGCGTCAATGCCGTGGTGCCGGGTGCCATCGTCACCGAGCGGCAAAACACCCTGCACCGCGACGCCGCGGCTGACCAGGCCTTCCTCGACGCGCAGTGTTTGAAAATCCGCCTCACGCCCGCGCACGTGGCCGGCCCCACGCTGTTCTTGGCCGCAGACGACAGCGCGGGCATGACCGGCCAGCATGTGCTGGTGGATGCCGGCATTGCGCAGCAATCGGTCATCAGTTGAGGCCATGGCGGCGTGCCATGACCAAGCAATGGCCTCGGCCGACTACCCGGCCTGAATTGGGCGTTCAGCTCCGGCCACGCCACCGCGCGCCTGCCTGAGGTGTTCAATGGCGTTGGCGTAATAGGCCACCAGCTCGGCGGCCTCGGCGGGCATGGCATACAGGCCCGCCTCTTGCACGGCCAGGCGGCGCTGCACCAGCATGCGCAGGCCCACGCCGAAGGCATAGTCTTCATCCTGGCGCGGAATGTATTGGTGCGCGCCCTGCAGCTTCAGTTCAGCCATGCGCACATGCATCGCCGCCTTCAATTCCAGCTCAGACCAGCGGCGTTGTGGCGCTTCAATGAACAGTGAAGCCACCAGCGAGACGGGCAACACCGGAATGACCTGTCCGATCTGCGCCATCAGGTGGTCCGCCACACGGGTGACCTCACGCTTGCGATCATCATGTGAAAGCTCGGGAAAGCGCAGTTGGTGGTCGCGGCACCAGGCGCGCATTGACACCGGCGCGCCGAAGTTCACACAGGCGTAGCCGAAGCGGTGCCACTCGCCGTGCAGGGCGCGCCAGAGCTGGCCGCGCACAAAGCCGAGCAAGGTGCGCACCGCCTTCATGCGCCCGGCGCGCGGTGCGTTCGGGTGCAGCTTGAGCAACTGGGTGCGGTCTTCCAGCACGCGGTCGTAGTTCAGGCCCACGGGCAGAAAGACCACATCGCGCCGGCCCTCGCCTTCACGTTCGTCAAAGCCCTTGAGCATGTAGTCGAGCAGGCCGAAACGCGGGCTGCGCAGCTTGCCGTCAAGCGTGAGCCCGCCTTCAGGAAACATGGCCTGCGTGACGCCGGCCTCGGTGGCCATTTGCACATAGCGCGCCAGCACCACGCGGTACAGCGGGTCGCCCGAATTGCGGCGCACGAAAAAGGCCCCCATGGCGCGGATGAGTTGCTGCAAGCCCCACACGCGCGCCCACTCGCCCACCGCGTATGACAGCGTCACCTTTTCGGCGGCCAGGAACGACACCAGGATGTAGTCCATGTTGCTGCGGTGGTTGATGACGAACACCAGTGTGGACTGCGGTGAGATGTCGCGCAGCACCGCTTCGTCGGTGAAACCGATGCGCACGCGGTACAGCAAGCGCGCAATGGCACGCGACACGGTGTAGCCGATGCGAAAGTAGATGTAGGCGTTGAACGACGGCACGATCTCGCGCACGTACTGGCCCACACGGCGCCAGGCTTGCGCCAGCGGTTCACCCACCGCGGCAGCGTGCGCCACCACGGCGGCCTGAACTTTTGGATCGTTAAGCAGGCGGTCGATCAAGGCTTGCCGGCGCGTGAGCTTGAAGCTGGGCAGCTCGATCGACAGCGTGGCATTCAGCCGCTTGATCATGCGGTTGATGCGCCGGCGCAAGAACCAGCGCATGCCGGGGGCCAGCAGCAAGACCAGCACGCTCCAGGCAGCCAGCGCCAGCAGCACGATGAACAACCACAGCGGCAAACTGATCGGATCGTTCATCGTGCACCAAGCTTGGCCTCACGGCATGGGCGCGGCAGCCACGGGGTCATTGACGGGCCGCCTGTGCCGCAGCGGCCGCCCCTCGTTGCTCAACGCTTGCGCAGCTCCGCACGCAGCGCCTGGCCCAGCTCGGGTTTGTGCGCAAAGGGATCGGTGGGGTTGCGGCCCATCACCACGTCTTCCATGCGCACCTGCACCGAGGCCAGCGCCTGCGGGTGGCTGTAGATGTAGAAGCGCTTTTCGCGCAGCGCCTCGAACACCTTGGCCGCCATTTGCGCGGCGGTGAATTTGCCGCTGCCCACGGCCTTGTCGCTGTTGGCCTGGCCGATGAGCTGGCTGCGCGTGGGCGGCGCGGCGTTGGCCATCTCGCCCGGGCGGTTGCGCGCGCTCTTGGTGATGCCGGTGGGCACGAAGAAGGGGCACAACACCGATGCGGTGACCTGGTCAGTGACCAGGCTCAGGTCTTGATACAGCGTCTCGCTCAGCGCCACCACCGCATGTTTTGAAACGTTGTAAACGCCCATGTTCGGTGGGTTGAGCAAGCCGGCCATCGAAGCGGTGTTGACGATGTGGCCTTCGTACTGCGGGTCCTTCTCAGCCGCGGCCAGCATCATGGGCGTGAACACGCGCACGCCGTGGGCCACGCCCATCAGGTTGACGCCGATCACCCATTCCCAGTCTTTCAGCGTGCTTTCCCAGATCAGCCCGCCCGCCCCCACGCCGGCGTTGTTGAACACGAAGTGCGGCGCGCCGAAGCGCGCTTGCGTGGCCGCGCCCAAGGCTTCCACCTGCGCGGCGCTGGAAACATCCACGCGCTGCGCCAGCACCGCGGCGCCGGCGGCCTGCAATTCGGTCGCGGTGGCGTCGAGCGCGTCTTGCTGCACATCGGCCAGCACCAGGTTCATGCCTTCGCGCGCGGCGATGCGCGCCACTTCCAGGCCGAAGCCCGAGCCCGCGCCGGTGATGACCGCGGTGCGGCCCTTGAAGCTGTTCATGTTGACGTCTCCTTCTTGATCTGAAAACCGATGCGCGGAAAGTGCACATGCACCTTGCCCGCGCGCGCATCCATGCGCTCGACCACGCTTTCATGCGCGCTGATGCCCACCAGCGTGCCGGCCACGGGGTCGGCGCCGTAGTCTTGCGCGTTCACGCTCACGGCCGCGCCGGGCTCGAAGCCGTAGCTGGGGTCGAATTCACACGACGCGAACTCACGGCTGGCAGCGGCCACGGCGATGGCCTCGGTGCTGGTCAGGGCCTGCGCCGTGCCTTCGCCGAACGCCAACACGCGGCCGGCCCAGGCCAGCAATTTTGGATAGGGCGCCAAGGCCGCCACACCGGCCGGCGCGCGGCGCATGAACCAGATCGACTGCTCGGCGCTGAAGTCTGCGATGCTGGCTTGCGCGCCCATCAGGAAGGCGCGGTCATCGGCCAGTTGCGCCTCGATCCAGCCCAGGTAGTGGGCCACGATGGCCGCGCCGTCATGCGGCGCGTTGCGGCGCATGCCCAGGGTGAGCGCGGCGCGGTCGGCGCCAAAAGCCTGCAGAAATTCAGGCGTGCTGTTGGGAAAGTAGTGCTGCACCCCACCGGTGGCAATGGCGCGCGGCACGGCGGCCCAGAACAACGCGGAATCAGCCCATTGCGCCACCATGTGCATGGCGCCGCCGCCGCTGGCCGGGTAGATCGTCGGCTCAGGCGTTAACTGTTCAAGCAAGCGGCACACGCGCGCTGAATCGCAATAGATGTCGGCACCGATCTGCATGAACGGCGTGCGCCGGTAGCCGCCGGTGAGCGCCAGCACGTCGGGCTTGGGGTTCATCACCGGCACGGTGACGCTGCGCCAGTTCATGCGCTTGAAGCCCAGCACGCCGCGCACCTTGTGGGCGAAGGGCGAGGTGTCGTAGTGGTGCAGGATCAGCTCGGCCATGGTCAACTTTCCGCGGGCAAGGCCCGCTGCAACAAGGCATCGAATTCAGTGTCAGGCCCGAGCAGGCCGAAGACATCGGCCGCGGCATCGAGCCGGCTGGCGCAAAAGGCCTGGAACACAAAGCCCGGGCTCGCTTGATGCAGCAAAGCGGCTTGCAGCAGCAGCGCCACTTCGCGCGCCAGGCCGCGGGCCTGCGCTTCATCAACACTGTCGTTCAGCGCATGCGCCACACGCTCGCACGCGCGGTCGAACGCTGGGTGCGCACCGCGTGCCGGCGCGGCCTCTTTGAGCAAAGCCTGCGCCACCGGGCCGCTGCGCAAGGCACGCAGCAGGTCGATGGCCATGATGTTGCCTGCACCTTCCCAGATGCTGTTCAGCGGCATTTCGCGGTAGATGCGCGCCATCAGGCCTTCGCCCTGCGCTTCCACATAGCCGTTGCCGCCCAGGCATTCCATGGCCTCTTGCGCAAAGTGGCTGCCGCGCTTGCAGACCCAGAACTTGGCAATGGGCGTGAGCACGCGGCGGATCAGCGCTTCATGGCCGGTTTCGTCGTGGCCATGCTCGCAGCGGTCTACCGCCGCGGCCAGGCGCAGCGCCAGCAGCGTGGCGGCTTCGCTTTCAAGCGCCAGGTCGGCCAGCACGTTCTTCATCAAAGGCTGCGTGGCCAGCGGCTTGCCGAAGGCCTGGCGCTGGCGGGCATGGTGCAGCGCCAAAGTGAGCGCCTGGCGCATCAGGCCCGCGGTGCCCAAGGCGCAGTCGAGCCGCGTCATCGCGCCCATGGCCAAGATTTGCGGCACGCCGCGGCCTTCTTCGCCCACCAGCCAGGCGGTGGCGCCGTCAAATTCCACTTCGCTGCTGGCGTTGGCCTGGTTTCCCAGTTTGTGCTTCAGGCGTTGGATGGCGATGGCGTTGGTGGCCCCGCCGGGCAGCAGGCGCGGCAGGAACAGGCAGCTCAGGCCGCTGGGCGTTTGCGCCAGGATCAGGAAGGCATCGCACATCGGCGCCGACATGAACCACTTGTGACCGGTCACGCTGAAACGCTGGCCCCAGTCATCGCTTGCGTTAGCCACGGCGCGGGTGGTGTTGGCGCGCACATCAGAGCCGCCCTGCTTCTCGGTCATGCCCATGCCCATGGTCAGGCCGGTTTTTTGATCGAACGGCAAGAAGCGCGCGTCGTACCGCGTGCTGGCCAGGCCACCGGCCCAGGCCTCGTGGATGGCCGCATTGGCGCGCAACGCCGGCATCACGGCGTAGGTCATCGACACCGGGCACAGCACCGATGGTTCCAGCTCGGTGAACAGCATGAAGGCCGCGGCGCGTTCAATGTGCGCCCCCGCGCCGGCCAGCCAGGGCGCGCCGTGCAGGCCGTGGCGCAGGGCACTGGCCATCAGCGCGTGGTAGCTGGGGTGGAACTCCACCTGGTCCGTGCGGTGGCCAGCGCGGTCGTGGGTGTGCAACTCGGGACTGTGCCAGTTGGCCAGGCGGGCGTGTTCCTGCATCGCCGCGCTGCCCAGTTCGGCACCCATTTCGTTCAGGCGCTCGCGGTTCAGGTTGGGGTGCAGCCAGGCCAGGGCATCTTGCAGCGGCCGGTTCAGCGCAAACAGGTTGGCGCCGACCAGCGGCGTGCTTTGATTCGTGACTTCATGGGTGGCTGTCATGTCGGCCTCCACAACATCTGCAAGTGAGGAATCGTGTCCTCGATGTAGACCTGGCCTTGCGCCACGAACCCGTGTGCGGCGTAGTAACGATCCAGATGAGCTTGCGCGCTGATGCGCACGGCCCACCCCGGCCAGGCTTGCGCGGCGCGGCTCAGGCCTTCCGCAATCAAGACATGGCCCTGGCCGGTGTCGCGGATTTCCGGCGCGGTGATGACGCGGCCGATGGACGGTTCAGCAAACTTGATGCCCGCATCCACGATGCGCAAGTAGGCTTGCAGCACGCCTTGTTGATCGCGGCCAAGAAGATGCCAACTTTGCCTGTCGGCACCATCAGCGTCGAGGTAAGGCCCCTGCTCCAGGATGAACACCCGCGCGCGCAGGGCCAGGGCGTCGTAGAGGTTGTCTACGCCCAGGTCGGCAAAACGCAGGAACGCCCAACTCAGCATTGGCCCGCCGAGTCAGATCAGCTTGACCAACTGCTTACCGAAGTTCTGGCCAGCCAGCAAGCCGATGAACGCCGCCGGTGCGCTTTCAAGGCCTTGCGCCACCGATTCGCGGTACTTCATCGTGCCGCTGGCCACGCCCTGGCCCAGTTCAGCCAACGCTTCCGGCCAGACGTTCATGTGTTCGCTGACGATGAAGCCCTGCACCAGCATGCGGTTGGTGAGGATGAGCTGCGGCGTGCGCAGTGGAATCGGCTCGCCGTTGTAGCCGCTGATCATGCCGCACACCGCCACGCGGGCGAAGGCGTTGGCGCTCATCAGCGCGGCATCGAGGCCCAGGCCGCCGACGTTTTCGAACACGCCGTCGATGCCCTGTGGGCAGGCCTCGCGCACCGAGGCGTTGAAGGTCTTGCCGTCGGCCAGGGTGCGGTGGTCGATGCACACATCAAAGCCGAATTCTTCAACCACCACCTTGCACTTGGCCGCACCGCCGGCAATGCCCACCACGCGGCAACCCTTGGCCTTGGCCAGTTGCCCCACCGTGGCGCCCACGGCGCCGCTGGCGGCACTGACCAGAACGGTTTGCCCGGCTTGCGGCGTGATGATCTTGTTCAAGCCGTACCAGGCCGTGACACCGGGCATGCCCACCACGCCCAGGTAGGCGCTCAATGGCACGCCGGCGGTGCTGACCTTGCGCAGCATGCCGGGCTGGCCGGCATTGACCACCGAATACTGCTGCCAGCCGCCCATGCCGACGACCTTGTCGCCTTGCGCAAACTGCGCATGGCGCGACGCCACCACCTCGCCCGCGGTGCCGCCGCCCATCACCTGGTTCAGGGCCTGCGGCACGGCGTAGCTTTTGCTGTCGTTCATGCGCCCGCGCATGTACGGGTCCAGGCTCATGAAGTGGTGGCGCACGAGCACCTGGCCTTCTTCCAGCTCAGGCACCGTGGCTTGCACCAGCGCAAAGTGGTTGGTGCTGGCCTGCGCCGCGGGGCGCGAGACGAGGTGAATTTGTTGGTTGATGACGGTCATGTTGGGTCTTCCGTTGGAGTGGGATGTTTGGCCGCAGCGCTGCGGTACTTGAAGGTGCCCGTGGCCATGGCCAGCAGCTCACCTTGATCGTTAAACAATTCAGCCTGGCAAAACGAAAACGAGCGCGTGGCCCGCAAGCGCTTGCCGCGGCACACCACGCGGCCGGTGGCGGGGCCCATGAAGCTGGTCTTCATTTCGATGGTGATCATGCCGCGCCGGTCGGGCTCTTCGCCGGGCTTGGGCAGGTTGCGCGCGGCATGCGCCATGGCCACATCCAGCAGCGTCATCACCGCGCCGCCATGGGCCACGGCAAAGCTGTTGCACAGCTCAGGGCGAACTTCCATGGCGAGTTCGGACAGGCCGTCTTCGTGGCGCAGCAAGGTCAGCCCCAGCAGCTTGGAAAAGGGAATGTTGACAACGAACTGCGGTGCGCCCGAAGCGCTTGAGGGCTCAGCCGCCATGAATGGCGCTCACGCCGCCATCGACCGCCAGAACTTGCCCGGTGATGTGCTTGCCCGCGGCGCTGGCAAACAGCAGCGCGGCACCCTTCAAATCATCGTCATCACCAATGCGTTTCAGTGGCGCCCTGGCGGCCATGTTTTCCACGCCATGCTCGGCCAGGATGCCCTTGGTCATCTTGCTCGGGAAGAACCCCGGCGCCAAGGCGTTGACGGTGATGCCATACGGCCCCCACTCGCCAGCCAGGCCGCGGGTGAAGTTCACCACCGCGCCCTTGCTGGTGCTGTAGGCGATGAACTTGATGGATTCGTGCGAGCCCGACAAGCCGGCGATCGACGCCACGTTGATGATGCGGCCATACCGGCGCGGGATCATGCTGGCGCGGCCAATGGCCTGGCTCATCAGGAAGATGCCGCGGATGTTCAGGTTCATCACCTTGTCCCACGCAGCCAGCGGGTAATCTTCAGCCGCCGCACCCCAGGTGGCACCGGCGTTGTTGACCAGCACGTCCACCGGCCCCATGCGCTGCATGGCTTCGTCGCACACGCGCTGGATGTGCACGGGGTCTGAGGCATCGGCCGCGACCCAGCGCGCATCAATGCCCAGGCCCTGCAAGTGCGCCGTGGCGGCTTCAAGTTCATCGGCCTTGCGCGCCGTGATCATGATGCGCGCGCCGGCCTCGCCCATCGCTTCGGCGATCTGCAAACCCAGCCCGCGCGAGCCGCCGGTGACCAGGGCGGCTTGGCCGGTGAGGTCGAACAGTTTCTTCACATTGGTGCTCATCACAACTCTCCTTGAATAGACATCACGGCCCCTGGCGCGAACGCCACCAAATACCGGCCACGCCATACACCAGCAGCACGGTGCCCACCACCAGCACCAGCGCCGCCAGGCCCGCGGCCAGCGGCAACACGGCCAGCCCAACGGCCACCAGCAACAGGCCGGCGAACATGGCGGGCCAGATCAGTTTTTCATTCATTCGCGGACAATCAAAACCAGGCGTCGCGCATCTCGCGGCACACCGGGTTGCGGCTGGCCACCGGGGCCAACCAGGCGTCGATCTTGGGCAATTCGAAGTCGAAAAAGTAACGCATCGCTGCATGCTTGCCGGCCGTGAAATCGCCGGCTGGTGCGGCCTGCGCCACACGGCAGACATCCAGCCAGACCCAGGCCAGCACCACATGGCCAAAGGCCTGCAAATAGGGCGTGGCGTTGGCCAATGTTTCCTCCGCCTCACCGCCCGACCAGGCCGCTTGCGTGGCCGCGGCCAGGCGCTGCATCGCACTGGCCAGGGCCGCCGCTTGCGCCGGCAGGTTGGTTTGCTGCGCGGCCGCTGCCACCGTGGTGTTGATGCGCGCGGCCAGCAGCTTCAGCGCGGCGCCGCCTTGCATCACCACCTTGCGGCCCAGCAGGTCGAGCGCCTGGATGCCATGCGTGCCTTCGTGGATCATGTTCAGGCGGTTGTCACGCCAGTACTGTTCGACCGGGAAGTCGCGCGTGTAGCCGTAGCCGCCATGCACCTGGATGGCCAGCGAATTGGCCTCCAGACACCATTCACTGGGCCAGCTCTTGGCAATGGGGGTGAGGATGTCGAGCAGCAACGCCGCTTCCTTGGCCGCGGTGGCCTCGCCGGTGTGCTGTTCATCGACCAGCCGCGCGCAGTACAGATTCAGGGCCAGCGCGCCTTCGGCGTAAGACTTCTGCGCCAGCAGCATGCGCTTCACGTCAGCATGTTCAATGATGGGCACTTGTGGCTGCGATGGGTCTTTGCCCGCCGCACCGATGTTTCGCCCCTGCGGGCGTTGCCGCGCATAGGCCAGCGAGGCTTCATACCCGGCCATGCCCAGCATGGTGGCAGCCATGCCCACGCCGATGCGCGCCTCGTTCATCATGTGGAACATGCAGCGCAGGCCTTCACCGGGTTGGCCCACCAGGTAACCCACGGCGCCTTGCAGGGTGCTGTCCAGTTTCACGCCTGGCGCGCCCGTTGGCTTGAACTTGCCTTCGCCAAAGTTCAGCAAGGTGTTGGTGGTGCCGCGCCAGCCGCACTTGTGGTTCAGCCCGGCCAGGGCCACGTCGTTGCGTTCACCCGTCAGCTCACCTGTTTCGTTAACCAACTGCTTCGGTACGATGAACAGCGAAATGCCGCGCGTGCCCGGCACCAGTTTGCCGTCAGGCCCGGGTATCTTGGCCAGCACCAGGTGGATGATGTTCTCGGTGATCTCGTGCTCGCCGGCACTGATCCACATCTTGTTGCCCTTGAGCCTGTAGCGTGGACCCAGGGCATCGGCCTCAAACGCCGCGCCATCGGGCACGGCACGGGTGACCACGTCGCTCAACGACGAGCCGGCCTGCGGCTCGCTCAGGCACATGGTGCCGGCCCAGCGGCCGCTGAATTCATTCAGCGCGAACACGCGCCGCTGCGCCGGCGTGCCGTGCACCATCAACAGGTTGGCATTGCCCACGGTGAGCAGGGCTGCGCTGATGCTGACCGAGGCCTTGGCAAAGAACGCATTGGCCGATGCTTCAACGGCATAGGGCAATTGCATGCCGCCGATGGCATGGTCTTGCGCGGCCGCCAACATGCCCGATTCGGCATAGGCCTGCCAGGCCGCGTGTGTGGCCTGCGGCAGGATGACTTTGTCGCCATCGACGCGCGGCTCTTCGGTGTCGACCAGGCGGTTGAACGGCGCGTACTTGTCGCGCGCGATGCGCTCGCAGGTGTCGAGCACGGCACTGAAGGTGTCCCAGGAGTGATCAGTGAAACGCTCGCGTCTGCACAGGGCTTCAACGTTCAACCATTGACGCAAATAAAACTCAATGGTGTCGCGCATGCTTGGCCATGGCCTTCGATACGTGTGATGTCAAAGCTTGAAGTGCTTCAGCGCAGCCTGCGCAATGGGCGCACCCCACTCGGGCACAAAGTGGCCGGCATCGGCCACTTCCAGCGGCGCCGGGCAGCCGCGAATTTGTGCCCGCAGCGCCTGCATCACCGGCGCGCCCAGCACCGGGTCTTGCATGCCGATGGCCATGAAGCTTTCGCCCTGCCAGCGTTCGCGCCAGAACGCGGCGGCCTCGCGGCTGAGCGCCACGCCCGCGGCGGCGTCGCCGTCAGGCACCAGGTTCGGGAAGGCGCGCAGCGCGGCCTTGTGGCTGGCGTCAGGGAACGGCGCGTCATAACCGGCCGCTTCAGCCGCGCTCATGTCAGCTTTGCCTCGGCGCAGCATCTTGCCAACAGCCAAGTCAGGCTGACTGTTCGAGTACGCACGCCACTGGCGAAAACCGTCGCTGACCTGGCCGGTGCCCAGCGTGGTGTTCATCACCAGCAGCCGGGTGAAGCGCTCGGGTTGACTCATCGGCAACGTTAGCCCGAACAGGCCACCCCAGTCCTGGCACACCAGCATCACGTTTTGCAGGTTGAGCCGTTCGATCAGCGCCAACAGCATGCCGCGGTGCAACTCCCAGGTATGCGCGGCTTCGTCAACCGGTTTGTCGGAGCGGCCGAAGCCGATGAGATCGAGTGCCACCACGCGCAGGCCTGCGGCGGTGAAGACCGGAATCATGTGCCGGTACAAAAAGCTCCAGGTCGGGTTGCCGTGCAGGCACAGCGCGGTGCAGGGTGCAGCGCGCGGCCCTTCGTCGATATAGGCGACGCGCAGCCCCTGGTGCTCAAGGTATTGCGGTGTGAACGCAAAGCCGGGCAGCCCGGCAAAGCGTTCATCGGGCGTGCGCAGGGCCTGCATTTACAGCACTTCGAAGATGCCTGCCGCGCCCATGCCGCCGCCCACGCACATGGTGACGCACACGCGCTTGGCGCCGCGGCGCTTGCCTTCGATCAGCGCATGGCCGGTGAGGCGCTGGCCGCTCACGCCGTAGGGGTGGCCCACGGCGATGGCGCCACCGTTGACGTTCAGCCGGTCCATCGGGATGCCCAATTTGTCAGCGCAATACAGCACCTGCACCGCAAAGGCTTCGTTCAGTTCCCACAGGTCGATGTCTTCCACCTTCAGGCCCAAACGCTTGAGCACTTTGGGCACCGCGAACACCGGGCCGATGCCCATTTCATCCGGGTCGCAGCCGGCCACCGCGAAGCCGAGAAAGCGGCCCAGCGGCTTCAAACCTTTCTGTTGCGCATAGGTGTCGCTCACCACCACGCAGGCGCCGGCGCCATCTGAAAACTGGCTGGCATTGCCGGCCGTGACCACGCCGCCCGGCACGGCCGAGCGGATGCCTTGCACGGCTTCATAGGTGGTGCCCGGGCGCAGGCCTTCATCGACGCTGACGGTGACTTCCTTGCTGCGCAGGCCCAACTGCGCATCGGCCACGCCAGCCAGCGTGGTGACGGCAACGATCTCGTCCTTGAACTTGCCGGCCTCTTGCGCGGCGCAGGCCTTTTGCTGGCTTTGCGCGCCGTAATGATCCATGCGCTCCTTGGCCATGTTGTAGCGCTTGGCCACGTTCTCGGCGGTTTGCAGCATGTTCCAGTAGATGGTGGGCTTGTTCTCCACCAGCCAGGGGTCGGCGAGCATGTGTTTGTTCATTTCCTGCTGCACGCAAGAGATGCTTTCAACGCCACCGGCCACGTACACGTCACCCTCGCCGGCGATGATGCGCTGCGACACCATGGCGATGGTTTGCAGGCCGCTGGAACAAAAGCGGTTCACCGTGGCGCCGCTCACGGTGATGGGCAGGCCGGCGCGCAGCACGGCCTGGCGCGCGATGTTCATGCCGGTGGCGCCCTCGGGGTTGGCGCAGCCCAGCAGCACGTCTTCAATCGCGCCGGGGTCGATGCCCGCGCGTTCGACGGCGGCCTTGATGGCTGCGCCGCCGAGCGTGGCGCCATGGGTCATGTTGAAGGCGCCCTTCCAGCTTTTGGCAAGCGGCGTGCGGGCGGTGGAGACGATGACGGCGTTGGTCATGGTGCAGATTCCTTCAAACGTTAATGGTCAGTTCAGGAAAAGTTCTTGCCTTCGGCCACCAGGCGGGCCAGCAGCGGCGCGGGCTGCCAGAAGCTGGCATCGTCATGCGGGTTGGCGGCAAAGCGCTTCATGCTTTGCACCACGTTGAACAGGCCTTGAGTCTCAGCAAAGCACATGGGGCCGCCGCGGTGCAGCGGGAAGCCGTAGCCGGTGAGGTAGACCATGTCGATGTCGCTGGCCTTGCTGGCAATGCCTTCTTCCAGGATGTGGCAGGCTTCGTTCACCAGGGCGTAGACCAGCCGCTGCACGATTTCTTCATCGGCAATCTTGCGCGGCGTGATGCCGAGTTCCTTGCGGTAATCCACCAGCATGTCTTCCACCAGCTTGCTCGGAATGGCGTCGCGCTTGCCGGCTTGGTAGTCGTACCAGCCCGCACCGGTTTTCTGGCCATGGCGGCCCAGCGGGAACAGCCGGTCGCCAAACTTCGTGTAGCGCATGTTGGGCTTTTCAACGTAGCGGCGCTGGCGAATGGCGTAGCCGATGTCGTTGCCCGCCAGGTCGCCCATGCGGAACGGACCCATCGCCATGCCCCACTTTTCCAGCGCGCGGTCCACCTGCACCGGGGTGCAGCCTTCTTCGAGCAGGAAGCCGGCCTGGCGGCTGTATTGCTCGATCATGCGGTTGCCGATGAAACCATCGCACACGCCCGAAACGATGGACGTCTTCTTGATCTTCTTGCCCAGCGCCATCACGGTGGCCAGCACGTCTTTGCCGGTCTTGGCGCCACGCACCACTTCGAGCAGCTTCATGACATTGGCCGGGCTGAAGAAGTGGGTGCCGATCACGTCTTGCGGGCGCTGGGTGATGTCAGCGATCTTGTTCACGTCGAGCGTGGAGGTGTTGGTGGCCAAGATGGCGCCGGGCTTCATCACATCGTCGAGCTTCTTGAACACCACCTGCTTCACACCCATTTCCTCGAACACGGCCTCGATCACCATGTCGGCCTGGGCGATGTCTTCGTAGCTCAGCGTGGTGCTCAGCAGGCCCATGCGCTGGTCGTACACATCGGCCTTGAGCTTGCCCTTCTTCACTTGCGATTCGTAGTTCTTGCGCATCGTGGCCACGCCACGGTCGAGCGCGTCTTGCTTCATTTCCAGCATCACCACCGGAATGCCGGCGTTGAGGAAGTTCATCGCAATGCCGCCGCCCATGGTGCCGGCGCCGATCACGGCCACCTTGTTGATGGCGCGCTGCGGCGTGTCTTCGGGCACATCGGGGATCTTGCTGGCCGCGCGCTCGCCGAAGAAGGCGCTGCGCAGGGCCTTGCATTCGGGCGTGACCATCAAGCCCAGGAAGATCTCGCGCTCGGCCAGCATGCCGGCTTCGAAATTGCCCTTGAGCGAGGCTTCCACGGCGTCCACGCATTTGGCCGGCGCGGGGAAGTTCTTGCTCATGGCCTTCACGGTGTTGCGGGCGAACGCGAAGTAGGCGTCGGCGCTGGGGTGTTGCACCTTCAGGTTGCGCACCAAGGGCAGCGGTCGCACATCGGCCATTTCGGTGGCGTAGGCCACGGCGCCGGCGATCAAGTCACCATCGATCATCTTGTCGATGAGCTTTTGGCCGGGCAGCGCGGCCAAAACTTCGCTCTTCACGGGATCGCCCTTGACGATCATGTTCAGCGCGGTTTCGATGCCCAACACACGCGGCAAACGCTGCGTGCCACCGGCACCGGGAATCAGGCCGATCTTCACTTCGGGCAGCGCAATGTTGGCGCCCGGTGCGGCCACGCGGTAATGCGCGCCCAGGGCCAGCTCCAGCCCGCCGCCCATCACCACCGTGTGCATGGCGGCAACCACCGGCTTGGGCGAGGTTTCAAGCTGGCGAATCAGGCTGAGCAGGTTGGGCTCGGCCAGCGACTTCGGGCTGCCGAATTCGCGGATGTCAGCACCGCCCGAAAACGCCTTGCCGGCCCCGGTGATGACGATGGCTCTCACCGCCGGGTCGGCGATGGCCTGATCCACGCCCTGCGCAATGCCCACGCGCGTGCTGTAGCCCAGGCCATTGACCGGCGGGTTGTTCAGGGTGACCACGGCCACGGGGCCGCGAACTTCATAGCTGGCTGTCATGCTTGTGCTTCCTGAGACGGGGGAATGGAGCTGCCGTGAAAAATAGAACGACGATCGTTCGATTTTAGGAATCGGCGCCGGGGCCGGGGTGTCGCTGCGGCGACAAGGCGGCACGGGGACTATAGGGATGCAGGCTGCACCATGCAGCAACGCAGCACTGCCGTTTACCCCTAGCGCCAGCGCACACAACCCCGCTCACTACACTGCGCGGCCATGAATGCTCCTCTTGAACCTGGCCTGGCCGCGCTCGGCCCCAGCCTGCGCTGGCCCAACCGCTTTGCCGCCCTGGGCGCTGCGTTCTACACGCCGTTGGCGGCGCAAGCCGTGCCCCAGCCCCAGTGGGTGGCCGTGAGCGACGATTGCGCGCAGACGTTGAACTGGCCGCTGGATTGGTGGCAGCGCCCCGATTGGAACGCCTTGAACGTGTTCAGCGGCGCCGCCGTCTGGCCCGGCATGCAGTTGCTGGCCAGCGTCTACAGCGGCCACCAGTTCGGCCAATGGGCCGGGCAGTTGGGCGACGGCCGCGCCCTGCTGCTGGGCGAAGTGCAAACGCCGCAGGGCGGGCAGGAAATCCAGCTCAAGGGCGCTGGCCTCACGCCTTATTCGCGCATGGGCGATGGCCGCGCGGTGCTGCGCTCGTCGATCCGCGAATTTCTGTGCAGCGAAGCCATGCACGGCCTGGGCATCCCGACCACGCGCGCGCTGTGCCTCATCGGCTCGCCCTTGCCGGTGCGCCGTGAAACGCTGGAAACCGCGGCCGTGGTGGCCAGGGTGGCGCCAAGCTTCATTCGCTTTGGCCACTTCGAACACTTCAGCCATCACGACCAGCATGCTTCGCTGCGTGTGCTGGCTGACTTTGTGATCGACCAGCACTACCCCACTTGCCGCGATGCGCCGCAGCCTTATGCCGCGTTGTTGCAAGCGGTGAGCGAGCGCACGGCGCGCATGGTGGCGCTGTGGCAGGCCGTGGGTTTTTGCCATGGCGTGATGAACACCGACAACTTGTCGATCCTGGGCCTGACCATCGACTACGGGCCGTTCGGCTTTCTCGACGTTTTCGACCCCGGCCACATCTGCAACCACAGCGACCACACCGGCCGCTATGCCTACGCGCGCCAGCCCAATGTGGCGTTCTGGAACCTGCATGCCTTGGCCCAGGCGCTGCTGCCGCTGATTAACGATCAAGATGAGGCGCTGGCCGCGCTGGAGCCCTACAAAACCACCTACGCCCAGGCCATGCTCGACGCCTGGCGCGCCAAGCTCGGCCTGGCCACGCAGCGCGATGAAGACCGCGATGTGATCGACGACCTGCTCAAGCTGATGGCCGCCGACCGCTGCGACTTCAGCATCACCTTTCGCCGCCTGAGCCTGTTCAAGGCGGCCGAGGGTGCGAACAACGACGCCGTGCGCGACGTCTTCATCAACCGCGAAGCCTTCACCGCCTGGGCTTTGCGCTATGCCACTCGCCTTGCTGCCGAGGGCAGCGTGGACGTGCAGCGAGCGCTGCGCATGAACCAGGTCAACCCGAAATATGTGCTGCGCAACCACCTGGGTGAAACCGCGATCGCGCGCGCCCGAGAAGGCGATTTCACTGAAGTGCAACGGCTGCTGAAAGTGCTGCGCCGGCCCTTCGACGAACAACCCGAACATGAAGCCGATGCCGGATTCCCGCCCGCGTGGGCGCACCACCTTGAACTGAGCTGCTCATCATGATTCACAACCACGACGACCCGCGCTACCCGGTGAAGAAAACCGAAGCGCAATGGCGCGAAGCGCTCGACCCGATGCAGTACCAGGTGGCCCGCCACGCCGCCACCGAGCGCGCCTTCAGCGGCAAGTACTGGGATCATTTCAAGCCCGGCCAGTACAACTGCGTGGGCTGCGGCACGCCGCTGTTTGAAGCGCAGACCAAGTTCGACGCCGGCTGCGGCTGGCCCAGCTACAGCGCGCCGATCAACAGCGAGGTGGTGGAGCGCGTGGTCGACAAAAGCCACGGCATGGTGCGCGTGGAGGTGCGCTGCAACCACTGCGGCTCGCACCTGGGCCATGTCTTCGATGATGGGCCCCAGCCGACTGGCGAGCGTTTTTGCATCAACTCGGCCGCGATAAACTTCGCCGCCCCCAAGTAGTGTGCGCCGCCCCGGCGCCACAGGGCCGCGTCGCATGAAGCTGTTGTTCGATTTCCTGCCCATCATCCTGTTCTTCGCGTCGTTCAAGTACGCTGAAGGCAACAAGGAATGGGCCGCTGCCCTGGCCACCAGCCAGTTGGGTTTTTTGGTCGCCGGCGGCCAAGTGGGTGTGGAAGAAGCGCCGGTGCTGCTGGCCACGGTGGTGGTGATCGTGGCCACCTTGGCGCAGGTGGCGTTGCTCAAGCTGCGCGGGCGCAAGGTCGACGTGATGCTGTGGGTGAGCCTGGTGCTGGTGGTGGTGCTGGGTGGGCTGACCATCTACTTCCACAGCGAGACCTTCATCAAGTGGAAGCCCAGCGGCCTGTACTGGGCCATGGGCCTGGCATTCTGGTTGGGGCCGCTGCTGTTCGGCAAAAACCTGCTGCGCGTGCTGATGGGCGAGCAACTGCAACTGCCGGCAACGGTGTGGCAGCGCCTGAACTTCGCCTGGATTGCCTTTTTCGCGTTGATGGGCCTGCTCAACCTGTGGGTGGCTTACAACTTCAGCACCGGCACCTGGGTGAACTTCAAGCTGTTTGGCGGCATCGGGTTGATGCTGCTGTTCACACTGGCACAGGGCCTTTACCTTTCAAAGTACCTTGAGCCAGAAGCGCCCGCCAAGAGCGGCGATGTCGGGCCGCACAAGCCATGAAACGTGTGACTGCTGCCGACATCGAAGCCACGTTGCGAGCCGCATTGCAGCCCGAAAGCCTGCGCGTTGAAGACGACAGTGCGCGCCATGCCGGCCATGCCGGCGCGCGTGAAGGCGGGCACTACAACGTGTTCATCACCAGCCGGCGTTTCGCCGGTATCGGCCTCGTGGCTCGACACCGCCTCGTGTATGATGCCCTGCGCTTGTTGATGCCCCAAGGCATTCATGCGCTGGCCATCACAGCCCACAGCGGCGACGAGCCCTCCCCGGCCTGAAGTGCCACCCCGACCGGCCGCCCACAGTTCATCTGTGCATCGCGGCCGGTTTCACATCCCCCTGCATAGGACACCCTGCCGTCATGTTGCCCAAACAACCCCGCGCCGCCCTTGCCACACTTGCCACACTTGCCATTTGCCTGGCCACCGCGTTCATGCCCTTTGGCGCCACGGCGCAGAACATTGCCATCGTTAACGGCAAGCCGGTGCCCAAGGCGAGGCTCGATTTGCTGCTGACCCAGGCCAAGGCGCAGGCCCAACGCTCGGGCCAGCAAATGGGCCCCGAAATGGAAGCCCGGGCGCGCGAAGAAGTGGTGATGCGCGAGATCTTTGCGCAAGAAGCCGAAAAGCAAGGCGTGGCCAAGTTGGCCGCCTACCGCAACCAGATGGAGCTGGCGCGCCAGAGCATCTTGATCCGCGAGTTGTTTGAAGACTATCGCGCCAAGCACCCGGTGAGCGACGCCGAGGCCAAGGCCGAGTACGACAAGTTCAAGGCGCAGGCCACCGGCACCGAGTACCGCGCGCGCCATATCTTGGTTGACAAGGAAGACGAAGCCACCGGTCTGATCACCCAGCTCAAGGCCGGCGGCAACTTCGAAGAACTGGCCAAGAAGCATTCCAAGGACACCGGCTCGGGCGCCAATGGCGGTGACCTCGACTTTGCCAAGGTAGACGCCTACGTGCCCGAATTCAGCCAAGCCATGGCCAAGCTGAAAAAAGGCGAGATGACCGACAAGCCGGTGAAGACGCAGTTCGGCTTTCACATCATCAAGCTCGAAGACACACGCGAAGCACAGTTCCCCGCGTTTGACGACGTGAAGGGCCAGCTCAAGCAGCGCCTGGAACAAACCAAGTTGCAGACCTACCAGGAAACGCTGCGCAAGGCAGCCAAGACCGACTACAAGTTCGCCGGTCCGCAATAACGCGCTGGTTCGCCCACGCCTGCAACGCGCCGCTTGCGGCGCGTTTCTCATGGCTGCGTTGCAAAATAGCGCTGACACAACAGCCACGTGGAGCGACATCATGAAGACGCTGTTCCTGACCCTCGCCTGCTTCGCTGGCATGCTCGGCGCGGCCAGCGCGCAAGAGCGCGCGGCCCGCGTGGGCGTGCTGAGCTGGCAAGACAGCGGCGCCTACCACGTTGCAACATCCGACGCCTTCGTTGACGGTCTGCGTTCCGAAGGCTTCATCGAAGGCCAGAACCTGTTGCTGCTGCGCCGCTCAGCATCGAACGACCCCGACAAATTCAAACCGCTGGCGCGTGAATTGGCCGCGGCCAAGGTTGATGTGTTCTTCGCCCCGGCAACGCCGATGGCCGGTGCAGCTTGGGCCGCGGCGCGCAACACGCCCATCGTCATCGCCACGGTGCTTGACCCCGTTGCGCTGAAGTTCATCGACTCGCTGGCGCGGCCGGGCACGCGCGTCACCGGTGTGACGTCGATGAACGACGAGTTGACGCTGAAACGGCTGCAATTGCTGACGGAAATGGTGCCGGGCCTGAAGCGTGTCGGCGTCGTCATCGACACGGCCATGTTCAACGCCTGCAAGCAGGAGATCGAGCACACCGAGAGGGCGGCCAAGCGGCTCGGGCTGACGCTGGTGATGGTGCACGTCGACCAGCCCAGCGGCCTGGACGCGGCTTTTCGCAAGCTCGTCGAAGCCAAGGTTCAGGCGGTCACCGGCACGCTGCTGTCAACCCGCAATGACCTCGAAGCCGAACAGGCCCAGGCGGCGCTGCGGCACCAGTTGCCATCGATGTTCGAGCTTGAGGCGGCCGTGCAGCATGGTGGGCTGATGAGCTACGGCCCGGACTTTGCGGCCATCTTCCGCCGCGCCGGCCAGTACACCGGCAAAATTTTGAAGGGTGGCCGCCCGGCCGAGATGGCGGTGGAGCAGCCGCGCGAGTTTCAACTGGTGCTCAACATGAAGACAGCCCGCGCCATGGGCCTGACGGTGCCGCAAGCCATTCGGTTGCGGGCAGACAAGATCATCGAGTGAGTGGCGCCGGGGCGGCGCGGCCGCATTGGACGCAACCCGTGCCCGATTGCTCTTGCGCGCCGGCCGCAGCAGGAACGTCAAGCTGCCGCAGAAGCTTGCGGCACCAGCGCCCCAGCTTCGATGCGCAACTGGCGCTGGCAGCGCGCGGCGATGGCGCTGTCGTGCGTCACCAGCACCAGCGTCGTGCCAGCCTCGCGGTTCATCTCGAACATCAGCTCCATCACCGCTGCGCCGGTGGCGAAATCCAGGCTGCCGGTGGGTTCGTCGGCCAGCAAGATGGCGGGCTTGACGACAAAGGCGCGGGCCAATGCCACGCGCTGCTGTTCGCCGCCTGAAAGTACGCGCGGGTAGTGGCCTAACCGCTGGCTCAGGCCGACGCGGCCGAGCATGTCGCGCGCCGCGTCGCGCGCATCACGCCGACCCAGCAGTTCCAGCGGCAGCATCACGTTTTCAAGCGCGTTCAAGTTGGGCAGCAACTGAAAGCTCTGGAACACGAAGCCCACGTTGTGCGCGCGCACGGCAGCGCGGGCGTCTTCATCGAGGGTGAACAAGTCCACGCCGGCCAAATGCACGCTGCCGGCACTGGGCACATCGAGCCCGGCAATGATGCCCAGCAAGGTGCTCTTGCCTGAACCCGATGCGCCCACGATGGCCACCGACTCGCGCGCACGCAGCTCAAAGTTGATGTCATGCAGAATCGTCAGCGCCCCGGTGGCGTCCACCACCTGCTTGCTCAGGCCTCGCACTTCGATGATCGCTTCTGCCGTCACTGCTGCCATCACTTCCGCCATCGCTTCCGCCATCAGCCCCGCCCTCTTGCGTTCACGGCCCATCACCAGGCGCGCGTGCTTGCACTGTAGCCTTTGGTTCGCCCTGGGCGCGCAGGCACAGGCCAAAGCGCCGGTGATCCTGGTTGTGGGCGACAGCCTGTCGGCCGAATACGGCCTGGCGCGCGGCAGCGGCTGGGTGGCGCTGCTCGACCAGCGCCTGCGCAGCGAGAAGTTAAGTGCGCAGGTCGTGAACGCCAGCATCAGTGGCGACACCACTTCGGGCGGGCGCTCGCGCCTGGCGGCACTGCTCAAGCAGCACGCGCCCAAGGTGGTGGTGCTGGAGCTGGGCGCCAACGACGCCCTGCGCGGCCTGCCGCTTGCCATGACCCAGGACAACCTGGCCAACATGGTGCGCGCGGCCAAGGTCGCCGGCGCCAAGGTGCTGGTGGCCGGCATGCAGATGCCGCCCAACTACGGCAAGCGCTATGCCGACGACTTTGCGGCGTTGTTCGCCACCACCGCGCAGCGCGAAGGCGTGGCGCTGGTGCCGTTCTTGCTCAAAGGCGTGGCCGACGCGCCCAACGCCGAGGCCTTATTCCAGGCCGACCGCATCCACCCCACCGCGGCCGCGCAGCCGCGCATGCTGGACAACGTGTGGCCGGCGTTGAAGGCGCTGCTGCGGCCCTGAGCGGCGGCCGCGGCATCTACTGCAGCTGCTGCCGCTCGCGCTGGTTCTGGCGCGACTCGGGCGGGCGCCGGCGGCCGTCGTCATCACGCTGGCCGTGTTGTTCGCGCGGCTCACGCGCCACCGGCCTGGGCGCTTCGGCCGTCGGCGCGGGCTTGACCGGCACTTCGGTGCTGGCCACCACCGGTGGGCGCCCACCGGCGTGCGGCGGGCGCTGCGGCCCATGCACGGCCGGTGCGGCGACCGGCGCTGCGGGCACGGCCACGGGTGCGCGTGGCACCGGCACCGCCACCGGCGCCTGGGGCGCCGGGGCGGCAACCACGGCGGGCGCGCGTGCTGGGGGCGTGTCACGCCGCGGCTCTTGCTGGTGCGGCGGCGGGGCATTGGGTGCGCCCGCACGCCATCCTTCGCCGCCCTGGCGGCGGTGCTCGGCACCAGGGTGCGGCGCCGTGGGCTGGGGCGCTGGCTGTACGCTGGGTTGAGGCACCGGCTGCGCCGCGGGCGCTTGCGCCACGGGCGCTTGCACCGCCTGCCCACCGTGTGGCCGCTGCTGCCATGCCGGGCCGGGAACCACAGCCCCTACAGCGGGTATGGCGGGTGCCGTGTGAACGCTGGGCGACCCGTGCACGCCGTGGCTCACAGCGCCGCGGTGCACGGGTTCGGGCAGGCGGCGGCGTTGGTCGTGCCCGGGGTTCAAGCGCTCCCAGTAGCGCGGGCTGTGGTGGTGTCCCGGCACGTATGCATCACGCGGGCCTAGCGGCGCCCAGCCCGGCGCGGGCGCGTTGCCAACCCGCACGTTGATCTGGGCGTGAGGCGTGCCGGCCCAACCGACCAGGGCCGGGGCATAGGCCGGCCGGTGCACGCGCCGGCCCGGGGCCCAGTACCAGCGTGCATCGAACCAGACCCAGCGGCCATAGTGGAACGGGGCAAAGCCCCAAGGCGCGTCGTCAACCCAGGTCCAGCCCCAAGGCGTGACCCAGGCCCACTGCCCGAACCGGTACGGCGCCCAGCCCGGCGCCACGTTGGCGGGCAGCCACATCGCGCCGTGCTCGGGGTGTTGTTGCCAGCGGCCGTGGCGGTCGAGGTCTTCGGCGCCGGTCATTTCGGGCGACACATAACGCGCGGTGTCACCGCGCTCATCGCGCTGGTCGTCGCGCAACACGGCCTGGGCAAAGCTGTCGCTGTACGGCACGCTGAAAGCGAATTCGAGGTCGCGGCCTTGCTGCCACACATCGGCGCGTTGGCCGGCACGCAGGTTGAACTGGGTGCGCCCGCCTTCGAAGCGCAACTCGCCACGCCAGGCGGCGCCGCCGCTGGCATTTTCAAGCCGGTCAACGCGGTACAACCCGGCGCTCAGCGGCGCGAAACGGCCTTCGCGCGTGAGCACCTCGGTTTCACCCGCCACGTCGCGCGAGCGGATGCGAAGCGCCAACTGGCCGCCATGCAAAACCACCACCACGCGGGCGTCATCCAGACGCTGCATTTCGATTTCGCTGCCGCTGCCCAGGTGCAGCGTGGTCGAGCCGATGTGGATGCGTGCGGCCGCGCCGGCTTCGCTGGTGAGGCGGTCGCCCGTGGTCAGCGGGCGGTTGCGTTGGGCCGGTTGCCATTCGCGCCGTTCGCCGTCCCACATCCACACATTGCCCTGGGTCTGCGCCACGCGGCCCACGCGGCCAGCCGGGTCACCGGGTTCGCTGGTGGCCCAGGCGGGCACGGCCATCAGGGCAAGCAAGGCCGACAGGGTGAACAGGCCGCACATCCCGATGGCCCAGCCCAGGATGCGTTGGAGCTTCTGGTTCATGCCGTCTCCATGGCACGGCAGCATGCCGCGCAACTGTGGCTGCCAACGCGCCAGCCGCGCGCGGCGCTGACGTGAAGACATGTAAAGGAAGGCCCGGCTTGACCCCGGCCTGGCGCCCCGCGAGCATCCAAGTCACCCTGCCACAAAGGCCCCTGCATGCCCACCTTCACCACCCTGTTGTACGCCAAGAACCCGGCCGAACCGCGCATCGCCCACATCATCCTGAACCGGCCACAGCGGCTGAACGCCATCAGCGCGGACATGCCCGGTGAAATACGCCAAGCCGTGGCACACGCCGAGGCCGATGACGAGGTGCACGCCATCATCGTTGAAGGCGCGGGCCGGGCCTTCTGCGCCGGCTACGACCTACACGACAGCGCCGAAGGCCACACCGACCAGCCCTGCCAGCAGGAGCGCTTTCCGTGGGACCCGATGCTCGACTACGCCACCATGAAGGGCTACACCGAAGACTTCATGGCGCTGTGGCGCTGCCGCAAGCCCACCATCGCCAAGGTGCAGGGCTATGCCGTGGCCGGTGGCAGCGACAGCGCGCTGTGCTGCGATCTGCTGCTGATGGCCGAGGAGGCGCGCATCGGTTACATGCCCGCGCGCGTGTGGGGCTGCCCGACCACGGCCATGTGGACCTACCGGCTGGGCCCGGCGCGCGCCAAGCAGTTGATGTTCACCGGCGACACGCTCGACGGCCACACCGCCGCCGCCTGGGGCCTGGCCAACCTGGCCGTGCCCGCAGATCAACTCGATGCTGCGACATTCAAGCTGGCGCAGCGCATCAGCGGCGTGCCGCGTGCGCATTTGGCCATGCACAAGATGGTGGTGAACCAGGCCATGCTGAGCATGGGGCTGGAGCAAACGCAGATGTTCGCCACGCTGTTCGACGGCATCACGCGGCACAACCCCGAAGGCCTGTGGTTTCGCCGCCAGGCGCAGGCGGAGGGCTTCAAGAGCGCGGTGCAGTGGCGCGACAGCGGACGGCCCATTCCCGAAGGCGATGAAGCGCGGGCCTTGATTGCCGAACTCGAAGCGCGCCTGCGGCAGCGGGGGGAATTGAACTGATCAACTCAATCGTCAGCGTTGTCGTTCATGTCGGGGAACAACACGCTGGTGTAGCCGAACTGCGTGAGGTCGCGCATGCGCGTGGGGTACAGGCGGCCGATGAGGTGGTCGCATTCATGCTGCACCACGCGGGCGTGAAAGCCTTCGGCCTCGCGTTCAATGGGCCGGCCCTGCGGGTCAAACCCCGTGTACGCGATGCGTGCCAGACGCGGCACCTTGCCACGCAGCCCCGGCACCGACAGGCAACCCTCCCAGCCTTCTTCTTCCTGTGCACCCAGCGGTTTGATCAACGGGTTGATGAGCACCGTGCGCGGCACCGGTGGCGCATCAGGGTAACGCTCGGTGTGGCTGAAGCCGAAGATCACCAGTTGCAGATCGACCCCGATCTGCGGCGCGGCCAGGCCAGCGCCATTCGCCGCTTCCATGGTGTCGAACATGTCGGCCACCAGGGCATGCAGCTCGGGCGTGTCGAACACCGTCACGGGTTGCGCCACGCGCAGCAAGCGGGCGTCGCCCATTTTCAGAATTTCTCGTATGGTCATGGTTCCACTTTCGCTTCAGGTTTCAAGCCGAGGCCGCACCCGCCAGCAGCGCTTGCAGCCCCTGTTCATCCAGCACCACCACACCCAGCTCGCGCGCCTTGTCCAGCTTGCTGCCGGCTTCTTCACCGGCCACCACGAAGCTGGTTTTTTTTGATACCGAACCGGCCACCTTGCCACCGGCGGCTTCGATCATGGCCTGGGCTTCGTCGCGGCTCAGCGTGGGCAGCGTGCCGGTGAGCACCAAGGTCTTGCCGCTCAGGGGCTGCGGCGCGTTCGTGTCCACCGTGCCCTCGCCTTCTGGCCATTGCACGCCAGCCGCGCGCAGTTGCTCGACGACTTCGCGGTGATGCGGCTGTGCAAAAAACTGTTGGACGCTTTGCGCCACCACCGGCCCCACATCCGGCACTTCGAGCAGTTGCTCCATGCCGGCTTGCATGATGCGGTCGATGTTGCCGAAGTGCCGCGCCAGATCCTTGGCCGTGGTCTCGCCCACCTGGCGAATGCCCAGCGCGTACAAGAAGCGCGCCAGCGTGGTGTGCTTGCTCTTTTCGATCGCCGCCACGACGTTGGCCGCGCTCTTGTCGGCCATGCGCTCCAGCGCCACCAGTTTGGCCACGCCCAGGGTGTAGATCTCGGGCAGCGTGCGCAACAGGCCGGCGTCAACCATCTGCTCGACCAGCTTGTCGCCCAGGCCTTCGATGTCGAGCGCGCGGCGGCCGGCGAAGTGCAGCAGCGCTTGCTTGCGCTGCGCCGGGCAGGTGAGGCCGCCGCTGCAACGGTGCTCGATGCCGCCACGCTCGCGCAGCACCGGGCTGGCACACACCGGGCAGCAGCGCGGCATGCGGAAGTTGGGCACATAAGTGGCCCCATCAGCGCCGCGAGCACCGGGCATGCGGCCCGTGATTTCAGGGATGACATCGCCCGCACGGCGCACGATCACCTGGTCGCCCACGCGCACGCCCTTGCGCCGCAGCTCGAACAGGTTGTGCAGCGTGGCGTTGCTCACAGTGGTGCCGCCCACAAACACCGGTTCGAGCCGCGCCACCGGCGTGAGCTTGCCGGTGCGGCCGACTTGCACATCAATGCCGTTCAGCCGCGTCGCCTGCTCTTGCGCCGGGTACTTGTGCGCCACCGCCCAGTGCGGCTCGCGCGTCTTGAAGCCAAGCTGGCGTTGCAGCGCCAGGACATTCACTTTGTAGACCACGCCATCAATGTCGAACGGCAAGGCATCGCGCCGCGCTTGAATGTCACGGTGAAAGCGCACCAGCCCTTGCGCGCCCGCCGCAATCGCGCGGTCAGCGCAAACGGGCACGCCCATGGCGGCCAAGGCGTCGAGCACGGCGCTGTGGGTGTCGGGCGTGGCCCAGCCCTGCACCTCGCCCAGGCCGTAGGCGTAGAACGACAAGGGCCGTTGCCGCGTGATGGCCGGGTCGAGCTGGCGCAAGGCGCCGGCCGCGGTGTTGCGCGGGTTGATGAAGGTGGCCTTGCCGTGCGCCCGCTGCTGCTCGTTCAGGCGCTCGAAATCGCTGCGCCGCATGTAGACCTCACCGCGCACTTCCAGCACCGCAGGGGGCGAGCCCGCCAGGCGCGCGGGCACCTCGGCGATGGTGCGGATGTTGTGCGTCACGTCTTCACCCGTTTCGCCGTCGCCCCGGGTGGCGGCCTGCACCAGCGCACCGTGCTCATAGCGCAGATTCACCGCCAGGCCGTCGAACTTCAGCTCGGCCAGGTAGGCCACCGGCGGCGCATCCAACGCCAAGCCGAGCTTTTTGCGCACGCTGTCGTCGAACTTTTCGGCGCCGCGAGCGGTGGTGTCGGTCTCAGTGCGGATCGACAGCATCGGCAGCGCATGGCGCACCGGCTTCAGCCCCTGCGCCAACGCCGCCCCCACACGCTGCGTGGGCGAGTCGGCGTTCAGCAGCTCGGGGTGCGCGGCTTCCAGCGCTTGCAGCTCGGCGAACAGGCGGTCGTATTCGGCGTCGGGAATTTCCGGCGCGTCGTGCGCGTAATAAAGCTGGGCGTGATGCTGCAACTGCTGCCGCAGCTCGGCGGCGCGTTGCTGCTGCGCTGTGCTGGCGGGCACGGGCCAGTCAACCCGAAAACAGCCGCCGCGCCGCGGGCGAGCCGGCCGCGATGTCGTGCGATTCGAGCGCGGCATAGAGCTGCCCGAGATCAGCGCCGATGCTGGCGAAAGACTGCAACTTCAGTGGCGCGCCGGCATCGTCAACCATGTCGGCGTCCAGCGCCTCGCTCAAGCCGGTGGCCGCGGCGTGCCAGGCCGGGAACGGCTCGGCCGCGGCCGGGGTTTGCGGCACGTCCAGGCTCAAGGTGGCTTCACGCACGGCCACGCCCTGGGCTTCATCGGCCAGCGCGGCGTTGGCATCAAAGGCCAGCACCAGCATGGGTGGCGCGCCGTCTTCGGCGGCCGGCAGCACCAGGCGGCCGGCCACGGCGCCGGGCACAAAGCCCAGGCGCTGCGCACATTGCTGCAAAAAGCCGACTGACCAGGTGGCCTTGCGCGCACGCAGGTTGATGGCCAGTTGCGCATCCAGCGGGCTGGCAAAGGCATCGAGTTCGCGCGCGCGGGCCACCACGTCGAGCATGTCGGGGAAGTCGGGCGTGGCGTTCAGCGCGTCGGCAAAGGCCTGCACCTTCTGCACAAATTCGGAGTATTCGATTTCGTTCAGCGCGCCACTGCGGTTGGCCAGTTGCACGCCGGCTTGCAGCTCGGTGTAGCGGCTGCCGGGGCGGGGCTGTTCCCACTGGCCATGCGCGTCATCCAGGCCCTCGATGCTGTAGGGCTTGCTGCCGGCGCGCCGCGTGGCGGGCCAATGCGCGAGCACCGCTTCGCCACTCACCGGCGCATCGAGTGCCAGCGGGGCGATGGCGTCGATCAGCGCGTCAAGCTGCGCCATGCGGCGCAGCGGCGCCACATCGGGCAAGGGCGGCGCGGTGTCTGCCGGCTGGCCGGGCGCGCCTTCGCTGCCGCCCATGCCGGGCTCGATGCGTTCGGTGGTTTCGTCAGCCTGGCGCGGCTGCACGCGCCGCGTGTTCCAGGCGCCGTGCGCGATCACGGCGGCCAGGATGAGGCCGCCGAGGATGGCGAGGGCAATCGTTAATGTCATGCCGGCTCGGCCAGCCCAACCGCCGCTTCAATGTCCACCGCCACGATGCGCGAAACGCCCTGCTCCTGCATGGTCACGCCAATCAGTTGCTCGGCCATTTCCATCGCGATCTTGTTGTGGCTGATGAACAGGAACTGCGTGCCCTTGCTCATTTGCGTCACCAGCTTTGAATAGCGTTCGGTGTTGGCATCGTCCAGCGGCGCATCCACTTCGTCGAGCAGGCAAAACGGCGCCGGGTTCAACTGAAAGATGGCAAACACCAGGGCGATGGCGGTGAGCGCTTTTTCGCCGCCGCTCATCAAGTGGATGGTGCTGTTTTTCTTGCCCGGCGGCTGCGCCATGACCTGCACGCCGCTGTCCAGGATTTCATCGCCCGTCATCACCAGCTTGGCGCTGCCGCCGCCGAACAGCGTGGGGAACATCTGGCCGAAATGTTCGTTCACCTGGTTGAAAGTCTGGCCCAGCAGGTCACGGGTTTCGAGGTCGATCTTGCGGATCGCGTCTTCCAGCGTGTTCATGGCTTCGAGCAAATCGGCGTTCTGCGCATCGAGAAAGGTTTTGCGCTCGCTGGCCGCGGTGAGCTCTTCCAGCGCGGCCAGGTTCACCGCACCCAGCGCCGCCACCTCGCGGCCGATGCGGTCGATCTCGCCTTGCAGGCCTTGCAGCTTCACGCCTTCGGCGGCCACGGCGGCGCCGAGTGCCTCCACATCCACCGCCGCGGCCGTGAGTTGCTCCAGGTACTGCGCACCGCCCAGTTGTGCGGCCTGTTCATCGAGCTGCAATTTGGTGATGCGCTCGCGCTGCGGCTCCAGCCCGCGCTCGATGCTCAAGCGCTGTTCATCGGCCGCGCGCAGCTTGGCGCTCAAGTCGTCGTACTGGCTGCGCGTGGCGCCGAGCTCGCCTTCGCGCGCCAGGCGCAAGGCCAGGGCGCCTTGCAGGCCGGCCTGCGCCGCAGTGTCGTTCAGCGTGCCCAGCTCAAGCTGCAACTGCTCACCCGCCGCGGCGTTGCTGCTGATCTGCGCCGTGGCGGTCTCGATGCCGCGTTGCAGTTCGGCGCGCCGCGCGGCCAGCGCACGGGCCTGGTACTGCGCTTCCTGGGCCTGGCGTTCCAGCGCGCGCAGTTGCTCTTGCGCGCCGGCGCGCTGGCGCTCGGCGGCAATCACCGCGTCGTCAAGCTCGGCATGGCGCTCTTGTGCGGTGGCCAGTTGCATATCGAGTTCTTCGAAGCGCGCCTCGCCGGTCACGCGCCGCTCTTGCAGCGCTTCGAGCTGGGCGTCGATCTCGCTCACTTCACCATCGAGCTGCGCGCGCCGGCCTGCGCTGGCTTCAGCCTGCTGCTGCAAGCGCAGCAGTTCCACATGCAACTGGTGGGCGCGGGTCTGGGCTTCGGCGGCTTCGCGGCGCACGCTGGCCAGGCGCAGGCTGGCTTCGGTGTAGGCGGCTTCCAGGCGCACACCGGCAGCGCGCGCTTCATCGGCCATCAAGGCCTGGGCGCGCAACTGGCGTTCGAGGTTTTCAATCTCCTGCGCGCGCGCCAGCATGCCGGCTTGTTCGGAATCGGGCGCGTACAGGCTCATGGCATGCGACGACACGGCATGGCCCTCGCGCGTCATGATCACTTCACCATGCTTCAACTGCGTGCGTGCCGCCAGCGCGTCATCGATGCTGGCTGCGGTGAACACGCCTTCAAGCCAATCGCCCAGCAGCGCCTTCAGGCCGGCATCGTGCAAGCGCAGCTTGTCGGCCAAACCGGGCAGTGCGTGCGCCGCTGCCGGCAGCGCGGCGTTGGGCACGGCATAGAAGGCCAGGCGGGCGGGCGGCGCGTCGGCGGCAAAGGCGCGCACCGTGTCCAGGCGGCCCACCTGCAAGGCGTTCAAACGTTCGCGCAGGGCGGCTTCGAGCGCGGCTTCCCAGCCGGGCTCGATGTGGATCTGCGTCCACAGGCCTTGCAGGCTTTCCAGGCCATGGCGCGCCAGCCAGGGTTGCAGCTTGCCGCCGCGCTGCACTTTTTCTTGCAGCGCGCGCAGCGCATCGAGCCGGGCAGCCAGGTCAGCGTGTTTGTGGCTTTCCGTGCTGGCCAGCGCAGCCTGGGCGCGGCGTTGTTCATCGAGCTGCGGCAGTTGCTCGGTGAGCTCGTGCAAGCGCGCGTCGCTGCTGGCGCGCGCGGCCTCGGCGCTGGCGCTGCTGGCCTTCAACTCGCCCAGGCGTTGCAGGTCGGGCACGGCCAGTGCGCCGCGCTCGCCCTTCAGCCGCTCATGCCGGCCCTGCAAGGCGCGGCGCTGTTCATCGACGCTGCGGCTTTCAGCGGCCAAGACCTGAATCTGCTGCTGCACCTGCGCCACCTGGCCGCGCTGCTCGCTGCTGCGGCCCTGCGCCGTGCGCACGCTGTCGTCATAACCGCCCAGTTGAGCGGCCTGCTCCTCGGCCTGGGCCGCCAGCGTTTCACCTTGCTCATCAGCTTGCACGATCTGCGCCGCTGCGGCTTCAAGTTCCGCTTCAGCCTCGGCCTGGCGTTGCGCCCACTGGCTGTTCTGCGCCTTCAGCTCAGTCACGCGCGCTTCGGTGCGCTGGCGGCTTTCGACGACATAGCGGATACGCTCTTCCAGCCGGCTCACTTCCAGTGCCGCGTCAGCCAGCGCGCCCTGGCGCAAGTGCATGGCGTCGCCCGCGGCGTAATGCGCCTGGCGGATGGTTTCGAGTTCGGCCTCGACGTGGCGCAATTCGGCAGTGCGCTGCTCGAACCCGGTGACGGCTTCGTTCAGCGCCTGGTGCACGCGCTGCGCCTCACCGGCGGCGTCGCGGTGCTTCAAGAACCACAACTGGTGCAGCTTTTTCGTGCCATCGGTTTGCAGCGCGTGGTAGCGCTGCGCCACTTCGGCCTGGCCTTGCAACTTGTCGAGGTTGCTGTTCAGTTCGCGCAGGATGTCGTCCACCCGCGTCAGGTTTTCGCGCGTGTCCTTCAGCCGGTTTTCCGTCTCGCGGCGGCGTTCCTTGTACTTCGACACACCGGCGGCTTCTTCGAGGAACAAGCGCAGCTCTTCGGGCCGGCTTTCGATGATGCGGCTGATGGTGCCCTGGCCGATGATGGCGTAGGCGCGCGGGCCCAGGCCGGTGCCCAGGAACACGTCTTGCACATCGCGCCGGCGCACCGGCTGGTTGTTGATGTAGTAGCTGCTGGTGCCGTCGCGGGTGAGCACGCGCTTGACGGCGATTTCGGCGTAGGTGTTCCACTGGCCGCCGGCGCGCGCATCGGCGTTGTCAAACACCAGCTCCACGCTGGAGCGGCTGGCCGGCTTGCGCGTGGCGGTGCCGTTGAAGATCACGTCTTGCATCGACTCGCCGCGCAGCTCGCTGGCCTTGCTTTCGCCCAGCACCCAGCGCACGGCGTCCATGATGTTGCTCTTGCCGCAGCCGTTGGGGCCCACCACGCCTACGCGCTGGCCGGGCAACTGGAAGGTGGTGGGGTCGGCGAAGGACTTGAAGCCGGCAAGGCGGATCTGGTTCAGGCGCATGGGCGGGGGTCAGTTCAAGGCAGCTGCGCAGGCGGGCACCAGGGGTTTCGGCCGGCACGAAAAACGCCTCTGCAGCGAGGCGTTTCACGAGGGAATTCAGGGCCGCGATGATAGCATCGCGCCCCCTCGAAAAACCCCCTTCAAGGCGCAGACGCCCATGGCCCGCAATGCCCCCGCTCCCTCGCAACGCCAGGCCCCCGCCAGCCCACCCAGCGCGCCCGCCAAGACCTTGCAGGTCTTCCCCAACCCGGCGCCGCAGCGCGACTACGTCATTCAGTTCCAGGTGCCCGAATTCACCTGCAACTGCCCCCTCACCGGCCAGCCCGACTTCGCCCACTTCAGCATCGAAACCGTGCCCGACGCGCTGTGCATCGAGCTGAAAAGCCTGAAGCTGTACTTCTGGAGCTATCGCAACGAAGGCGCCTTTCACGAAGCGGTAACGAACCAGATCCTCGACGACATTTGCGCTGCCATCAGCCCGCGCTTCGTGCGCATCACGGCCAGGTGGTATGTGCGCGGCGGCATCTACACCAACGTGGTGGTCGAGCAGCGCAAGCAGGGCTGGCAGCCGCAGGCGGCGGTGCTGCTGGCGCCGCTGCCGGCAACGGATCAAGTCTCAGGGCTGGCTTGATTCGATCAGCACATGCCTGCGTGGAACGAGTGTCAGCAAGGCCCGCTCCAGCGACGGCACCAAAGGCAGCAGTGCTGACAGTTCAATGGAGCGCGCGTCCAACACGATCAACGCGATCGGTAGGGCTGCGAGGTTTTGCTGAAACGGCAGGTTTTTGTCGACTGTGATGAACGCGTCGAACCTGGTTGCAGCCAGCGCCAGCAGTTGCCCGTTCTTGACACCCGACCAACCTTCCCTGCCCGCCGTTGACACGGTGTGATTCGGCAACGCCCGCCACAGCCGCGCGGGAACCGACTCGTCAAGCAGAAGCCGCATCGGCACCCAGGCCTTGGCGTGCAGCTTCCAGCACAGCAATGGCCGTGTCGCGTGACACTGATGGGAAGTCCAGCAGGAAGTCTTCCAGCGTGGACGTGCCTTCGAGGTAGTCGAACAGGCTTTTCACAAGCACCCGTGTGCCCGAAAAGCAGAGCGCGCCGCTCATGATTTCAGGGTCACGCTTGACCAGAGATGTGTCCATCGATGCCCTCCGCACCAGTCAAGTTTAGCGAACCACTTCGGCCAAACAGGCAGCTCCTATGATCACGCCATGAACAGCCGCCCGTTGGCCGCCCGGCCCGCCTATCAAAAGTTTGCCGTCGATGTGCAACCCAGCGCGATCGACGGCCAAGGCGCCTTCGCCGCCGAGCCGATACCGCCGCGGCTGAAGATCGGCGAGATCCGCGGTGAGGCCATCAGCGTGGCCCAAGCGCGCATTCGTGCCACGCGGCATGAACGCATCATGATCGTTGAGCTGTCGCCGCGCCGCGCCATCGACTTCAGCCAGTCTGCCGACCCCATGCGCTTCACCAACCACTCCTGCGCACCCAACGCGCGGCTGTGTATTCGCCAGGGGCGGGTGGAGTTTTATGCCTTGCGCGCCATTGCCAACGGTGAAGAGATCACCGTGAACTATGGTGAAACCCATCATGAAGGCCGGCTGGCCTGCCGCTGCGGCGCGCCCGGCTGCGCGGGGCGCCTGTAGCGAACCCTTCATGGCGCCAGCGCGCGGCGCAAGCCTTGCAAGTAAGGCTCGAACATGTGCACATCGTTGTGGCCGGCGCCGGGTACCCGCACCAACGTGGCCGCCGGCGCGAGCTGCACCAAGCGTTGCGCATGCTGCACGGGGATCAGCGTGTCCAGCTCACCATGCGCCATCCAAACCGGTGTCGTGATGCGCGGCAGCGCCAGGTCGCTGCGCAAGGGGTAACGCAGCAAGGCCGCCGGCACCCAGGGGTAGTGGTGCGCCGCCAATGCGGCCATGCTCTCGTAGGGCGAGACCAGCACCGTCAACTCAGGCTGCACCTGCGCGGCCAGCCCGGCGGCCAGGCCGGTGCCGAGCGAGCGGCCGAACACGACGCGGCTCACTGGCCTGCCTGCGTAGTGCGCTGCCAGCAAATCCCACGCGGCGCGCACATCGGCTTCGAGCTGGGCCTGGCTGGTGATGCGCCCGCTGCTCTTGCCGTAGCCGCGGTAGTCGAGCATGAACAGGTCGACATTGGCCTGGCGATAGAAGTCAGCGTTGCTGAACCAGCCTTGCAGGTTGCCTGCATTGCCGTGCAGGTAGAACACCACGCCGCGCGGCGCGGGCAGGCGCAGGTGCAAGGCGTGCAGCCGCGCACCAGCCACCGGCACCCAGGTTTCATGGACATCGGCGCCGAGATTGAAGCGGTGCTCCGGCGCCAGTTTGGCGGGCATGAAGAGCAGCCGTTCCTGGCCCCACCACACAAAGGCCAGCACCAGCAAATAGGCCGCAGCCAGGGTCAACAACCAGCTCATGATTCGGCGCTTGAGGGCGGCGGCGGGCATGCCGCCATGATCGCGCAGGCGGCGGCCGATTGGCACGGTGCGCCACAGATAATCGTTTGATGAACCCGTTGCTGTCACGCCTGCACCCTTACCCCTTCGAGCGCCTGCGCGAACTCACCCGCGGCATCACGCCACCGGCACACCTGAAGCACATCAGCCTGGGCCTGGGCGAGCCGCGGCACGCCACGCCGGCGCTCATCGAACAAGCTTTGATCGCAGGCCTGCCAGGTCTTTCAAACTACCCCGCCACGGCCGGTGAACCGGCGCTGCGCGAAGCCTGCGCCGCCTGGGTGCAGCGCCGCTATGGCGTGACGCTGAATGCGGCCACCCAGGTGTTGCCGGTTAACGGTTCACGCGAGGCGCTGTTTGCACTGGCACAAACGGTGGTGGATGCGAGCCAGCCCGGCGCCACCGTGGTCTGCCCCAACCCGTTCTATCAAATCTATGAAGGTGCAGCCTTGCTGGCCGGCGCGCAGACGGCGTTTGCCAACAGCGACCCGGCGCGCAACTTCGCGGCCAATTGGGATGAGATCGACACCGCCACCTGGGCCCGCACGCAACTGCTGTATGTGTGCTCGCCCGGCAACCCCACCGGCGCGGTGGCACCGCTGGCTGAATGGCAGCGGCTGTTCGAGTTGAGCGACCGATTCGGCTTCGTGATCGCCAGCGACGAATGCTATTCAGAGATCTACTTCCGCGACGAGCCGCCCCTGGGCGCCCTGCAAGCCGCGCAGGCCTTGGGGCGCGGTGACTTCAAGAACCTGATCGTGCTGACCAGCCTGTCCAAGCGCAGCAACGTGCCCGGCATGCGTTCAGGCTTCGTGGCCGGCGACGCCGCGCTGATCAAGGCCTTCTTGCTCTACCGCACCTACCACGGCAGTGCCATGAGCCCGCCGATTCAACGCGCCAGCATCGCCGCCTGGGGCGATGAAGCGCATGTGGTGGCTAACCGCGAGCTGTACCGGCAGAAGTTCGCTCGCGTCACCCCGCTGCTGGCGCCGGTGCTGGACGTGGCCTTGCCCGACGCAGCGTTCTACCTGTGGGCGGGCGTGCCCGGCAACGATGATGTGGCCTTCGCCCTGGGGCTGTTGGCTCAATACAATGTGGCGGTGCTGCCGGGCAGCCTGTTGGCCCGCGTGGCCCACGGCCACAACCCCGGCGCCGGCCGCATCCGCATGGCCCTGGTGGCCGGCGTTGACGAATGCGTTGAAGCCGCCGGCCGCATCGCTGCCTACACCCGTTCACTCTGAGACACCCCATGACCCACCCGTTGCAAGCCATCATCGACCACGCCTGGGAAGAGCGCGCCAAGATCACCCCGGCCAACGCGCCCGAAGTGCGCGCCGCGGTGGAGCGCGTGATCTCGGATCTGAACAAGGGCCGCCTGCGTGTGGCCGAGCGCCAGGCCGTGGGCCAGTGGCACGTGAACCAGTGGGTGAAGAAAGCCGTGCTGCTGAGCTTTCGCCTGAGCGACAACAAGGTGGTGCGGGCCGGCGAGTTGGGCTTCTTCGACAAGGTGCAGACCAAGTTCGCGCACCTCGATGAAGCCGCCATGCGCGACACCGGCGTGCGCGTGGTGCCGCCGGCGGTGGCGCGGCGCGGCAGCTACATCGCAAAGAACGTGGTCTTGATGCCCTCTTTTGTGAACATCGGCGCCTACGTTGACGAAGGGACAATGGTTGACGCCTGGGCCACCGTGGGCTCTTGCGCGCAGATCGGCAAGAACGTGCATTTGAGCGGCGGCGTGGGCATCGGC
>JANOXU010000123.1:0-16721 GCA_031418595.1 Burkholderiales bacterium
CGCACCAGCACTTCGTTGCCCTGGGGTTGGGGCACGGGGCGTTCCACCAGCTCCAGCGGCTGGCCATGGTGCATCACGCAATAACAGCGCATTCCGGGTCTTTCTGAATGGAGAGGTGATTTGAAACGTTACATTGAGCGCGGTGCCAGCCAGGCATCGAGCGCCGGCCACATGCGGGTTTGCGCGCCGCGCCCGGCCACCAGGCCAACGTGGCCACCCTTCATGATGAGTTCGAGCTTGTCTCGGCTGCCGGCCAACTTCACCAGGTCTTGTGACGAGGCATAGGGCGTGATGTGGTCTTCCTGCGCCAGCAGGTGCAGCAGCGGCATGCGGATCGCACCCAGATCGACGCGTGTGCCGCCGACCTGCCACTGGCCCTTCACCAACAGGTTGGCACGCAGGAAGTCGCGCACCATCTGGCGGAACACGCCACCGGGGAAGGGCAGGTTGTCGGTTTCCCATTTGCCCATGCGCAGGTGGCTGGTCACCACTTCGGGGTTGGCGGCGTTGTTGAGCAGGTTCATGGCGCCGGCCAGCTTGGCAAACGGCTTCAGCGCGCGCAGCGCGTTTTGAACCCAATCACCTGGAACGTTGCCGTACTGCTCAAGCAAGGCGTTCTCGTCAAAGCCAGCGCCCATCCAGGCCTGCAACGACACCAGCCCGTCGCTGTTCACCGGCGCGGCCATGCACACCAGGTTCTTCAGCGGTGCCTTCGGGTGCAGCGCGGCGTAAAGCACCGACAGCAGCCCGCCCACGCAGTAGCCGATGATGGACAGTTCCTTCTCGCCGCTGAGTTCCAGCACGCGCTGCACGCAGGCAGGCAGGCGCACTTGCACATGGTCTTCGAGCGTGAGCGCGGCATGCTCGCGGCGCGGCCGGCCCCATTCGATCATGTACACGTCATAGCCCTGGCGCAGCAGGAATTCGACCATGCTCTGGCCAGGCACCAAATCAAGAATGTAAGGCTGGTTAACCAATGAGGTGACGATCAGCACCGGCACGCGGTACACGTCGCTCACCATCGGCTTGTAGTGGTGCAGCTTGAGCGTGCCCGTGCTCAGCACGGTTTCGCGCGGCGTCACGCCAAGCGGGCCGGCCAGGGCGGCGTGGTCGGGCAGTTCCAGGCCCATGCGGGCCAGGGCGTGCTGCAGCGGGTTGCCCAGGCCGGTTTCTTTCACGGCGGCCATGGCATCAGGCCTTTGGCTTTGCGGGCTTGGCCGTCTGCGCTGTGGGCGCCTTGCGCGTGCGCGCCGGCCTCTGCGCAGCCAAGGCGGGCGCGCCTTGCGCCGCCAGCGCCTCGCGCAGGCGAACGAGTTCGGCGCTCACATTCGCCAGGCCGTCTTCCAGCCGGCCCAGGCGCTCATCCAGGCCTTCCAGGTCGGTGCGCGAAGGCAGGTTCACCAGCGCCAGCGAGGCCTGCGCCATTTCGCCGAACATGCGCTGCGCCAGGCGCGCCTCTTCCACCTGCTTGTTCAGCGGGCCGCCGGCACGCGGGTCTTTCATCAAGGTGGCCGCGGCTTCGCTCCACTGCGCTTCGCTCTTGGCCACCCATTCCCGCCACATTGCCAGCGGGTTGAGTTTGCTCAGGTCAACGGTTGGTTCAGTCATGTCAGTTGTTCCACTGCGCCGCACAGGATCGGCTCTGCGGGAAAGGACTCTTGCCAAGCGAACGCCGCGGAACCGGCTTTGCCGGGCCGCTGGCGTTGCCCCTTTGAGGGGGCGCGCGAAGCGCGTAGGGGGTGTTTCATGGTTGAAGAATCGTGCGGCCGCGAATGCGCCCGGCGCGCAGGTCTTCCAGTGCCTGCGTGGCCTGGGCCAGCGGCTGTGTGGTCACGGGCATGGCGGGCAGGCGGCCGCTGCGTGCAATGGCCAGCAGTTCCTGCATCTCGGCCAGGCTGCCGACGTAGGAGCCGATCACGCTCACCGCCTTCATCGACACCATGGCCGGCACGATGGGCGTGGCGCCGCCGAACAGGCCCACGCAGACCAGCTTGCCGCCCTTGCGCAGCGCGCCAAAACCGAAGGCGAAGGTGGGCCCGGCACCGACAAAGTCGACCGCCGCGGCCACGCCGCCGCCGGTGGCCTTCATCAGCGCCTTGGCGGCGCCTTCGGCCGTGGGGTCGATGCATTCGCCGGCGCCGGCTTCGCGTGCCATCGCCCACTTGCTTTGGTCAATTTCCACCACGATGGGGGCCACGTTGAACATCTCGCGCGCCAGGCGTATGGCCGACAGGCCCACGCCGCCGGCGCCAATGATCATGAGCGGGTCTTTATCGCTGACCCGGCCCACTTTCTTCAGCGCGCTGTAGGCGGTGAGGCCCGAGCAGGCGATGGTGCAGGCCTGCGCCTCGGGAATGGGTGCGAAGTCAAGCAACACGCGCGGGTGCGGCACCACCACATGGCTGGCAAAGCCGCCGTCGCGGTGGATGCCCAGCGCCTGCGGCTGGTTGCACAGGTGTTCGTCGCCGGCCAGGCACAGGCTGCACTTGCCGCAGCCGATCCAGGGGAAGACGACTCGCGCATCGCCCACCTTCACGCCTTGCGCATCGGGCCCCACGGCCACCACCACGCCGGCAATTTCATGGCCCAGGGTGCGCGGTGGCTGCAGGGTGCGGGTCATGTCGAGCTTGGTGCCGCCGCCGAGGTCGAAGTAACCGTCGTGCAAGTGAACGTCGCTGTGGCACACGCCGCAACTGCCGATTTTCAGCACCACTTCGGTGCCCTGGGGCTGCGGTGTTTCACGAATGACCTGGGCCAGCGGCTTGCCGAAGGCTTCAACTTGATAGCTCAACATGGGGTGTCTCCTTGGGGATGATTTAACGATTCAAATGATTCAGGATATTCAAACGCCGAGGTAGGTGGCCAGCTCGCTGCCGGCCAACAAATCGTCCGCGGCACCGGCCATCACCACGCGGCCTTTTTGCAGCACCAGGGCGCGGTCTGATTGGGCCAGCACGCGGCGGTAATCGCGGTCGACGATCAGGGTGGCGATGCCGGTGGCGCGGATGGCACTGATCACGCGCCAGATGTCGGCCACGATCAGCGGCGCCAGGCCTTCGGTGGCCTCGTCGAGGATGATGAGTTCGGGGTTCGTCATCAGCGCACGGCCGATCGACAGCATCTGCTGCTCGCCGCCCGAGAGCTGTGCGCCCAGGTTCGTGAGCCGTTCCTTCAGGCGCGGGAAGGTGTCGAGCACGCGCTCGTAGCCCCACTCGTTGCGCCCATTGCGGCCCGGCCTGGCGGCCATCACCAGGTTCTCTTTCACGCTCAGGTTGGGGAACACGCCGCGCCCCTCTGGCACATAGGCCACGCCGGCGCGCGCCACCTGGTGCGGCCGGGCACGCGACATGTCTTGCCCGAACAGGCTGATGCGGCCGTCGCGCTGCGCCACGTGGCCCAGCAGGCTGCGAATCAGCGTGCTCTTGCCCATGCCGTTGCGCCCGAGCAGGCCCACGGTCTGGCCGGCTTCGATCTGTAAGTCGATGCCATGCAGCACATGGCTGGAGCCGTACCAGGCGTGGACGCCGCGGGCATCGACGATGAGTTCTTTGCTTGTGGTCATCTCAGTGCCCGCCCAGGTAGGCGGCCTGCACGGCTGGGCTGCTGCGCACCGCGGCCGGCGTGTCGCAGGCAATGACTTCGCCATTCACCATCACCGTGATGCGATCAGCAATGCGGAACACGGCGTCCATGTCGTGCTCCACCAGCAAAATTGCGTGGCGGCCGCGCAGCTCGCTCAGCAGCGCCAGCATGCGGTCGGTTTCTTCGGCGCCCATGCCGGCTAACGGTTCATCGAGCAGCAGCACCTGCGGCGCCGTGGCCAGGCACATCGCAATTTCGAGCTGGCGCTTCTGGCCGTGCGACAGCGAGCCGGCCTCGCGGTCTAACGCTTCACTTAAGCCCGCATGTTTTGCGGCGTCGTGCGCAGCGCTGGTGCTGGCTTCGCAAGCTTGCGCCGAGGCCCAGAACGCCCAGGGCTTTTGCGTGCGTGCCTGCGCGGCCAGGCGGCAGTTCTCGAACACGCTGAAGGTGGGGTAGATGGTGTTGCGCTGGTAGCTGCGGCCCAGGCCGGCGCGGGCACGCTTGGGTTGCGTCCAGCCCGTGACGTCTTGCCCCAGCAACTCCACCGTGCCTTCGGAAGGCGGCGTCTCGCCAGAAAGGATGTTGATGAGCGTGGATTTGCCGGCGCCATTGGTGCCGATCACCGCATGCACACTGCCGCGCACCAGTTCGATGTTCACCTTGTTCACCGCCACCAGGCCGCCCCAGCGGCGGGTGATGTCGGTGCCGCGCAGCAGGGTTTCAGGCGCGTTCATCAGCGGGCTCCGTTTGCTTGTTGGTTTGTGCGCCATCCCTTCGCCCATCCCCCCGCCCCAACAACCTTTCGCGCAACTGCCCCGGCACGCCCACCAGGCCGCGCGGCAGCAGGGCCACGCTGGCGATGATGGTCAGGCCCAGGCCCAGGTTCCAGTGCTTGGCAAAGGCGCCGAAGATGGCCTCGGACTTGAACAGCTCTTGCAGCAACGCAAAGGCGAAGGCCCCGATCATGGCGCCGCGCAGGTGGCCAATGCCGCCCAGGATGATCATGATCAGCACCGCGCCCGAGAAGTGCCAGCTCATCAATTCAGGGTTGACGAAACCGTCTTTCACCGCGAACAGGAAGCCGGCCAGACCGGCAATGCCGCCCGAAAGCGTGAATGCCGCCAGCTTGTACGGGTAGGTTGAAAAGCCGGTGGCGCGCATGCGCTGTTCGTTGACGCGAATGCCCGCCAGCGCACGGCCGAAGCGCGAGCGTTGCACCAGGTAGAGCAGCACGAACACCGCGGCCAGGCAGGCCAGGGTGAAGCCGTACATCACGCCGCCTTTGTCAAGATCGAGCGTGCCCAGCATGGGCTTGGCGTTGAGGTAGATGCCGTCGGTGCCGCCACCTAGCGGCGTGTCGTGCACCACGTAGTAGGCCATCTGCGCAAAGGCCAGCGTGACCATGATGAAGTACACGCCCTTGGTGCGCAGGCACAAGGCACCCACCGCCAGCGCATACAGCGCCGCGGCCACGATGCTGGCCGGCAGCAGCCACCACAGCGCCGCCGGCTCGCTGGCGGGCGAGAGCAACACCGCCGCGTAGGCGCCGATGCCGAAGAACGCGGCCTGGCCGAAGCAGACCAGCCCGGTGCCGCCGACCAATAACTCCAGGCTGAGTGCGAACACGGCGTAAACCATGATCTTGGTGACCAGGTCGATGCCGAACGAGCCCGCGGCCAGCGGGTACAGGGCCAGCAGCGCGAAGGCTGCGAGCGTGAAAGTGAGTTTGCCGCGATCCATGTTGTTCATCCGGCTTTAAAGAGACCGTCCGGCTTCCACAGCAGGATCAAGGCCATCAACACATAGACCAGCACGCCGGCGGCCTGCGGCAACACCACCTTGCCGAAGGTGTCGACAAAGCCGATCAACAAGGCCGCCAGCAGCGCACCGCGGATCGAGCCGATGCCGCCGATCACCACCACCACGAAGCAGATGATCAGCACCTGGCCGCCCATGCCCGGGTAGACCGAGCTCACCGGCGCGGCGACCATGCCGGCCAGCACGGCAATGGCCACGCCTGCGGCGAACACCACGCGGTAGAGGAATTTGATATCGACGCCCAAGCTCTGCACCATTTCGCGGTTGGTGCTGCCGGCGCGGATCATCATGCCCAGCTTGGTGCGGGTGAACACGAAGTACATGCCCAGGCCCAAGGCCACGCACACGGCCGAGATGAAGATGCGGTAGACCGGATACGTCATCAACTCGCCCAGCGGCAACACGCCGGCCAGGATGTCGGGCGGTTTCACGCCATGCACGTCGTCGCCCACCAGCAGGCTGCGCAGTTCTTCAAACACCAGGATCAAGCCGTAGGTCATGAGCACCTGCTGCAGGTGTTCGCGCTCGTACAGGTAGCTGAAGAACACCCACTCGAGCACATAGCCCAGCAGCACGGCCAGCACCAGGCCAATGACTAACGTTGCAAAGAAGCCACCGCCAAAGGTGCGTTCAACGATTGGCGCCAGCGCATAGGCCATGTAGGCGCCGATCATGTAGAAGCTGCCATGCGCCAGGTTGATGACGCCCATGATGCCGAAGATCAGCGTCAGGCCCGACGCCACCAGGAACAGCAGCAGCCCGTACTGAACGGCGTTCAGGCACTGAATGAGGAAGGTGGTGAAGTCCATGACGATGGGTCTTTAAGGTGAGCGCGAACCAAAGCGCGGATGTGACGCAGATTCCGTCGCGAGCGGGCTGAGGTTGGGTTCGGCGCGCGGAAACGCACTTGCGTGCGTTGAGCACGACGGGCCCAAGATCGGCCCGCGCAGCAGGAAGATGCGTTACATCCGGCAGCCGCGGCCCGGGTCGGTGAGGCCCTTCGAGGCGATGCCCACGACCTTGTTTTCCTTGCCCGAAACCTGGCGCAAATAAATGTCCTGTACCGGGTTGTTCGACTTCGAGAGCGTGAACGCGCCGCGCGGGCTGTCGATCTTGGCCTTTTGCAGCGCGGCGGCGAATTCGGCCTTCTTGCTCACGTCGCCTTTCACGGCGGCCATGCCGATGCCCAGCATCTGCGCTGCGTCGTAGCCCTGCACGGCGTAGACGTCGGGTTGCAGCTTGTAGGCCTTGGCATAGGCCAGGCGGAAGCCGTTGTCGCGCGGCGTGTTCAGGCTGTCGCCATAGTGCAGCGAGGTGAAGATGCCGTCAGCATCGGCGCCTTGGGCTTCCAGCGTGCCGTCGGTCAGGAAGCCGGCGCCATACAGCGGAATGTTCTTCTTCAGGCCCGCGGCGGCATAGTCCTTGACGAACTTCACCGCGCCGCCGCCGGCAAAGAAGGTGTACACGGCGTCGGGCTTGGCGGCGGCAATTTCAGTCAGCAACGCCTGAAACTCAACGTTAGGAAAGGGCAGGCTCAATTCCTTGGTGACCTTGCCGCCGCCCTTTTCGAACGCTTCCTTGAAGCCCTTCACCGATTCATCGCCCGCGGCGTATTTCCAGGTGATGGTGACCACGTTCTTGTGGCCCTTCTTGGCCACCACTTCGCCCATGGCGTAACCAGGCTGCCAGTTGCTGAAGCTGCTGCGGAAGATGTGCGGGGCACACATCGGGCCGGTCACCGCATCGGCGCCGGCGTTGGGCACGATGAGCATCGTGCCGCTGTCTTTGGCCACCTTGGCCATGGCCATGGCCACGCCGGAGTGCACGGTGCCCACCAGCACATCGACGTTGTCGCGTTTCACAAGCTTGTTGACGTTGTCGGTGGCCTTGGCGGGGTCGGATTCGTCATCGACTTTCACGAACTCGATCTCGCGCCCGCCGAGCTTGCCGCCCTGCTCGGCCACATACAGGCGGAAGCCGTTTTCGATGGCGGTGCCCAAAGCGGCAAAGGTGCCGGTGTAGGGCAGCATCAAGCCGACCTTGACCTTGGCGCCTTGGGCGAAGGCGGGGGCCTGGGCGAGGAGTGCAAAAGCGGCGGCTGCGAGGGCCGTGGTGCGAAGCAATTTCATCGTGAGTCTCCGTTGGAATGAGCAAGGGTGTGCTGGTGAATGAAGCGGCTGGCCGCGCTGATCAGGGCTGCGGGTTGGTCGCGGTGCGGTGAATGGCCGCAGGCCGGAATTTCGAGCAGTTGCGTGCCTGGCAGCACGCGGGCAATGCCGCGAATCTGCTCAAGCGTGCCGTACTCGTCGTCCAGGCCCTGCACGGCCAGTATCGGGGCCGCGATGTTCGCCAATTCAGCGGCAATTGACCAGCGCTGAAACCCTGGCTCCAGCCAGGCGTCGTTCCAGCCCAGGAAGGCCGAATCGGGGTCGTCGTGATAGGCGGCCAGGCGTTGGCGCAAGTCAGTCTGTTTGTAGGCCTGTTTGGCTTTGGCAATGCTGGCCAGCGAAACCGGCTCAACCAGGATGTGCGGCGCCACGACGACGAGGCCGGCCACCCACTGCGCAAAGCGCGCGGCATGCAGCAAGGCGATGCTGGCGCCGTCGCTGTGGCCGAACAGCCAGGGCGGGTCTTGCGCCGTGTCAACGCCGAGCGCGTTGAACAAGGCCGGCAGCACCTCATGGGCCTGGCGGTGCATGAAGTCCAGGCCCCAGGTTTCATCGGCTGCCCGGGGCGTTGAGCGGCCATAGCCGGGGCGTGAATAGACCAGGCCGCGCGCGCCCACGGCACTGCACAGCTCGCGCGGGAAGCCCTTCCACATGGCCAGCGAACCCAGGCCTTCATGCAGGAAGACGATGAGCGGGGCGCCGTCGCGCTCAGGCGCGATCCACTCATGTTCGATGCGAACCTGGCGGCCGCACCAATCAACGTTAACGAATGAATGAGTCACTTCGGCGTGTTCTCAAGTTCACGCAGCTTGAAGCGTTGGATCTTGCCGGTGGCTGTTTTGGGCAGATCGGGCACGAAGGCCCAGAAGCGCGGGTATTTGTAGGGCGCCAGGCGCTCCTTGCAAAAGGCCTTGAGTTCGTCTTCGCTGGCGCTGGCGCCGTTCTTGAAGACCACGAAGGCCATGGTCTTGGTCAGGCCATCGACGTCTTCCTTGCCGATCACCGCGGCTTCCAGCACCGCCGGGTGTTGCACCAGGGTGGCTTCCACCTCGAAGGGGCTGACGTAGATGCCGCTGACCTTCAGCATGTCGTCGCTGCGCCCGCCATAGGTGTAGCTGCCGTCGGCGTTGCGGACGTACTTGTCGCCGCTCTTGGTCCAGCCGCCCTGGAAGGTGTCGCGCGTTTTCTGCCGGTTGCCCCAGTACATCATGGCCGCGCTGGGGCCGTGGATGAAGAGGTCGCCCGGTTCGCCGTCGCTCACCGGCTTGCCGTCGTCGCTACGCAGTTCGATGTCATAACCCGGCACCGGCCAGCCGGTGGTGCCGTAACGCACGCGCCCAGGGGCGTTGGACAGGAAGATGTGCAGCATTTCAGTGGAGCCGATGCCGTCGATGATTTCCACGCCGAAGTGCGCCGTGAAGCGCTCGCCCAGATCAGCCGGCAAGGCTTCACCGGCTGACGAAACCAGGCGCATGGCCACCTCGCTGCGCTTGGGCAAATGGGGCGAGGCCAGCATGCCGGCAAAGCCTGTGGGTGCACCAAAGAACACGGTGGGTTTGACCCCGCCCACGCCGCCCAGCCAGCGCTTGAAAGTGGCGTCGGGCGTGGGCCGCTCGGCCATGAGGATGCTGGTGGCGCCCACGCTCATGGGGAAGCTCAGACCATTGCCCAGGCCATAGGCAAAGAACAGCTTGGCGGCAGAAAAGCAAACGTCGCTTTCCTTGAGTTGCAGCACGGCCTTGCCATACAACTCGGCCGTCCAGTACGGGTTGGCATGTGAATGCACCGTGCCCTTGGGGCGGCCGGTGGAGCCAGATGAATAGAGCCAGAAGCCGGGGTCATCGGCTCCAGTGGCAGAAGGCTTGGGCGCCGGCGCCTGCGCACCGAGAAAAGCCTCGAATTCGAATTCAGCCGGGTGCAGCGGCGCGATGGGGCGCGAGACGATGACGCGCTGCACTTCATGGTCGGACTTGGTCAACGCCAGGGTCAGGGTGGGCAGCAGCGCGCCCGACACCAGCACGGCCTGGGCGCGCGAGTTTTCGAGCATGAAGGCATAGTCGTCGGCGGTGAGCAGGGTGTTCACTGCAACGGGCACCACGCCGGCATACAGCGCGCCCAGAAAGGCCACGGGCCAATCGTTGCAGTCTTGCATGAGCAGCAGCACGCGCTCTTCGCGCTTGATGCCGGCGCCACGCAGGGCGCCGGCCAATTGGCGCACGCGAAGATCGAGCACGCCGTAGCTCAACGTTCCCGCGTCGTCAATGAACGCTGCCTTGGCCGGCCGGCCGGTGTTCAGCGCCAGCAGATGCTGCGCGAAATTGAAGCGCTCGGGCGGCGGCGCAACGGTGGGTTCGGTGCTCATGCTTGTCTCCGGCAAACCCTGCGACAGGGCGAATTCTTCTCAGATCCTGGGCAAGACTTGTCTTCACTGGTTTGATGCAGTATCGTGCCTGAACGAACTTTAGAGCCAGCCAAAAAGCATGTCAAGCAATATAGTGCCTGTTAGCGGGTTTACACCTAAGCGATCAGGCCCGGCCGAGGCTGGCGAGCCGCAGTCTGACGCCGCCAACGAGGCCGCGGAAGAGAAGAACCCCTTCCTGGTGGCCCTGGGCGAGCGGGTGCGCGCCCTGCGTTCGCGCCAGGGCATGACGCGCAAGGCCTTGTCCGCCCATGCCGACGTTTCCGAGCGTCACCTGGCCAACCTGGAATACGGCGTGGGCAATGCCAGCATCCTGGTTTTGCTGCAGGTAACCGGCGCCTTGCAATGCTCGCTGGCCGAGCTATTGGGCGATGTGACCACTTCCTCACCAGAATGGCTGCTGCTGCGCGAACTGCTGGAAAAGCGCGATGAACCCACCTTGCATCGCGTGCGCGTGGCCGTGGGCGAACTGCTGGGCACGGGCGGCGCCCATGGCCAGGGCAAGACCCGGCGCAGTTCACGCATCGCCCTGATCGGCCTGCGCGGCGCGGGCAAATCCACCCTGGGCCAGATGCTGGGCGAAGACCTCGACTTTCCCTTTATCGAACTCAGCCGCCAGATCGAGCAGTTCGCCGGTTGCAGCATCGCCGAGATCCAGGCCCTGTACGGCCAGAACGCCTACCGCCGCTATGAACGCCGGGCGCTGGAAGAGGCCATCCAGATTTACGAAGACGCCGTCATCGCCATACCCGGCGGCCTGGTGTCCGACCCGGCCACCTTCAATCAGTTGCTCACCCACTGCACCACAGTGTGGCTGCATGCCGACCCGCAAGACCATTTGAAGCGCGTCACGGCTCAGGGCGACACCCGGCCGATGGCGGCCAGCCGCGAGGCGCTGGAAGATTTGAAAAGCATCCTGGCGGGTCGTGCCGCCTTTTACTCCAAGGCCGAGTTCCAGCTCGACACCAGCGCGCAGCCGCTGGATGAAACATTTGCCGCGCTTAGCACCTTGGTGCGGCAGGCCTTGTCACTACAGGGTTAACGCTAGTAAAAGATGCATAAAAATGCTTGACGATTGAAAGTAACACGCATTATTATGCTTGTCATCGCAAGCCGATCAACGCACTGAAGTGCACTTTCCTGGAGACAACCATGAGCCAAGCCCCCCGCGTCGATTACCAGACCAGCCCTGCCCAGTACCGCCACTGGAAGCTCAAGTTCGAAGGCCCCGTGGCCACCTTGTCGGCTGACTTCGATGAAAACGCCGGCCTGCGCCCGGGCTACAAGTTGAAGCTCAACAGCTACGACCTGGGCGTGGACATCGAGCTCAACGACGCCATCAACCGCATTCGCTTCGAGCACCCCGAAGTGCGCACCGTGGTGCTCACCAGCGCCAAGGAAAAAGTCTTCTGCTCGGGCGCCAACATCTTCATGCTCGGTGTCTCAAGCCACGCCTGGAAAGTGAACTTCTGCAAGTTCACCAACGAAACCCGCAACGGCCTGGAAGATTCATCCAAGCACAGCGGCCTGAAGTTCCTGGCTGCCGTCAACGGCGCCTGTGCAGGTGGCGGTTATGAAGTGGCGCTGGCCTGCGACGAGATCATCCTGGTCGACGACCGCGCCAGCGCGGTGAGCCTGCCCGAAGTGCCGCTGCTGGGTGTGTTGCCCGGCACCGGCGGCCTCACGCGTGTCACCGACAAACGCCATGTGCGCCACGACCTGGCTGATCTGTTCTGCACCAGCGTGGAAGGCGTGCGCGGCCAGAAGGCCAAGGACTGGCGCTTGGTGGACGACATTGCCAAGACTTCGGTTTTCGCCGCCAAGGTGCAAGAGCGTGCCTTGCAACTGGCCGAGAAGAGCGACCGCCCGGCCGATGGCAAGGGCGCTGCCTTGACGCCGCTGAACCGCACGATCGAAGCCGACGCGCTGCGCTACGGCAACGTCACCGTCACCATCGACCGCGCCCAGCGCGTGGCCACCTTCACCGTCAAGGCGCCCGCCGCCGCGGTGCAAAGTGACATCGCCGCCATTGAAGCCGCCGGCGCCGCCTGGTACCCGCTGGCCCTGGCGCGCGAGCTGGAAGACGCGATTCTTTCGATGCGCACGAATGAGCTGGACATCGGCACCTGGCTGATCAAAACCGAAGGCGACGCGGCCGCCGTGCTGGCCATGGACGCCGTGCTGCTGAAGCACCAGAACCACTGGCTGGTGCGTGAAACCATCGGCCTGCTGCGCCGCACCTTCAGCCGGCTGGATGTGTCATCGCGCAGCCTGTTTGCACTTGTCGAGCCGGGCTCGTGCTTTGCCGGCAGCTTCCTTGAATTGGCCCTGGCCTGCGACCGCAGCTACATGTTGGCGCTGCCCGATGACGTGGCCAAGGCGCCGAAGATCTCGGTGAGCGATATGAACTTCGGCCTGCTGCCCATGGTCACCGGCCAAAGCCGCTTGCAGCGCCGTTTCTATGACGAAGCCGCGCCGATGGAAGCCGTGCGCGCCAAGGCCGGCACGGCGCTCGACGCCGACGCCGCTTTCGCCCTGGGCCTGGTGACCAGCAACCCCGACGACATCGACTACGCTGACGAAGTGCGCATCGCCATCGAAGAGCGCGTGGCCATGAACCCTGATGCACTGACCGGCATGGAAGCCAACCTGCGCTTCAACGGCCCCGAGAACATGTTCACCCGCGTCTTCGGCCGCCTCACCGCGTGGCAGAACTGGATCTTCCAGCGGCCCAATGCGGTGGGCGAGAAGGGCGCGCTCAAGGTTTACGGAAAAGGCGACAAGGCGGTATTCGACTGGAACAGAGTCTGATCGCGCCAGCAGCCACGGCCCCTTCATCTACAACTCAGGAACACTCCCATGTCAAGCATCGACTACAGCCAGAAAATCCCCAACAACGTTAACTTGAGCGACGACCGCACCCTGCAGCGTGCGCTCGAAGGCTGGCAGCCCAACTTCATCAGTTGGTGGGACGATGTCGGCCCCGAAGGCTCGACCAACTACGACGTTTACCTGCGCACCGCGGTGAGCGTCGACCCGCAAGGCTGGGCGCAGTTTGGCCACGTCAAGATGCGCGATTACCGCTGGGGCATCTTCCTCAACCCGGGCGACGCCGAACGCAAGATCCATTTCGGCGACCACCTGGGCGAAAAGGCCTGGAGCGACATCCCCGGCGAATACCGCGCCAACCTGCGCCGCATCATCGTCACTCAGGGCGACACCGAGCCGGCCAGCGTTGAGCAGCAGCGCCACCTGGGCCTCACCGCGCCGAGCATGTACGACCTGCGCAACCTGTTCCAGATCAACGTGGAAGAAGGCCGCCACCTGTGGGCCATGGTCTATCTGCTGCACAAGCACTTCGGCCGCGACGGCCGCGAAGAAGCCGATGCGCTGCTCGAACGCCGCAGCGGTGACGAGAACAACCCGCGCATCCTGGGTGCCTTCAATGAAGCCACGCCCGACTGGCTGAGCTTTTTCATGTTCACGTACTTCACCGATCGTGACGGCAAGTTCCAGCTCTGCGCCCTGGCCGAGAGCGCCTTCGACCCGCTGGACCGCACCACCAAGTTCATGCTCACCGAAGAAGCGCACCACATGTTCGTGGGCGAGTCGGGCGTCAGCCGCGTCATTGCGCGCACCTGCGCGGCGATGAACGAAATGAAAACCGACGACGTGAACGTGCTGCGCAACGCCGGTGTGATCGACCTGCCCACGCTGCAGCGCTACCTTAACTTCCACTTCAGCGTGACGGTGGACTTGTTCGGAGCCGATGAATCGAGCAACGCCGCCACCTTCTATTCCACCGGGCTGAAGGGCCGCTACGAAGAAGGCAAGCGCATGGACGACCACCAGTTGCGCGGCCAGACCTACAAGGTGCTGGAAGTGAAGAACGGCCAGCTCGTTGAGAAAGAAGTGCCCATGCTCAACGCCCTGAACGAAGTGCTGCGCGACGACTTCATTGCCGACAGCGTGGCGGGTGTTAACCGCTGGAACAAGGTGATCGAAAAGGCCGGCATTCCGGTGCGCCTGGTGCCGCCGCACAAGGCCTTTCACCGCAACATCGGCGCTCTGGCGCAGGTGAAGGTGTCGCCCGATGGCCGCGTGCTGAGCGAGGCTGAATGGAAGGCCAATGTCGACAAGTGGCTGCCCAGCGAGCAAGACCGCGCCTTCGTCACCAGCCTGATGGGCCACTGTGTGGAGCCGGGCAAGTTTGCGAACTGGATCGCGCCGCCGGTGATGGGCATCAACCGCCAGCCGGTGGACTACGAGTACGTGCGTTTTGCCTGAGCACCCTCACTGATCTACGAACTGGAGACGAGAACCATGAACGCGCCGGCCGAGATCAAGCTGATCAGACAACACCTGATCGACCCCGAGATCTGCATTCGCTGCAACACCTGCGAAGCGATCTGCCCGGTGGGCGCGATCACCCATGACTCGCGCAACTACGTGGTCGATGCTGGCAAGTGCAACCTGTGCATGGCCTGCATTTCGCCTTGCCCCACGGGCAGCATCGACAACTGGCGCAACATGCCCAGCAGCTTGGCCTACGCCCCGGCCGAGCAGTTGACCTGGGACGAATTGCCCGGTGAGCTGACGGCCGAGCAATTGGCCCAGGCCGGTGTCGTGGCTGATGCGCAACCTGCGCTGGAGCCGCTGGCCGTGGCGCAGGCTGCCAGTGGCGCGGGCGAAGCGGTGTTCAACAGCGCGCAGTTCGGCGCCAGTGTGCCGCCATGGTCGGCCGCGCATGCCTACACCAACCTCTACGGCCCCAAGGCCGCGGAAAAAACCATCACCGCCACGGTGGGTGGCAACGTGCGCGTCACCGCGGTGGGCAAGGAATACGACACCCACCACGTCGTGCTCGATTTCGGCGCCATGCCGTTCCCGGTGCTCGAAGGCCAATCCATCGCCATCGTGCCGCCAGGCGTGGATGAAAACGGCCGCGCCCACCACCCGCGCCAGTACAGCATCGCCAGCCCGCGCAACGGCGAGCGCCCGGGCTACAACAACCTGTCTCTCACCATCAAGCGCGTGCTCGAAGACCACTCGGGCAAGCCGGTGCGCGGCGTGGCCAGCAACTACATGTGCGACCTGGCCGTGGGCGACAAGGTGCAGGTCATCGGCCCTTTCGGCACCAGTTTCTTGATGCCCAACCACCCGCGCAGCCACATCGTGATGATCTGCACCGGCACCGGCAGCGCGCCGATGCGCGCCATGACCGAATGGCGCCGGCGGCTGCGCGCATCCGGGAAATTTGAAGGCGGCAAGCTGATGCTGTTCTTCGGCGCGCGCACCCAGGAAGAGCTGCCCTACTTCGGCCCGCTGCAAGGCCTGCCCAAAGACTTCATCGACATCCACTTCGCCTTCTCGCGCGAACAAGGTAAACCCAAACGTTATGTGCAAGACGTGATGCGCGAGCGCGCGGCCGACCTGGGGCCCTTGTTGGCTGACCCGAACGCCTGCTTCTTCGTCTGCGGCCTGAAGGCAATGGAGGAAGGCGTGGTGCTGGCTTTGAGCGAAGTGGCCAGGCAGGCCGGCTTGAACTGGGAAACGGTGGGCGCGGCGCTCAAGCGCGAGGGGCGCTTGCATCTGGAAACCTACTGAGGCGGCGCCTACTTGGCACCGGCACATGGGTGTCAACCAGCTGCCGGTGCCAAGTCTGGCCCCAAGGTTTCACGCTCATCAAACACGAAGCAACGGCCCTGCCAGTGCGGCGCACCGGGCAGCGTTTCAAAGTAGCGCAGCACGCCACCTTCGAGTTGGTAGACGTTGCTCACACCCGCCGCGCGCATGGCCAGCGCAGCCTTTTCGCAGCGGATGCCGCCCGTGCAGTAGCTCACCACGGTGTGGTCTGCCAACTGCTGGCGCCGCGCGGCCAAAGCGGCGGGAAAGTCGCTGAACTTGTTCAGCCGCCAGTCCAACGCGCCCGCGAAGGCGCCCGCCTCCACTTCAAAGCCGTTGCGTGTATCCAGCAGCAACACCGGGCGCCCGGCGTCGTCATGGCCTGCGTCAAGCCAGCGCTTCAAGGTGAGCGCATCCACAGCCGGCGCGCGCTCATTGGCGGGTTGCACTTGCGGTTGGTTCATGCGGATGATTTCGCGCTTGAGCTTCACGCGCAGGTGCTTGAATGGAACGTTGGCACTGAAGCTCTCCTTCACGTCCAGCGCCGCGAACCGGGCGTCGGCTTGCAGCAGGGCCAGCCACTCGCGCACGCCGGCTTCGGCGCCGGCCAGCACCAGGTTGATGCCTTCCTCGGTCAAGAGAATCGTGCCCTTGATGGCGCGGCCCTGCGCAGCCGTGCGCAGCTTGTCGCCCAAGGCCGCGGCGTCGGGCAGGGCCACAAAACGGTAGGCGCTGAGGTTGAGGATGGGGGCGGGAGAGGCTGTGTTCATGGCGGCCGTGGCCTGGTTTCGGGCGTGGTGGGTGACCACTTGCCAAATGGTTCTTGCCGGCAGTTCCGCTTCCCGCTGGCCTGGGAAGCTTAGAACTTGTCCGTAAATAGGAGGGCCCTTCGGGTTGAGGCCAAAGGGCGCATCTGCGTCGTTGCAAACCCGGGCCTTGGCCACCAGCCAAGGCCCGGGTTTGCGCCTAGTGTTGCGATCCAGAAGTTTCGATACATGAAACCGCGTCTTCGTCCGCCATGCGTCGTTGCAAATCCGCGCCATAGCGAGAGCTATGGCTGTGGTTTGCGCCTAGGAGCCTGTCGGGCTTTGGGTCGGGCCCGCGCCGAG
>JANOXU010000124.1:0-15891 GCA_031418595.1 Burkholderiales bacterium
TATCGTTTACCTTATGCCTTCGCCATCACCGTGGGCAGCCTCGCGGTGGTGGGCATGAACTACAAGGATTGCTGGTTGCACTAGGGTGCGCGGGCCATACTGCGCATCAACCTCGGGGACGGAAACATGAAAAACACGCGCGCAATCATCGTGTTGGTGCTGGCGCTGCTGGCCGGCCTGGCGGCGGTGGTCATGGCGGCAAAGTGGCTCAACCAGCGCGGCGGCGCCGGCGCCCAACTGGTGGTGGCGGCACGTGACCTGAACCTGGGCCAGCCGCTGGAAGCCACCGCGCTCACGTCGGTGGCCTGGTCGGCCACCGTGTTGCCCGATGGCGGCTTTCGCGACCCGAAAGAGCTTGAAGGCCGGGTGCTGAAAACGGCGCTCACGCGCGGCGAACCCGTCCTCGAATCCAAGCTCGCCGCCAAGGGCAGCAAGGGTGGGCTGTCGGCCGTCATCGGTGCGGGCAAGCGCGCCATCACGGTGAAGGTGAATGAAGTGGTGGGGGTGGCCGGCTTCGCGCTGCCGGGCAGTCATGTCGATGTCATGGTCCACACCACGGTCGATGACGAAAGCAACAAGCGCAACCAGGGCGCGGCGATGTCGAAGATCGTGCTCGAACGCATCCTGGTGCTGGCCATTGCGCAAGAGGCCAGCCGCGACGAAACCAAGCCCAAGGTGGTGTCAGCGGTGACGCTGGAAGTCACGCCCGACCAGGCTGAACTGCTGGATGTGGCGCGCAGCGTGGGCAGCCTGTCTTTGGTGCTGCGCAACCAACTCGATACCCAGCCCACCCGCAGCGTGGGCATGAGCAAGGCTGACCTGTTCGCCGCCCACCCGGCGGCCAGTGCGCCGCCAGCGCCGGTGGCCGTGGCGCCACCCAAGCCCGCACCCGTGAAGCGCGTGGTGGCCGCGGCGCCGGCGCCCAAGCCCGAACCACCCAAACCCGCGGCGCCGCCGCCCGAGGCCAAGCCTGATTTGACCAAGATAGAAGTCATTCGCGGCGTCAGCCGTTCAACGGTGGAGATGTGATGCAAGCCCCAACCACAGTTTCCACACGCAGCGGCAGGGCGCTGGTGCAGGCGGCCATCGGGCTTTGCCTGGGCCTGGTGTTGCTGGTTTTTTTGCAGGCCCCGGCGCAGGCGCAAGGCGCGGCCAACATCCAGGTGGTGGAGTCTGGCGCCGAGGTGGCCCCGCCCATCACGCTCACGGTGGGCAAATCAACCTTGGTGCGCCTGCCCGCGCCAATCGAACGCATTTCGCTGGGCAACCCGGCGGTGCTTGATGTCACCCTCACCGGCACGCGCGAGCTGTACTTGTTGGGCAAGACCTTCGGTTCTTCAAACGTGATGCTGTGGCGCAAGGGCGGGCAGGTCACGGTGCTTGACGTCTCGGTCACCATCGACACGGTCACCTTGCAGCGCCAGATCGAAGCCATCTTGCCGAATGAAAAAGGCATCGTCGTTCGTTCCGCGGCCGACTCCATCGTGCTGGCGGGCGTGGTCAGCAGTTCGGTCAAGGCCGACCATGCGGTGTCGGTGGCTGAAGGCTTTGCGCGCGCCTTTGCGCGACCGGTGGCCGCTACGGCGGCGGGTCAGGGCGTGGGGGCGGCCGGTGCGGGTGCTGCCGGTGCGGGCGGGGGGGCGGCTGCCAGTGGCGCCACTTCGCCGCGCGTCATCAACCTGATGGCCATTGCGCAGGCCCAGCAGGTGATGCTGGAAGTGAAAGTGGCCGAAGTCTCGCGTTCGCTGCTCGACCAGTTCGGCATCAGCCTGAACATCGGCCGCACCTTCGGCGGCATTCATTACGGCCTGCTCACCTCGCAGTTGCAAGACGTGTTCGGCAGCATCGTGGCGCGCAACTCGCGCGGCTCGTCGGCCTCGGTTGACGCCAAGCGCGACGACGGCGTGGTCAAGATCCTGGCCGAGCCCAACATCGTGGCCGTCAGCGGCCAGGAAGGCAGTTTCCTGGCCGGCGGCAAGGTCTTCATTCCGGTTTCACGCGCAGCTGACAACGGCAGCGTGACGATCACCCTGGAAGAAAAGGAATTCGGCGTCGGCCTGAAGTTCATGCCGGTGGTGCTCGACGGTGACGTCATTCACCTGAAAGTGGCGCCTGAAGTATCGGAACTCACCCGCACCGGCAGCCCCTTCACCACCGTGGGCGGTGCCACCGCGGTGCTGCCCAGTTTCACCACGCGCCGTGTGGCCACCACCATCTTGCTGCGCGATGGCCAGAGCATGGCCATTGCCGGGTTGATCAAGAACAACGTCACTGAAAACATCAGCCGCTTCCCGTTCCTGGGCGACCTGCCCGTGCTCGGCGCGCTGTTCCGCTCCACCGAATTCCAGACGGATCGCACCGAGCTGCTGTTCGTCATCACCGCGCGGCTGATCAAGTCGCTGCCCGGTGACGTGGCCCTGCCCACCGACGGTTTCGTGCCGCCTTCGCGCCTTGAAATGATCCGCGACGGCAAGCTCGAAGGCTCGGGCCGGGCCGACGTTCCCGAAGGCGGGCGCAAGGCCGGCGCGCCCAAGGCAGCACCTGACAACCTGCAATTGAAGTGAGGGCCAAACCATGATCCGCATGATCCGCACCCCTGTTGTTCCATTGAGTTTGGCTGTGGCTCTGCTGAGCGGCTGCATGGCGACCACGCCAAATCTCGACCAGGCGTTTGGCCAAAGCGTGCGCCAGGCTGCGGCGCTGCAAACGCTCAACCCCATGGCCGGGCGCGACAGTGCGCTCCCCGCGTTGGCCGATGCCCAGGCTGCCCGCAACACGCTGGCCAAGCAGCGCGACAGCTACAAGACCCCGCCGCCAACGTTCAGCGTCATCGGTGTCACGGCTTCCAGCGCCGGGCAATGAAGGGGGCTCGCCATGCGTGCTTTCGTTCCCACGCTACTGCGCCGTGCGGCACAGCGCGGTGCGATTGCGATCCTGGCATTGATCACCCTGCCCATCCTGTTTGGGTTCGGTGCCCTGGTGGTCGATCTGGCGCGGCTGTTCGTCTACAAGACTGAAGTCCAGAATGCGATGGATGCGTGCGCGCTGGCAGCGGCGTCGCCGCTGACGGGCACCACGGATCCCAAGATTTTTGATATCGCCATCGCCCACGGCAAGGCCACGATGGATATTTCGAAAACCAATGCAACGGTGGCGCGAACAGCCAACACGGTTAACCGCCTGCACTTTCAAAAGGACGATTTTTCGCTTGGCGATGTCCAGGTGGAGTTCAGCACAGCCCTGTCCGGTGCGGCTTGGCTGGCGTCAACGACGGCAGACAACAAAGGCCTGCTGCCCAAAGATGCCAAGTACGTTCGCTGCACGTATGAAGACAACGACAATCCACTGTTTTTCAAGCCATTGCTGTCGGTATTTCTTGGGCCAGTCGGAAGCACGGCAGCGGTAGCGGCTGACGCCGTGGGAACGCTGGGCCATGCGCAGGGTACGTGCGTGTTTCCCATTGCCATCTGCATTGACCCAACAAAAATTGCGACAGACACTCCGCCGTGGGGGCTGACTCCGGGTACGCGAAAAACCGCCATTAAGTCTGGCCAGCAATATGGTACCGGCAATTTCGGCTGGATCATGTTTACCACGCCCGCCAATGCAACGGCTTTGGCGGCCTTGATTACCGGCAACGGTACCTGCACCGTGGCACTTGGCTCACCGGGCAATGCGCTCGGAGTTGTCAACACCTTGCAGAATGCGTGGAATACCCGATTTGGGCTGTATGCGAACAGCTATGGAGCGACGAATAGACCGGCGCCTGATTTCACAGCGTACAGCTATGCTGGCATTGCTTCACCAAACTATACGGATTACGTCACCCGGCTGACCGCCCGAGCACCTTTCAACGGAACCGTTGCGAGCAACTACCAGTTGCCTCTGACATCAGCCCAACATGGCGCGCTGGGCAAAAAACGGCGTTTGACAACGGCTGCGATGGTTGATTGCAGTATTTGGAATACGCCGCCTGGAAATCAAGCGTCGAATGTTAAAGATTTCGGATGCATTCTGTTGTCGGCGCCTGTCAAATCAGGGGGCGGTTGGACGGCCGCGACCAATGATCCAGAGTATGAGTATTTGGGTTTGGCAAATGCTGTAGGGTCGCCTTGTGCATCCAGTGGGCTGGCCGGTGGGGTATATGGCCCGTTGGTACCAGTGTTGGCAAAATGAGTGTTGCGATGAATTTACGCCGCGCCAACCACCGAACAATCAGCGGGTCAAATGCGCGCGGCGCCGCGGCCGTCGAACTAGCCTTGATATTGATGCTGATGGTCAGCTTGACAGTGGGCATTGTTGAGGTTGGCCGAGCGTTGTACGCGTACGATGTTCTCGCCAAATCAGTTCGGTCTGCTGCCCGTTACTATGTCGTCTTGGATGATTTGGTATACCCGCTTTTGGCAGATCGCAAACGTGCTGCACGCTGCGTGGCAGCGTATGCAAATCCTGGTTGCACGGGAACGGCTTTGCTCCCCAATTTGGTTGAATCCAGTTTCGAAGTCATTGAGCCGCCAGCAAATACAGTTGTTGACAATGTTGAAACGGGTGGCACAAATGGCACGATCGACTTGGTAACGGTAACGATTGTCAGTTACTCATTTGTATCTTGGGTGCCGGTCATTTTTCCGTCAATCAATCTCGGCCCAATCAGCATGACGGTGCCATATGTATTTTTCTAACGCGCCAACCCAACGCGGTTCCGTTGCCATCGAGTTTGCTTTGGTATTCGGAATATTTCTCAGCGCACTGCTGGCCATGATCGACTTCTCGCGCTGGCTGTTTGCCATCAACTCGGCGCACGAGGCAGCGCGTGAAGGTGCCCGCGTTGCCGTGGTGTGCGACAAGAGCGATTCGGCCGTGCAAAGCCGCATGGCGCCGTTCTTGGCAACCGCCACGGGCGGAACCATCACCGTCACTTACACCCCTGCCGCTTGTACGGTTGCCAATTGCGAAGGCGTCACGGTCAGCCTTTCAGGCTACCGCATTGATTCCATCGCCCCGTTCATGCCCATCACCCTCACGCTGCCCACCGCCAAGACCTTTCTTTCGCGCGAAAGCATGGACAGCACGCTCAACCCGCGCTGCGTTTGAAGTTCAAGGTTTCACCTGCCCATGCCCATCAAAGTTTCCGTTGTCGCCCCCAGCCCCACCGCCGTGCAGGTTGTGGCGCGCGACATCGCCACGGCAAAGGGCCAGGCCGACGTGCAAAGCCAGGTCGGCAGCATCGACGCGGTGTGCATGGAAGTGCTGCAAGGCCGCCCCGACCTGCTGGTGGCCGAATTGCCCGCCATTGGCGATGTCGATCTGCAAATGCTCGGTGGCGCGCTGAACAGCCAGCCTGGTACGTCAGTCATCCTGCTCACGGCTGACCGCAGCCAGGCCACGCTGATGGGCGCCATGCGCGCCGGCATCCGCGAAGTGGTGCACACGCCGCTGGCCAACGGTGAATTCAAGGCAGCCTATGGCCGCCAGATGGAACGGTTGCTCTCGCACCGCGAGGGGTCCCGCTCTGAAGGCCAGGTCATTGCCTTCATGCCCGTGAAGGGCGGTAGCGGCGCCACCTTCCTGGCCACCAGCTTCGCGCACGCGTTGTCGCGCGGCAAGCAGCGCGTGGCGGTGATCGACCTGAACCTGCACCTGGGCGACGCGGCCATCTTCATTTCCGACCAGCCCGTCACAAGCACCATGGCTGACCTGGCGCAGCAAGAACACCGCCTTGATGCCGCGCTGCTGGAAAGCACCATGCTCAAGTGCGCCAGCCACTTGTGGCTGCTGGCGGCGCCCGAAACGCTCGACGCCGCGGTGGGCATCCGCGCCGAAACGGTGGCGCACATCATCGCCCTGGCCGCCACGCGGTTTGACTTCGTGGTGCTCGACCTGGGCCGCGTGCCCGACGCCGTGACCCTGCGTGCGCTCGACATGGCGCAGCGCCTGTACCTGATTGCGCAATCCACCTTGCCGTTCCTGCACGACGGCAAACGCCTGCTCAACCTGCTGCGCGAACTGGGCTACCCGCAAGAGAAGATCGAACTGGTGATCAACCGGGTTGAAAAAGGCAGCGACCTGAGCGTTGCCGACGTTCGCCGTGCGCTGCAGTTCAGCCATGCGCGCGAAATTCCGAACAGTTATGCCAACGTGGCCTATGCCATCAACCATGGCCTGCCGCTGCTGCGCCACACCCCGCGCGACCCGGTGGCCAAAGCGCTGGTGGCCTGGACGGACGAATGGCTGCCTGAAGAACTTGAAGCCGCGCGGCCCAGTGGCTGGTTTCGCAGTTTGACGCGCGCTCGCCCTTGAACGCAGGCATAGCGTGGGCAAACCTTAAAACAGCCGGCTGCAGGGAGCACCAAACATGTCACTCAAAGATCGCCTGGCCAGTTGGACCCGCGAGGCACCGCGCGACGCGGCCAAGGCGGGCGACGCGGTGGACACGGTGCCGTCGGTGCCCGCATTGCCTGCAAGCGCCTCGGCGCCGTCTCGTTTCAGCGCGCCGGCGCACAACCGCGCCGCACCGGAGTTTGCCGATTCGCGCCTGGCCGACGGCATTGAATCTCGTTTCGGTGACCTGGGCGATCGCCGCCACGCCAACGTGGCACGCAGCACCGGCTACACCCAGCTCAAGACCGAGCTGTACCGCCAGTTGCTGGAACGTGTCGACCTGAACGCCCTGGGCACATTGGAGCCGCACCGGCTGCGCGAAGAAGTGCGCACCCTGGTCGAGCGCATGATTGCCGAAGGTGCCATGCCCTTCAATGCCGCCGAGCGGCGCCAGGTGGTCAGCGACATCGAATACGAGGTGATGGGCCTGGGGCCGCTGGAGCCCTTGCTCACCGACGCAACGGTGAATGACATCCTGGTCAACAACCACAAGCAGGTTTATGTCGAGCGGCGCGGCAAGCTCGAACTCACCGATGTGCACTTCGATGATGACAAGCATTTGATGAAGATCATCGACAAGATCGTCTCGCGCATCGGCCGGCGCATCGACGAATCCAGCCCGATGGTGGATGCGCGGTTGCAAGACGGTTCACGGGTGAACGCCATCATTCCGCCGCTGGCGCTGGATGGCCCCGTGCTGTCGATTCGCAAGTTTTCGCGCACGCCGCTGATGATGGAAAACCTGCTTCAGTTCGGCACGCTCACGCCTGAAATGGCCGAGTTGCTCGAAGCCATGGTCAAGGCCAAATTGAACATCCTCATTTCCGGCGGCACGGGCAGCGGCAAGACAACCACGTTGAACATCCTCTCAGGGTTCATTCCGGAAGACGAGCGCGTGGTCACCATTGAAGACGCGGCCGAGCTGCAAATGCAGCAGCCCCATGTGGTGCGGCTTGAAACCCGGCCGGCCAACATCGAAGGCAGCGGTGAGGTGAACCAGCGCGCCCTGGTGCGCAATGCGCTGCGCATGCGGCCCGACCGCATCATCCTGGGCGAGGTGCGTGGCAGCGAGGCGTTTGACATGCTGCAAGCCATGAACACCGGCCACGAAGGCTCAATGGCCACGGTGCATGCCAACACCGCGCGCGACGCGCTGATGCGAATTGAAAACATGATCGGCATGGCGGGCATGCCCATGCCGCCGCGGGCGGCGCGTCAGCAAATCTCGTCGGCACTTTCGGCGGTGATCCAGATCCAGCGCCTGTCTGACGGCAAGCGCAAGATGATCTCGCTGACTGAAGTGACCGGCATGGAAGGCGATACGCTCACGCTGCAAGACATTTTCGTCTTCACCCAGGCGGGCATCGACAGCGACGGCCAGGTCACCGGCCACTTCAAGGCCGCCGGCGTGCGGCCCAAGTTCCAGGATCGCCTGCGCGCGTTTGGGCAACACGTGCCTGATGACATTTACGACCCCGCGCGCATCTACGCCGTGGGCAAGCCCGCGGCCAAACCGCGCTGATGGCCATGGACACTGGCCTGGTCTTGACGCTGGTGGTGGCCTTCGTGGCCGTGGTCTTCGGCCTGGAAGGCGGCTACTTGCTGTGGGACCGAAACCGCGGCCCCGAGGTGCAGCGGCTGCGTCGGCGCGTGCGCAATTTGTCCGCCGGCGGTGCCAACCGCGGTGACCTGCTGAAGACGCAGGAATCGTCATTCATGGAGCAGTTGCTCCTGACGGTGCCGCGTCTATCGGCGCTTGATCGGATCATTGAGCAGTCGGGCCGCGACTTCAGCGTTTCGCGTCTGCTGCTGGCGTGCCTGGTTTGTGGGACGCTGGGTTTTCTTGCGATCGTGCTGTTGAACCGACCCATCTTGATCGCCTTGATTGTTGGCGCACTGGCAGGCGCCGCGCCGATCGGCTGGGTGCTGTACGAACGCGGCAAGCGCCTGGGGCAAATGGAAGCGCAATTGCCTGACGCCATTGACTTGATCGCGCGCGCCATGCGTGCCGGCCATGCCTTCCCGGCCACCTTGCAAATGGTGGCGGAAGAGTCACCTGATCCGTTAGCCCAGGAATTTCGCATCGTTCACGACGAAATGAATTTTGGTTTGTCGCTTGAAGATGCCTTTCGCAATTTGGCCAAGCGGCTCCCCATCGACGACGTTCGGTTCTTCGTGATCGCCGTGCTCCTGCAGCGCGAAACCGGCGGCAACCTGGCCGAAGTGCTGGGCAATATCGGGGCGCTTGTGCGCAGCCGCTTCAAGCTGTTGGGCAAGGTGAAGGTGCTGGCCGCCGAGGGCAAGTTGTCGGCCTGGATCCTGGGCCTGATGCCCATCGTGATGGCGTTCGTGATCAACATGCTCAACCCGAAATTCATGTCGCTGCTGTGGACCGACCCCACAGGGCTGAACCTCATCTACGCCTGTGCCGTGATGTATGTCATCGGTGTTTTCTGGATGTGGCGGCTGGTCAAGATCAGGGTCTGAATCATGCCGCCTCTTGAGATTCTGGTTTTGGTGTTGTTGTTTGCTGCCGTGGTGGGCGTGGTCTGGGCCACGTCTCAAATCTGGGATCGGCGCAGCCGCATTCGAGAACGCATGGATCAGGTCGCTGCGGGCGGGCGGCCCAGCAAGTACGCGCAGGTGGACGCTGACGCAGGCGGTGGTGCGATGCAGAGAATGGCCGCGCCTGTTGCGCGCCTGGCCACACCCGACACTGAGGAGGAAATCACCCGCTTTCGGGCCAAGTTCATGAATGCGGGTATTCGAGCGCGCTCGGCCCCCATGTATTTCTTTGCGCTGAAGGTGGTGCTGGCGTTGGGCTTGCCATTGGTCATGTGGCTGGGCGTGCAGTTCGGCACGATTCGCATGCAAGGCCAAACCGTGATGTTTCTGTTGGTCAGCGCGGCCGGCCTGGGCTACTACCTGCCCAACATGGTGCTGGGCTCGATGGCCGCACGCCGAAAGCGCGAACTGTTCGAAGCGTTTCCCGATGCCATCGACCTGATGGTGGTGTGCATTGAAGCGGGCTTGAGCCTGGACATGGCGCTGCAGCGCGCGGCGCAGGAGATCGGCCTGCGCAGCCCGGCCCTGGCCGATGAGTTGCAACTGGTGGGCATCGAGCTGCGCATCGGTGCCACCCGCGAACGCGCCATGCGCAACCTGGCCGCGCGCACTGGTGTTGACGAGATCAGCATGTTCGTCTCGATGATCCTGCAGGCTGACCGCTTCGGCACCAGCGTGGCCGATTCGATGCGCGTGCATGCTGATGACCTGCGCACCCGCCGCCAGTACCGCGCCGAAGAGGCCGCCTCGAAGATACCCACCAAGCTGCTGTTCCCGCTGCTGCTGACGATCTTTCCCGCCATCATGTTGGTGCTGGTGGGGCCGGCCGTCATTGGCCTGGCGCGCAGCGTCATCCCGATCATGTCCGGCGGCCGCTGAACCCAAAGGAGACCCACCATGCACAACGCTGCGCCGGTCCATTCCTCAACGGTTGGTGCCGCGCGGCGGCGCGGCATGGTGCAAATGCGTTGTCGCTTTCCGCAGCCGGTGGCTGCCCCTGCAAGAACTGACCAAGAGGTTTCGACCATGGCCGCTCACACCTTCAAGCCCGCAACGAAGCACGCCGCCCGCGCACCGGCCCCGCACCGGCAACTGCCCTTGCGCAGCGCCGCCGCGTTGGCTGTTGGCACGTTCCTGGCCGGTTGCGCCGGGCTCAACCCACCTGGCACGGCGCCCTCCACACCCAACCCTTTGCAGGTTGAGCCCATGATGCGCGTGGAAACGGCACCGCTGTCGGCGCCATCGGCCTACCAACTGGGCAAGCAGGCCCTGGCTGAAGGCCGCAACGAAACCGCCCTGGCCTGGTTCGACCGGGCCATGGCCTTGCAGCCTAAGTGGGTGGACGCCTTTAACGGCCGTGCCGTGGCGCTGTCGCGCTTGGGCCGCACCGACGAAGCGGTTGCCGCGCTGCGCGGTGCCATCGAGTTGCAACCTACTGCCGCTCACCTGCATGGCAACCTGAGCATGTTGCTGATTCGCGGTGGCCAGTTCGAGACGGCGCGAGTTCATGTCGAGCAGGCCATTCGCCTGGCACCCGACGACACGCTGGTCTGGCCCGCCGTGCGCGACCAATTGGCCCAACTTGTTGCCGCCGCCAAGATTCAGGCCGAGCGCGCTGCGCTGGCGCCTGTGGTGGCTCAAGCTGAACCCGCGGCCAAGCCGATCGTTGCCACAGCGGCGCCAGTGGCGGCGGCCAGCTTGGTTGCGGCAGCAGCACCTGTTCCGGTGCCGGTACAAACGCCCGCGCAAGTGCCTGTGCAAGTGCCTGTGCAAGTGCCCGCGGCCATGCCAGCGCCCGCAGTCGTGCCTGTTCAAGTGGTTGGGCCTGCGCCCGTGCCGGTGGCAGCGCCTGTGGCTGTGCCCGTGCAAGTCGCCACGGCAAAGACGGCACCTGCCACGTCACCTGAAGCCGCACCCGCCCAAGGCATGCGTTGGGTGCAGCAAAGCCCGCACATTCTTGAACTCAAGTCGCCGGATGTGCCTGCCGTGGCCGTGGCGCTGCCCGCGCCGCTGGCCGTTGCGCGCGTCATGCCGCGCGAGACACCGGTTGCACAAGCTGCCCAGTCCAGCGCAGCACCTAGACCCGCTGTGAACGCCGGCGAACCCGTTTCCAAAGTGGCAGCGGCACCGATGGCAGCCACGCTGCCAATCACCTCAACCGTTACATTGGCGCAGATGGTGCTGCCGCCCGTGGTGGTGCTGCCGATGCCCGCCGACGGCCTGGCCAAGCTCAAGGTCGAGTTCAGCAACGGCGCCGGTCGCCAAGGCCTGGCCCGGTTCACGGCGGGGCAGATGTCGGCAGCCGGCGGCATCGGCGCGGTGCGCCTGACAAACCACCGCCACTACAACGTGATGCACAGCGAAGTTCAGTACCGCTCTGAGCAAGACCGCGCTGCGGCGTCCACCTTGGCCAAGACCTTGGGCTTGAGCGTGGCGCTGGTTCACCAGCCCGGCTTGATGCAGGGCGTGGGCATTCGGGTGTTGTTGGGGCGCGATGCCGCCAAGCAGGCCGGGCCGATGTTGGCGGTCAACAGCCGGCAGACGCCGCCGCTGTGAAGCAGCGTGCGGGCGTTTCCAGGAGTTGATTGCCCGGCACCCCAAAGTCAAGGACATGTGGCTTTGCCACTTTCCTTGAGCGCCGTAGGGGACACCGGCCCCGGCCGGCCTTGGGGCGCGCCAATCAGTCGTTGATTGCGACAACGGCCAGCGACGTGACCGTGCCGCCAGGCGTCGTGACCTTGACGGTCAGGGCACCGCTTGAGACTGGGTTTGTGCATTCAAGGGGCGGTGTTGCGCCAGGGCCAGATTGTGTTGCGTCACTTTGAACGCTGACCGGATATGTCCAGACCGCAGAACGATGTTCGTTGGTGTTCGGGACGACAAAGCTCGCCTCACCAAGAATCTTGGCGTTCGAAGCCGTGATGGAAATTTGCGTTCCCGCGGGCAGGATGTTTCCGGGCAAGGTGTTGCCTGGGAAAACGGTCGGATTCAAGTCACGGATGGCCAGGAAAACGGTTCGCGGATTGTTGACAAAGGGTGTGCCGTTGACACAGTGATCCAGGTTCACCGTGGTTGGCGTCAAGGAAGTGATCGCTGCCACACTGGTTGAAAGCACCTGAACCAACGAAGCGCGGACGTGTACCACGGGCGTTTTGGCACTGGCAATGGTCTGGCCGGTGGCGGGGTCGATGTTCAGCACGCCGTTGTACTTGCCGTCGCCCGTGGCCGTGTATTGCCCGTCGCCGTTGGTATCGATGTAGGGTTCGCCCACCACCGGTTTCTCGCAAACCCGGCCTGCCTTGGCATCGATGACCGTTGAGTTCGCCTCGCTGTTGGAAATGGCGCGATCGTTTCGGAACGGTTCGCACAGATCCTGGAACGTTTCCGCAGGATCAAAGCGATTGATGCTATTGGCAATGGCGGGATCGTCCGTAAAGCTTTCCTCGCCGAGTGCATAGGCCAGGATCGTGATACGGCCGTCGCGGGGCCGGGGTGAGGCCGAACAGAATCGCACCGTACACACACCGGGTATGCCCTTTTGCGCAATTACCGTCCCGTTTGTCAGGGTGGTATTGGTCAGGCCGGTTAAACACGATGCATCAACCACCGCGCCTTCGGCGGTGAAGCTGACTGCCGTTCCGTCGGGCACAGGATTGTTGAAATGATCAGCCAGGCTGATGCGCAGCACCGAACCGAACGGGCTGGGGCAACCGTCGTAGCTCGCGCCCTCGACGTTGTACGTTTCAGTGCTTAGCGAGAAGCTGTCTTGATCCGGGATGCCCGTGGACACCACCAGCTGGTCAGAGATGCTGGTGATGGCAGGGACGGTGCCGCTGAGCGTGGCGGAAATTCGAACCGGCGTGTTGACCGTGCCCGCGAGGACCACGGTAGCTACCATGCCGTCAGCACCTGAACTGGCAACGATGGGGTTGAGTGTCAGCCCGCCCGTGCCCACGGACGTGCCGGTACTGCTGAACGCAAAGAAATCAACCAGCACACCGGCCACCGGGTTGCCGTTCCTGTCGAGCACCTTGAAGGTGACAGTGGACGATTCCTGCCGGCCAGGGCCGCCCGTTCCCTTCAGAGCAATGTTTTGCGGTAAGGCAGAAACAAACGAAATTTGCCCGGCGGTGGCAGGCAGGATAGCCAAGGTGCCAGAGCGGCTGGCGGTGGCGTCAGCCAAGCTGGTGCTGGCTGTGATGGTGTCGCTGCCGCCACAGCCCTTGTCGGTGTAAGACGTGCTCGCCACGCCGTTGACCGTGATCACGGGTGAGCTGATAACGGCCTTGCCCGCCACCGCGCAAGGCGAAGTGAAGCTGACGGACTGCGCCGGCGTAAACGGGTTGCCGCCGCTCAGAACCGTGGTGCTGAGGCTGGCGGTACCGCCTGCGGAAAGCGTTGTAGGGGCCAGTGCGAGCGCACCCAGCGTCAAGATTGGAAAACCCACGCCATAGCTCGTGGATGCCTTGACCGCTGTGCTGCCCAACAAGGCGCTGGCCGTGGCAGTGAAGGCGCCAGCTTGGGCACCCGCGGGCAGCGTCACCTTGGCCACGCCGGAAATGTCGGTCAGCGCGGTGCCGGAAGAGGGCACGAAGACGCCGGTCTTGTCACTGGTTGTGAAGGTCACCGCAACGTTCGGCACCACCGTGCCATTGGCGTCTTTCACTTGCGCCTGCAAGGTGCCTGGATCAACGGGCGAGACTTGATTGATGACCGCGCCGGAGTTGTCCGTCAGCAAGATTTTCAAACTGGCGCTGGCAGCACTTGGCGTGGTGCCGGTGCTCGTTGCCGTGTCGGTGAACACGTCGCCGTTTGCACCCCCGCAACCCACCAAGCCCAGGCTCAGGCCAAGAACACAAGCGGCGCCAAAGTTGCGCCACGCGGCCGCGCTTTGGTTAAAGATTTCAACGAACTTCACCATGACCTTGCTCCCCGAAAGCTTGTCTCAACACAGAACGAGCCTGCGCCAATTGACAGTTGGATGATCACCAAATGTACCGTGCTGCCCCGCAGTTTGCGCCGCCTGCTGCCCCCCTGGAACAAGGGAAACACCCGGGAGCAATTTCACGCCGCCTGGCGCGCCGGCCGCACGCCGCGCGCCCGGTTGCTCAGGCTGCGTGGCCGCGGCGGCTTGGCCACGCTGCCGGCTGGCCCCAGCTTGGCATCCATCCAACCTTTCACATCAGCCTCAATGTGCCGGCGCTGCGGGTCATTCAGGTCGTAGTACAGGGCATACATCTCGGCAAAGAACTCGGCCGGGCTCATGGCCGCGTAGGGGTCGGGCATGTGCTGGTTGATGAATTCCAGCGTCTGCGCCTTCACGCACATCAACGTGCCGTACCAGAAGTTCATGGCGAAGGCGTAGTCGTTGGCGCGCAGCCAATTGGTGTGGTTGGCGTACCAGTCTTCGCCGCTTTGCTCGAACGCCAGGCGCGCACCACAGGCGGGCAAGCGCCACGGGCTGCTGTTGGGCGCGTTGGGCGTCACCGTGGGCTTCCACTGTTCGCCAGGCCCGCAGGCTTGCTTGATGAGCGCGCGCACGCGGGCTTTGTCGATCTCAGTCAATTCGGCGTAACCGGCGGCGGCGCCCATGATGCGCAGCCAGTCTTCAATGCCGGCATCGGTGGGCTCGAAGCTGGCCCAGCCGAAACGCTCCCACAACCAGCCGTCCACCAGCGCCGGGTTGGCTTCGTGCACGGCATGGCCCACTTCATGGCGCAGCGTGTCTTCGAAGCGTTCCTTGAAGGCCAACTCGGCCGAGCCGATCTCGATCTCGCCGCGGCTTGACGAGTACAGCCCGCCGCCCACCCCCTGGCCAAGGTTGATCTCGCTGAGTTTGGTGTTGCCTTCAACATGGCTGTCGGGCAGTTTCTTCAGCAGTCGCCACAGGGTGTCGATGTCGTTCTTGTCGCTGTTCTGGTACCAGGCGTCTTCCAGGTCGATGCCAAAGCGCAACTCGAAGAGTTCGTCTTGCAGCGCCTGCTTGTTGGTCTTCTTGGCCCACAAGAAGAGCTTGCGCAGATCAGTCTTGGCCTGCGATGAAAGCGCGCTGCCGCACGGCAGGCGCTTGAGCATGGTCTTGAACGCTGCGCTGCCGGTGACTGGTGGCTTGCCTTGGGCCAGGGCCAGCACCACGCTGTTGAGCTGGCTCATGGCGTCTTGCGAAGGCACCCAGCGCCGGTAGTTCACCCAGTGGTCGTGCCGCGCCGGCAAGGCGTACAGGTCGTGCCGGCGCATGGTGGCTGACCAGCGGCGCAGCACCGCCTCATCTTTGCAAAACTGCTCGGGCAGCGCGTAGCACAGGCGAAAAGTTTTGGGCGAGTGGTCGTATTGCGCCAGGAACCAGGCGCCTTGCACATCCACGGCATCGAGCGACAGGCGCAGTCGCGCACGGGTGATGAGCACCGGGTGGTCGTGAATCAGCGCGCACTTCATCAGCTCGATGGCGCGGTCATCGAAACCCGCTTCGGCGGCCACCAGTTTTTCGCGCAGTTCTTCCGCGCCGAACACCACTCGCACCTGGTGTGCCTGTTCGCGCATCGGTGCCGGCAACAACGCCAGCATCGTGTTCAGCCGCTGGTTGGCCGTGGCATAGCGGTAGCGCTCACGCGGCGGCTGCACCAGGAAGGCCTGGCCGCGGGCGAGGTCGAGGTAGACGAAGGCCTTCTCGACCTGCATGCTCAAGCCGTCGATCACCAGGCGGTGAAACGCGCGCGCCAGGATGCGCACCCGCGCCGTGGGCGTGCGCTGCACGTTCAGGCAATCAGCCAGGTGCGCCTTGTGGCGCGTGCCGGTCTGGTCGGTCACTTCATAGGCGTGCATCAGGCTCATGACAGCCCCTCGGCGCGCGGGTACGTGCGCCGATCCCCCAAGGGGACTGAGGCTGGACGTGAAACCGTCCTGAGGACGGCTTCACGCCTGCCGAAGGCCAGCCGCGTGTCGCGG
>JANOXU010000125.1:0-5694 GCA_031418595.1 Burkholderiales bacterium
CACAGGCGTAGGAGCGAGGCGCGCCGCGGTGTGGTTCACCGCAAGCGACTCGCGACACCCGCCTGTGCCCAATGGGGCCCCGGCCCTTCGGGTTGAGGTCAAAGGGCGCGTCTGCATCCATCGCCCTTTGGTCTCAACGCAGGGTCCTCCTATTTACGGACAAGTTCTAAGCCGCTCCCATCGTCAAACCACTTGGGGCTTCCCATGAAACATGACCTTCGCGCCGTCACTGTCGCGCTGGCAGCGCTGCTCGCCGCGGCCGGCGCCGCGCACGCCAACCTGCTGCTCAACGGCAGCTTCGAGGAAGGCGTCTTCGTCGCGGGGTGTCTTGCACTTTGTTTGCATCTGCTGCGCCAGGGCAGCGTTGCTGCCGCCCTGAGCGGTGGCGCGGACATCTGAAACAAACCTGTGAGATGAAGGCGCTACACAAAGAGGCGTTGCGCTTGGCGCCGCTTGCACACGCACGCAACGTGCTGCCGGGCAACTCGCGCCACGCCGGCGAACTCGACCCCTGACAGCTACTTCCCCAACCCCATCTGCTTACCCACCTCGGTGTAGACCTTGATGCGCTCCTGCATGAAGGCGTCCATCCGCTCAACGCCAACGTTAACCAGCTCAAAGCCGCTCTTGGCCGCCAACTCTTTCATCTCGGCTTCCGCATTCAACGCCGCGAACAGGTCGGACAAGCGCTTGCGCGCATCAGGCGGCGTTGACTTGGGCACGCCGATGCCACGGAACGCGCCATCGACCCAATCGACACCCAGCTCTTTGAAGGTGGGCACATCGGGCAGCAACGGGTGGCGCTTGTCCATGGCCACGGCCAGCGCGCGCGCCTTGCCTTTGTTGGCAATGGCAAAGGGCGTGTAGGTCATGGCACCTTCAACATGCGCGCCCAGCACGGCCAGGCTCAGGTCGCCCGTGCCCTTGTACGGCACGTAGTTGGTCTTCACGCCAAAGGCCTGGTTCATGCGCTCATGCGCGGCATGGTTGGCCGAGTTCTGGCCCGAGCCGCCCAGGTTCAACTTGCCGGGTTGCTCTTTGGCCGTCTTGATGAAATCGGCAAAGCTCTTGATCGCGCTTTGCTCGGGCACCACCAGCGCATCGGGCGTGTAGTGGAACCAGTAGACCGGCGTCACATCGGCCGTCTTGTATTGCACGTTGCCTTCCATCGGCTGCAACACGGTGTGCGGCAGGTTGACGCCGACGATGTTCACGCCATCACCGGCGAGCTGGTTCATGGTGCTCCACATCAAGGCCCCGCCGGCGCCGGCCTTGTACTGGATGATGGTGTCGATGGCCGGGCACTTCTTCTTCAACACCACTTGCTGGTGGCGCGCCGACAGGTCTGACTCGCCCCCAGGCGGGAAGGCCTGCCAGTACATCAAGCTCTTTTCAGGGCAAGGTTGGGCTTGGGCCAGGGCGCTGGCGCACAGTGCCAGGGCAATGAAGAGATTGCGTTTCATGTTGAACATGGGGTTGGTACTTCGTGTTGGTTTCAGTGGCTGTGGGCGCCGCCGCCCAATGGCTTGACGGGCACCTTCAGATGCAAGGTTTCAACCTTGCCGTCTTGGCCCACCACCTCCAGCGTCAGCGGCACCAGGGCGCCGGGTTTCATGGGCAACTTCAAGTCCATCAACATGATGTGATAGCCGCCGGGCTTGAGTTCCACCATCTTGCCGGCCGGCAATTCAAGCGTGGGCACCTGGCGCATCTTCATGGTGTTGCCGTCCATCTTCATTTCATGAATCTCGGCCGTGCCGGCCATGGGGGTGGACACCGACACCAGCTTGCCGCCCTGGGCCGAGGTGAGGCGCATGAACGCCCCCGTGGCCTGCTGCTGGCCCACGGTGCCGCGCACCCAGGGCTCGGTGACAGTGGTTTGCGCCGACGCCGCTGCGGCGGCCAGGCTGGTGAACAGGGAAATACACAGGGCACGAAGATTCATGATCAAGCACTCGGTTGTGAAGTCAAACGGAACGTTGGCTGCGGTCTGCCGCGTTTTTCTTTTCAATCGCCTGGCGGGCTTGCTGCCATTCTTCCTCACCCCACTTCAGCAAGCTTGAAAAGTTGCCGCCCGTGCTTTGGTACTGGCCGCCGTCGATGGCCACGGTCTGGCCGTTCATGTATTCCGATTGCGGGCACAGCAGGTACACCGCCAGGTTGGCCAACTCGGGCATGCGCCCGGCGCGCTGCATCGGGTTGCCGGGTTGCGCCTTGTGTTCGCCGCCGCCCGGGTTCAGCCGCGCGCTCATGCCTTCGGTGGGGAACAGGCCCGGCGCGATGGCATTGAAGCGAATGCCACGCCCGGCCCATTCAACGGCCAGCGACTGCGTCATCGCATTCAACCCCGCCTTGGCCATGGCCGAGGGCACGGTGAAGGGCGAGCCGTTCCAGACCCAGGTGGTGAGGATGCTCACCACGCTGGCGCTGCGGCCCTGCGCCAGCCAGCGTTTGCCGCAATCGAGCGTGACGAAGAAGCTGCCGCGGAACACGATGTTGGCGATGGCGTCAAAGGCCCGCGGCGACAAATCTTCGGTGCGGCTGATGAAGTTGCCCGCAGCGTTGTTGATCAGGCCGGTGAGCGCGCCGCCATCGGCCCAGATGGTGTCGAGCATTTCAGTGATGACATCGGGCTGGCGGATGTCGCAGGCCAGCCCGGTGACCTTGCCGCCGCTGTTGGCCGCATGTTCGGCGTTCAGCTCCACCGCGGTCTGCTCCACCACGGCGCCGCGGCGGCCGCAGATGTAGACCTGCGCGCCCAGCAACAGCAGCGCTTCGCTCATCACCCGGCCCAGGCCGGTGCCGCCGCCGGTAACCAGAATGCGCTGGCCTTGCATCAGGCCGGGTTTGTAGGCCAGGTCGTCGAGGGTCATGGTCTTGTTCCTGTTCGTGACTTAACTGAATAGTTGTGCATGCTGCACCCGCAGTTCGCGCTTGAGCAATTTGCCGCTCGGGTTCTTGGGCAGGCTGGTGGCAAACACCGCGCGCTTGGGCGCCTTGAAGCTGGCCAACTGCTCGTTGCAGTGGGCCAGCACCTGGGCCTCGGTCAAAGCAGCGCCTTCTTTCAACACCACCACCGCCACCACGGCTTCCACCCAGCGTGGGTGCGGCAGGCCAATGACGGCCACCTCCGACACCCCGGCCAGCTTGTACAGCGCTTCTTCCACTTCGCGGCTGGCAACGTTTTCACCGCCTGTTTTGATCATGTCTTTCTTACGGTCGACGATGGTGATGAAGCCTTCATCGTCAATCGTGGCCAGGTCACCCGAATGAAACCAGCCGCCTTCGAACGCGGCCTTGGTGCGCTCGTCATCATGGAAGTAGCCCTGCATCAGCTGCGGCGAACGGTGCACCACTTCGCCCACTTCGCCCGGCGCCACATCGCGCATGTCATCGCCCACCACGCGCGTTTGCACGTTCAGCACGGCGCGCCCGCAGGAGCCGGGCTTGCGCAGTTGATCGTCCGGCCCGAGCATGGTGGCCAGTGGTGCGATCTCGGTCTGGCCGTACAGGTTCCAGAACTGCACGTTGGGCAGGCGGCGGCTCAGTTCACGCAGCACCTCCACCGGCATGATGGAAGCGCCGTAATAGCCCTTGCGCAGCGCGCTCAAATCCGTTTCATCGAACAGCGGTGAGCGCAGCAGCGCGATCCACACCGTGGGCGGCGCGAAGAAAGAGGTGATGCGCTTGGCCTGCAACAGCGGCAGCAAATTATCTGGCGTGGGCAGCGCGGTGATGTGGTTGGTGGCGCCGCAATACAGCGCCGGGCCCAGGAAGACATCAAGCTGCGCGCAGTGGTACAGCGGCAGCGCATGCAACATCACGTCATCTTGCACGATGCATGCATCGACCAGGCAGCTCACGTACTGCCAGGCAATGGCGTCGTGCGTGAGCATCGCGCCCTTGGGCAGGCTTTCGGTGCCGCTGGTGTAAACAATCTGGGCCAGGTCGCTGGCGGCCAACTCGGGCTCGGGCGGCGTGGCCTGGCAGGCGGCCAGCTCATCGAAAGTCGTCATGTCCGCCGCGGGTGTGGACGGCAATTCACTGGGCAGCCAGATGAATTCGCGCACCGATGTGCCCTGCGCTGCGGCGCGCGCCAGTTCAGCCAGGCCCGAATCGGTGGCCAGCAGTTGCGCACCCGAATGGCCGAGGATGAAACGCGCCTCATCGGGCTTCAACATGAAGTTGATGGGCACCAGCACCGCGCCCAGGCGCGCCAGGGCAAAGCGCAGTGCGGCAAAGGCGTGCGAGTTGCGCGCCAGCACGGCCACGCGGTCGCCCTTGGCCACGCCGCGCTGCGCCAGGCCGGCGGCCACGCGGGCGCACAGGGCGTCAAACTCGGCATAGGTGTAGTGATGGCTGCCGCAGGCCACGGCCAGCTTGCCCGGCGTGCGCTTGGCGCTGCGGCGCAGCAAGTCGCCCAGGGTTTGGCGGTGGGTGACCGGGGCATGGTGGGAAGCGGGAGTGCTCATCTCTTCATTCCTGTTTGCAAAGTGATGTGATCAGTTAAAGCGCGCGGGCGCCAGCGCTGCCGGCAGCACGCCTTGCTCGCGCAGCAGCTCGGGCAACGGGCGATGCAGCAACAAGCTCTCGGCCAACATGGCCGCGCCGGCCGCGCTTTGTATGCCATAGCCACCCTGGCCGGCGAGCCAGAACAGGTTTGGGCAATGTGCATCATGGCCGACCACCAGTTCGCCATCGGGCGCAAAGCTGCGCAGCCCGGCCCAGGTGCGCGTGGGGCGGCGAATGACCAAGGTGGTCATGGCCTCGATGCGGGCAATGCCGGTGGCGATGTCGATTTCTTCGGGCTGCACATCGTGTGCGGGCACGTCGTCGGCGTTGGCGGGGGAGCCGAGCAGTTGGCCGGCATCGGGCTTGAAGTACCAGCTGTCGTCGATGGCGCACACGGCGGGCCAGTGGCGCGCGTCAACGCCATCGGGCGGTTTGAAGCAAAACGCGCTGCGCCGGCGTGGCTGCACGCCCAGTGGCTTGGCACCCATCATCACCGCCACCGCATCGGCCCAGGCGCCGGCCGCATTCACCACTTGTTTGGCACGCAAGTTTTGGCCGTTGGCAAAACGCAGCGCCCACTCACCGCCCACCTGCTGCGCGGCCACCAGTTCATGCGAAGTGAGCAGCGTGCCGCCATGGCGTTTGAAGCCGCCCAGGCAGCCGCCGTGCAAGGCGTGCACGTCAATGTCCATGGCATCGCCCTCATACAGCGCGCCGGCCACTTGCTGGGGGCGCAGGCAGGGCGCACGCGCCAGGGCCTGCTCGGGCGAGCAGCGTTCTAGCGCCGTGCCTGTGGCCTGCAACTCGGCCTGAACCCGATCCAACATGCTCAACTGCCCCGGCGCGGCGACGTAGAGCGCACCTCGCGGAATGAGGATCGGCGTTGGCGTGAAGCCTTCGGGTGGCGCTTGATAGAAGCTGCGGCTGGCGCGCGTCAAGGCCCGCACCATGGGCGGACCGTAGCTTGCCATGAACATCGCCGCCGAGCGGCCGGTGGCGTGGAAGCCCGGCTGCGTCTCACGCTCCAGCAGCAGCGTGCTGCGGCGCCCGGCCAGGCGGTAGGCCAAAGAGGCACCGGCAATGCCGGCGCCGAGGATCACGATGTCGTGGGGCTGCATACCGGCATGGTCTGTGCCGGCCGCACTGGCGCGATGACGAGCCTCTTATGGCACTGCCGGGCAC
>JANOXU010000126.1:0-7183 GCA_031418595.1 Burkholderiales bacterium
CGCGCGGCGAACGCGCACCGTACAGTGCCGCCGTGAACACCGCCACCACCTTGACCCTGCCCATCGAGGGCATGACCTGCGCCAGTTGCGTCAAGCGCGTTGAGCGCGCCTTGGCCAAGGTGCCCGGCGTGGTGCAAGCCAGTGTCAACCTGGCCACGGCGCAGGCCCACGTCACGGCCCAGCCCGGCGTGCTGCCGGCCGCCTTGCAGCAGGCCGTTGCAGCCGCCGGTTATGAGCCCGGCGCCGTGCACGACGACGCTGCCGAGCAAGACTTGCAGGCTGAAGGCGAGCGCCGCACGCGCCGCGCGGCGGCGCAGCGCCGCGAGGGCCTGGAGCTGCTCGCCGGCATCGCCTTGAGCCTGCCCTTGCTGCTGCCCATGCTGGGCGACCTGTTCGGCCGGCACTGGATGCTCCCCGCCGCCTGGCAGTTCGCGCTGGCCGCGCCGGTGCAGTTCTGGCTCGGTGCGCGCTTCTACCGCGCCGGCTGGGCGGCGCTGCGCAACGGCAGCGGCAACATGGATTTGCTCGTCGCCCTGGGCACCAGCGCCGCGTTCGGCTTGAGCCTGGTGTTATGGCTGCGCGCACCCAGCGCCATGCCGCACCTGTACTTCGAGAGCGCCGCCGTCGTCATCACCCTGGTGCGGCTGGGCAAGTGGCTGGAAACGCGGGCGCGCCAGCGCACCCTGGTAGCCCTGGAGGCCCTGCACGCCCTGCGTCCGGCCACGGCGCAGGTGGAACGCGGCGGCCAGGTGGTCGAATTGCGCCTGGGTGATGTGCTGCTGGGCGACGTGGTGGTGGTGCGCCCGGGCGAGCGCGTGCCGGTGGACGGCCAGGTCATCGAAGGGGCCAGCCACATTGACGAATCCATGCTCAGTGGCGAAAGCCTGCCCGTGGCGCGCGAAGTGGGTGCGGCGGTGGCCGGCGGCGCCGTCAACGGTGAAGGCCTGCTGCGCGTGCGCACCACGGCCATCGGTGCGGCGACGCAACTGGCCCGCATCGTCAAGCTGGTGGAACAGGCGCAGGCCAAGAAGCCGAACATTCAACTGTTGGTTGACCAGGTGGCCGCCGTGTTCGTGCCGGTGGTGGTGCTCATCTCAATCGTTACCTGCCTGGCCTGGGGCTGGCACAACGGCGACTGGGCGCAAGCCATCATCCACGCGGTGTCGGTGTTGGTCATCGCCTGCCCCTGCGCGCTCGGCCTGGCCACGCCGGCCACGCTGATGGTGGGCACCGGCCTGGCCGCCCAGCGCGGCCTGCTGGTGCGCGACCCCCAGGCGCTGGAAACGATGCGCGCGGTGCGCGTGATCGCGTTCGACAAGACCGGCACGCTCACGCTCGGCCAACCTCGGCTGGCGCAATTGCTGGTGGCCCAGCAGGCCGACCCGCAGGCGGTGCTGGCCAGCGCGGCGGCCCTGTAGGCCGGCAGCACGCACCCGCTGGCCACGGCCGTGGCGCAGTCGGCATTGGCCCAAGCCGCGCCCACCTGGGCGGCCAGCGCGCAACGCGCCGTGCCCGGGCGTGGCATCGAAGGCCACGTCAACGGCGCGTTGCTTCGCCTGGGCAGCACACGCTGGCGCGACGAACTCGGCGCACTGCCCAGTGCCGAGATGGCCGCGCAGGCCGCGGCGCTGGAAGCCAGCGGCCATTCACTGAGCTGGCTGCTGGCTGAAACCAGCGGCCAGAGCTGGGCGGTGCTCGGCCTGCTGGCCTTTGCCGACACGCCCAAGCCCGAAGCCAAAGCGGCCCTGGCCGGCTTGCGCGCCATGGGCTTGCGCCTGGTGCTGGTGAGCGGCGACAACGCCGGCGCAGCCCAAGCCGTGGCCAGCGCGCTGGGCATTGACGAGGTGCACGCTCAGGTGCTGCCGGCCGACAAGGCGGCCGTGGTGGCGGGTCTGCACCAGGGCTTGGCGCCAGGCGACAAGGTGGCTTTCGTGGGCGACGGCATCAACGACGCGCCGGCGCTGGCCGCGGCCGACGTGGGCCTGGCCATGGGCAACGGCAGCGCCGTGGCCACTGAAACCGCCGGCATCACCTTGCTGCGCGGTGACTTGTTCTTGGTGAGCGAGGCGCTGCAGCTCTCGCACGCCATCAGCCGCAAGCTGCGCCAGAACCTGTTCTGGGCCTTCGCCTTCAACGTGGTGGGCATTCCGGCCGCCGCGCTGGGCTTGCTCACGCCGGTGTGGGCCGGCGCGGCGATGGCGCTGTCCAGCGTCAGCGTGGTCAGCAATGCGCTGCTGTTGGCGCGCTGGAAACCGCGCCCCGCGCGTTAACGTTCCACATCAACAGTGGCCCGGCACCGCCTGGGCCCGGGCGTGAAAAAGGCCGCGGTCTGGTGACGGCGGCCTGTTTGCGAGCGGCGCGGGCTCAGCGGCGCGTGGCCTGGGCCAGGGTCTTGACTTCACCTGGCAGCGTGGCCAGGTAGGCCGATATCGCCTTCAGTTCAGCCAATGAAAACTGCTTCATCTGCCCGGCCATGATGGCGTTGCTGCGACCCAGGTTGGGGTTGTTCTCGGTCTTGTAGGCTTTCATCGCCACGTACAGATAGTCAGCATGCTGGCCGGCGATCTTCGGGTAGCTGCCGTCGATGGGCTTGCTGAAGTTGGCACCGTGGCACGACGCGCAGGCGCCCTTGGTCAACAGCGCGGCCACGGCGGCGGGCGCGGCGGCGGCGGCTTCGGGCACGGTGGTGGTGGCGTTCTTTTCGTAGTACGCGGCAAAGTCGCTGATGTCTTGGTCGCTCAGCGAAGCCGCGATGGCGCGCATGGTGGGGTGCTTGCGCTCGCCCGCCTTGTAGGCATTCAGCGCGGCGCTGATGTACTTGGCGTTCTGGCCCGAGATCATCGGCACCTTGTGCACTTCAGGAAAACTGGCCTGGTAGGCGGGGATGCCGTGGCAGCCGGTGCACATGGCGACGCGGGCTTCGATGGGGACGGTCGCGGGTGTGATCGCGGGTGCATTCGCGGGTGCATTCGTGCCCTGGCCTTTCGCGGCAGCAGCGCCGAGCACGGCAAGGGCGAACACGAAAGTTTGAAACGCTTTTTTCATCGTTACACGAGCTGAGAGGGGGTTGCACGAAGGGGCTGCGGGGCGCTTGGCCGGCGCCGCCCCTGGCGAAGCCGCGCATTATATGGGCGGCCCTATACTGGCCCGGCACCCCTGTACCGCGGCGCCAACGGCCTGCCCACGGCCCGCGTTTTCACCCCTCACCACGCACCCACACCATGAAGTTCGAAGGCTCTGCCACCTACGTTGCCACGCCCGACCTGATGCTGGCGGTGAACGCCGCGGCCACGCTACGCCGGCCCCTGCTCATCAAGGGCGAACCCGGCACCGGCAAGACCATGCTGGCCGAGGAAGTGGCCACCGCCCTGGGCATGCCGCTGATGCAGTGGCACATCAAGAGCACCACCAAGGCCCAGCAGGGGCTGTATGAATACGACGCGGTGAGCCGCCTGCGCGACAGCCAGTTGGTCGATGTGGTGGGTTCCGAGCGCGTGAAAGACATCCACAACTACATCGTCAAAGGCGTGCTGTGGCAGGCCTTCACGGCCGAGGAACCCGTGGTGCTGTTGATCGACGAAGTCGACAAAGCCGACATCGAGTTCCCGAACGACCTGCTGCGCGAACTCGACCGCATGGAGTTCTATGTGTACGAAACACGCGAACTCATCCAGGCGGTGCACCGGCCGCTGGTGTTCATCACCTCGAACAACGAGAAGGAATTGCCCGACGCCTTCTTGCGCCGCTGCTTCTTCCACTACATCAAGTTCCCCGATGCCGACACCATGCGCGCTATCGTTGACGTGCACTTCCCCGGCCTGAAGAAAGAACTGCTCGGCGCGGCGATGAAAACCTTCTACGAGGTGCGCAACCTGCCGGGGCTGAAGAAAAAGCCGTCCACGTCTGAACTGCTCGACTGGTTGAAGCTGCTGGTGGCCGAAGACATTCCGCTCGAAGTGCTGCACAGCAAGGACGACAAAGTGGCCGTGCCGCCGCTGGTGGGCGCGTTGCTGAAGAACGAGCAAGACGTGACCCTGTTCGAGAAGCTCGTGTTCATGCAGCGTCACAACCGCTGAGCCCTTTTCAGTTCGCGCGGCGCTGCTGGCGCCACTGGAGCCCCCATGCGTCACATCAAGCCATTTGTTTTGGGCCTGTTCGCCTTGATGTTTGCCTTGGCTGGCCATGCGCAAACCAGCGCGCAAACCGCCGTCACGCCCACCGTCACGCCCAAAACCAGCACCTGGGTGGTGAAGGACTTTCGCTTCCACACCGGCGAGGTGCTGCCCGAACTGAAGCTGCACGTCACCACGCTGGGTGAGCCCACCGGCGAGCCGGTGCTGGTGTTGCACGGCACCACGGGCTCGGGCACCGGCATGCTCAGCCCCACCTTCGGCGGCGAGTTGTTCGGCCCGGGCCAGGCGCTGGATGCCGCGCGCTACTACATCATCCTGCCCGATGCCATTGGCACCGGGCGCTCCAGCAAGCCTTCAGACGGCCTGCGCGCCGCGTTCCCCCGCTACAACTATGACGACATGGTTGATGCCCAGTACCGGCTGGTGACTGAACACCTGGGCGTGAAGCGGCTGCGCCTGGTGATCGGCAATTCGATGGGCGGCATGCAGGCCTGGATGTGGGCGCAGAAGTACCCGCAAATGATGGACGTGGCCGTGCCCATGGCCAGCCTGCCCACCGCCATGTCGGGCCGCAACTGGATGATGCGCCGGCTCATCGCCGACAGCATCCGCTCCGACCCCGAATGGCAGGGCGGCAACTACACCAAGCAGCCGCGCAGCCTGCAGTTCGCCTCCACGTATTACGGCTTGGCCACCAACGGCGGCAACCAGGCCTTGATGCGCCAGGCTCCCACGCGCGCCCAGGCCGACACCCTGCTTAACCAAAGGCTGAGTGCCACATTCGCAGGCGATGCCAACGACCACCTATATCAATGGGAATCGTCGGGTGACTACAACCCCGCGCCGGGGCTGGAACGCATTACCGCCACGCTGCTGGCCATCAACTCGGCCGACGACGAGCGCAACCCGCCGGAGCTGGGCATCCTCGAGCGTGAAATCAGGCGCGTGAAGCACGGCCGCGTGCTGCTGCTGCCGGCCAGCGACCAGACCGCCGGCCATGGCACCACCGGCCAGGCGAAGTGGTGGAAGGGTGACCTGGCCGAGCTGCTACGCACGGCACCCAAGGGAGCGCGTTGAGCATGGTTGCGCAAGTCATCACTGCGCCCATCACTGCGCCCATCACCGCGCCCATCACCGCGCCCATCACCGCGCCCATCACACTGGCCGGCCGGCACGCCACCCTGCTGCCGCTGTCACCCGCTCACCTGGAAGGTTTGCAAGCCGCCACGCGCGACGGCGAACTCTGGAAACTCTGGTACACCGCCATCCCCAAGCCCGAAGGCATGGCCGCGGAAATCGAGCGCCGCCTGGGCCTGCATGCGCAGCACGCCATGCTGCCGTTCACCGTGCTCGACAGCACCGGCCAGGTGGCCGGCATGACGACCTACATGAACGTTGACAACGCCCACCGCCGCGTGGAAATCGGCTCCACCTGGTACGCCCAGCGCGTGCAGCGCACACCGCTGAACACCGAATGCAAGCGCATGCTGCTTAGCCATGCGTTCGACACGCTGCAATGCATTGCGGTGGAGTTCCGCACGCACCGCTTCAACACGCAAAGCCGCCGCGCCATCGAACGCCTGGGCGCGCAGCTTGATGGCATCTTGCGTTCGCACCAAGTGGCGCCCAACGGCAGCCTGCGCGACACGGCCGTGTACAGCATCACCGCGGCCGAATGGCCCACGGTGCGTGCGCACCTCGATTTCCAGCTTGAGCGGGCGCGCTGAGCTTGTGAACCCAGCGCGCCCGCCTCAGCTCAAGGCTTCACGCCCCTGGCGATGACGATCTGCTCCATGTCGGCGTACTGGATCAGGAAGCGCCGGTTGGTGTAGCCCACGTCGACCAGCCCCGAGCCCGGGTTCTGCGTGGCCGCGCTGTGGATGATGCGCGGGCGCGACGGCGTGTAGTACACGTTGAGGTTGTCGGTGGACTTCTTCTTCGCCGTGGGCGAGCCGCCGTCGATGAGGATGGCGCGGTCGATGCCGGCGTCTGAGGTGTAGACGTTGAACGTATCGGCACCATCCAGGCCGTTGATGCGCAGCGTTTCGAAGTTGCTGTAGTTGCGCAGCGTGAGCAATGGTGCGCTGCCCGTTGCCGGCAGCAGCTTCAGGAACGGGTCGGCATCGGTGCCCAGCGCGGCCATGTTGATGGTGAACACGTCCACCGCGTTGGTGCCCGTGAAGGCCAGGGTGTCGGTCTCGGTGGAGCCCGGCACGTTGCCCACGGCTTCGAGCGTTTGCACGTTGCTGAAGTCGACCTGCGTCACGCCCGGCACACTGAGCTGGCCGCCGCCAACCACGCCCGAAGAGGCGAAGGTGATGGCTTCGCTGGTGCCCAGCACGCCGTTGTAAATGATGCTGTTCGCGCCGCCCTTGGCGTCCAGGCTGGTGCGTTCCACGCCACTGCCGTTGACCACCTTGGTGCCCAGGATCACGGTCTGGCCGGTGATCTGGAACGCATCGGCACCGCCCCCACCTACCAGCACCATGCGGTCGCCCAAGGCCGAGGCTTGCGCGCCGCCGTTGAAGTTGATCACCGCAAACGGGCTCAAGGCCATCTCCGGCAGCAGCGTGAAGACATCGTCGCCGGCCAGGCCTTCGAGCGTGAGCGTCTCGATGCTCACCGCCTCCACCTTCACGCGGGCGTTCAAGCTCACCAGCGCCGCAGCGTCCACGCTGAAGCTGTCGTTCAGCGCGGTGCCGTTCAGCACCAGCGTGTCGGCGTCGCCCAGGCCATCGGCACGCACCAGGCCCGGAGCCAGGGCTGCACTCAGGTTCTGGTAGCTGATCGCCAACAGCGCATTGACCGCCAGCGTGCCGGCCTGGTCCGTTGCCCCCGGGCTGTGCACGAGCACATCCGCCCCGCCAGTGCCCAGCACGGTGAGGGTGTCACCGTCGTTCTGGCCGTCATAGACCAGCGTCTCGATCTGCGAGATCACCACCGGCGAACTCAACGAAGTCAGATCCAACACACCGCCGTCCGCCGCATTCGGCGTGTAGACCGCGATCTCGGCGCCTGCGCCGGGTGTTGACACCACCAGCCGGTCGCCC
>JANOXU010000127.1:0-3601 GCA_031418595.1 Burkholderiales bacterium
ATTGAAAAAAACCCGAACAGATCCCGCTGCCCCCAAACCCCTCGGAGCTGTTCACGTTGATGAGGGCCGCCCAGGCTGGCCCATCACGCTGCTTGATCAATAACAGGTACCTGCCCATCACGATCAGTGCTCGTGCTCACCAAGCAGGCTCGCGTGTGCATTGCGCACCACATATCCAACCACTGCGAATAGCCCGGCCACCGAAGGTACGAGCCACTTCGCAATGTTACCGATGCGCATCACTGACTCATCCTCAAGTGGGACGTGCGCCTGTTCGGGCGGCTGTGGACGTTGAGGTGGCATGTTTGCATCGACTCTCGACTCGCAATGATGCCCTCATCTTAGGCCTTGGTACAACCGCGCAGGTATGTGCATGGAGCCGAGCCGCTGCCGGCGAATCCCGACGACGTTCACGGTCGGTGTCAAACCGCAAACACTGCAGACCCATTCGGGTAGCGCCCTCGCTGCGCCTACTGCCAGGAGCCATCCCTGTGACTTTCTCATGGACAGTCCGCCGACTGGGACAAGTTGGTGGCGCCGCTGCTGATGTCGCGAAGCATCCGATTCCAACGTTTCAGTGGACTAGCGACGCGGGTATCGCCCGGTGGAGCGTCCAGATAGCCGCTGGTCGCCAACGTCGGCTCCTGGCCGGGAGCGGCGCCGATGAGTGTCGGCTGTCCGGCATCACCAACCAAATCTCATGACGGCTTCTCGCCGCCGAGCGGATCGCAAGTGCGACCGCCGAGCTGCGGCCCGCGAAGTCGTCATTCAGCGGCATCGGCACGCGCAACTCCCTTCACTGCATCGACGTCATTCCGCTCTGGCCGAGGTACCTGGCCGCGCTGAAGAACCGCGTGGTCTCGAAGCATGCGTGGTCACGCGGTGCATCGAACATCTCCAGCCCCTTCTGCACGCGCAACAGCATGGGAACAAGGTACTTGCTCAGCCGCCTTCGGCACGCCCAATGGCCTGTTGTCAGACCGAGCGGCGGGAGGTAGAACGCCAGAACGCTCCAGGGCGTTGTTCGGGCGTCGTAGTCGATGCGCTTGGGGGCACGCTTCGTCCCCTTCAGCCAGCCTTCTTCATCCAGGAGCGTCATTTCATTCAGAGCAGCACTGGCCCACCAAGCAGTGCGAGCGGGATCAGGCAGCAGACGGGGGAGGATCACCTCGAATCGATGTGCTGTCGCTCCCCTCCATTCGACCACCCATGCGGTCTCGGACACGAGGTACACCGGCGCTGTCGACAATTTGTCGATGAGCTCCGCACAAGCCTTTGCAGTCCAAGGGCTGTCGTCGAAGGGTTCCCCGAACCCTGATCCCTCGCCCTGCGGGTCGATCAGGTCAGTCATTCCATCGAACAGTTTGTAGTCGCAGGCCGTTGCGGCCGGGACGCCGTGCTTCGTGGCACGGTCGAACGCGTGCTGCAATTCCGCAAGCGAGCCCAGTGTGTGGCGCGCCACTCTCAACAGGCACCGATCGGTGACACCTTGATCGACGATGGCGGGCTGCGACAGTTCCGCGGGGCTGAATGGGGCGACAGGGAGAGGAAGGTCTGAGTCATCCATTGCATGGTCCTATCGACAGGGGGTGAGGGGTTGAGCGAGATGCACCGCCGGATTGGTCATCCGGGCGAATCGCTGGACCGATCCGGGGTTGGATCGATCGGCGTGTCGGGAAGACCTGCGTCCGAGCCGATGTACGACAAATGCGCTGCAGCACATTTCTGCTATTTGGGCCAGTCGGTTGTTATGCGCAGCAAGCAGTCCGATCGGAGCAATCCACCTGTAGAGCCAGATGGCTCGCTCTGCGCATAACAGTTCCATGATCGTGGTCCGCGGTGGCCGCTGGGGCCGCCGTTCACGAGGAGACGATCATGGATTCGCTCAACTCCGATCTGCCCGGCGCCCAGGCGCTGGATCGAATCTGCGCGGCTGCGGCGCACGAACTGCTGATGCGCAGTTACACCATCCGAACCGTGAACCGGTACAAGCGCGTGTGGGAGCGACTCACCGAGTTCGCCCATGCTCAGGACTGCGCCAACGAGTATTCGAGGGACCTGGCGCTGCGCTTTGAGCAGGCCTACGGCATCCGCGATGGCGAACAGCTCAAGAAGGGCGAGCGCTGGCGCCGGCACCTGGTCTTCGGCATCAAGATCCTTGATGACTTCGCCCGCACGGGCACTATCGCGCGCTTCTCCGTCGAGACAACCGGGTTGCGCATCCCAATGGAAATGCACAAGCCGCTGCGTGAGTACGAGCAGTATGCGAGAGAGCGGCGCCACCTGCGCCGATCAACTCTGGCCGATCGGATGCACTGCATCGCCGTCTTTCTCGACTTCCTGCGGTCTCGCGGCGTGGACTCGCTGGACCGGTTGCGAGCCGATGACATCAGCGCCTTCATCCAGTCCAGGTCGGTCTGGAAGCCCAAGACGGTGTCGCGAGAGGCTTCCCACCTGGGGCAGTTTTTTCAGTTCCTGTTCATGCGCGACATCGTGCCGCGAGACTTCAGCATCGCGCTGCCCGCGATCCGGCTCGCGAAGCTGGCTACTGTTCCGTCGGTCTGGGACCCCGAGCTCGTGGCCAAGTTGCTCGGCGCCGTCGACCGCAGCTCGCCCAAGGGCAAGCGCGACTACGCGATCCTCCTGATCGCGGCGCGCCTGGGCCTGCGCCTGGGCGACATCAAGAGCCTGAGGCTCGATGACCTGCACTGGAGCTCCGCGACCATCGAGATCGAGCAGGGCAAGTCTGGCGCACCGCTGGTCCTGCCTCTGAGCGAGGAGGTCGGCGCCGCTTTGATCGACTACCTGCGTGACGGCCGGCCTGCGGTGACACACCGGCAGGTGTTCCTCACCCTGACCCCGCCCTTCGACCCCTTCTGCGAACGGGACCACCTCTACCGGGTCGTTAGCCACTGGCGTCGACTGGCCGATATCGAATTCCGAACCAAGCAGCGGCAGGGCCTGCACTCGCTGCGCCATACGCTGGCGACCCGTCTGCTGCGGGCGGAGACACCGTTCCACGTCATCTCCGCGGTCCTCGGGCACGCATCGCCGGCGACGACCTTTATTTACGCTAAGGCCGATGTCGAGACGCTGCGCACCGCGGCCCTCAATCCCGAGGAGCTGCGCCATGCCCAATGACGTTTTGCCCGTCGGCGGCCACAGCCCGCTGGCTCCCCTGATGGAGCAGTTCGTTCAGGAGAAGCGTGCCTGCGGCTACCGCTATGCAACGAACACCTCGATCCTGCGCCGGTTCGATGCCTTCCTATGCCAGCAGCAAATGCAACGGTGCGAGCTGCCGAAGTCGCTCAGCTGGCAATGGTTGGCCAAGCAGCCGCACGAGAACGCGAACACCCAGCTCGGCCGGATCTCCATGGTGCGCCAGTTCGCCATGTTCCTGGTACGGATGGGGCATCCTGCCGATGTTCCGGACCGGGTCATCGGCGCCCGGGCCGGGACGCACTTTGTACCCCGCATCCTGACGCACGACGAGGTTCGGCGAGTCATCGAAGCCGTGGATCGGCTCGAGCCCGATGCGCAGACTCCCATGCGCCACGTCATCATGCCCGAGGTCTTCCGGCTGCTGTACGGCTGCGGGTTG
>JANOXU010000128.1:0-21447 GCA_031418595.1 Burkholderiales bacterium
CCCGGCGCCGCCAGCACGGGTCAACGACAACCATGCCAACCTGTTGGGCAATGTGGAACGGTTGGGCTTGAGCGTGGAGCGCATCTTGCCGCTGCATGGTCGGGTGGCGCCGTTTGCCGAGTTGTTGACCATGGCGGGGCGGGTGAAGTAGGCAGCGGCGGGTAGGCAACGGCGGGTAGGGAACATCGGCATCGCTGATGTAAAACGTTAATCCGCTGACGCGAAACGTTACCCCACCAACGGCAACGCCAGACACAGCCGCGTGCCCCCGTTCGGCGCCGGCAAGGGGTGCAGGCTGCCGCCGTGCAACCGGGCCACGCTTCGCGGCGCATCGTGTCGAGCACAAAGGGGCCGAAGCGCAGATCAGTGGCCGCTGCCGGGGCACTGCGCAGTTGCTCGATGCGGCGCATCAGCGCGCGCACGCGGGCCACCAGTTCGAGCATGGAAAAGGGCTTGGCCAGGTAGTCATCGGTACTTGCCGGCGCCGCGCCTCAGGGAAGTGCGTGGAACTTCAATCTAGCCCGCAGCGCGGAAGTCTTCACCAAACCATCGCGGCGCATCGTCGGGCCACCGGCAGCATCGCCGGCAGCCGCTTGCGTTGAACAGGCCATCGAATCGCTGACCGTTGCGTTAGAAATTGGTGAGGACTTGCGCCGGTGCACTCGACACACTGGTACATCGCAACCTGCGAACCGCCATGAACGCACTTCGACGCCACCTTCTGCTCACGATGACTGCCGGTATGGTGCCTCTGGCGGTGCTGGCAGCGGGTCCTGCGAATCTCGACGCCCGTGGCGTCGCGATTCATGGCCACGACCCGGTCGCCTATTTCGTCGAAGCTAGGGCGGTCGTGGGCAAGTCCGAGCACAGTGCGACCGTCGGCGCAGCCACCTACTGGTTCGCCAGCGAAGCGAACCGACGGCTGTTCACGGCCGACCCGGCGAAATACGAGCCGCAGTACGGCGGCTATTGCGCATACGGCGTGGCCCAAGGCGTCAAGCCCGACATCGACCCAACGGCCTTTCGCATCGTCGATGGCAAGCTCTATCTGAACCTCAGCCCCGCCGTGCAAAAGCGCTGGCAGGCCGACATTGCGGGTTTCATCGAACGCGCAAATCAGAACTGGCCCGCGTTGAAGAGCCAGTGATCACGAAGGCTGTGAGAACAGCCAATCCTCCCCACGCCCACCATCAGAGGTTTCCATGAGTTCATTAGCCCTTGACCTTTCCCGTACCTTGGCCACCGCCGTCGTGACCGCCGCCGCCCTGGCCGGCTGTGCCGCAAGCGCGTGCCGCGCGCGCTGCGGCACTTCCACGAGCGCCTGCAGCGGCAAGAAATGCGGAGCCTGCGCGGCCAAGAAGTGCGGGGCTTGCAGCGCGAAGAAGTGCGGTGCCTGCGGCGCCAAGAAGTAGTGGCTCCCCGGCGACCGCGAACCGCAGGCCGATGCGATTGCCGCTGCGTGGCCTGACCGACGCCGAACTGCTGCGCACTCGTCGCGCCGCCAGGGTCAGCCTGGACAGCTTCAGCCGTGCCACCCGGCGGCATGGCTCGCTGATCCAGAGCTGGGTGGCGGGTGCGGCCGTGGCCGCTCTCGAACACTACCCCGAGGGCGGCGTGGTTGACCGCCGCTGCGGCTCGCAGTTTTTCTACCACAGCCACCGCGCAGGCGACGCTGAACACGGGCATCTGCACCTGTTCTGGCATGCCACGCGTAACGGCCGGCGCCGCCACCTCGGCCCGCCCAGCAGCGCGGGCCGAGGCGACTGGAAACGCGGTGCGCCGAGCCATCTGATCGCCATCGGCCTGGACGCCCGCGGCCTGCCGATGAGCCTCTTTAGCGTCAACCGCTGGGTCGCCGACGGCCACTGGTTCGATGCCGACACCACGCTCGGCATGATTCGGCGCTTCGCGCTGAAAGGAATCGCCGGCCACGCCGACTCATGTGATTGGCTGACCGCCTTCGTGCGACTCTATGAACCCGTCATCGGCCGGGTGCTGCGCTCGCGTGACTGCCGACTCGGTGCGCAGCCTTCGCTGAAGGCGGCACTGGACGACCGACAGATCGAGGTGGTCAGCATGGCACGCCTGGACTGGCTAGCTGACCTGAACCGCATCGACCGCGAACTGATTCGCCGTGGCCTGGAACCATCCCCATGAACCTCACCGCACAGCCTGCATCTGCCACCCGTTCAGCCTCAGCGACCGAGCAAGCCGCGCGCTGCATCCTTGTGATCGAGGACGAGCGTGACATTGCCGAACTGATCGCGCTGCACCTGACGGACCTGCCGGCCCAAGTCACTTTAGCCCACGACGGCCCCGGCGGCTTGCAGCTCGCGCTGCGCAGGCCCTGGGACGCCATCGTGCTGGACATTCGCCTGCCAGGGCTGAACGGCCTGGACCTGTGTCGCGAAGTCCGTGCGCAAACCTCCCATGTGCCGATCCTGATGCTGACCGCACGCGGCGGCGAGCTGGACCGCGTGCTTGGCCTCGAGCTGGGCGCCGACGACTACCTGACCAAACCCTTCAGCGTGCTGGAGTTGCAGGCGCGTGTGAAGGCCTTGCTCCGCCGCTCGGCCGTGACCACCGCACGCACGGCGGAGGCGGCGGCGCAGGCGCCTACGCGCGTCGAGCAGGGCGGCTTGAGCGTGGACCGGATGCAGCGTCGAGCCTGGCTGGGCGGCGCCGAGATCGTGCTCACGCCGCGCGAGTTCGAGCTGCTGTGGCACTTCGTCCAGCACCCCGGCCGCGTGTTCACACGCGCAGAACTGCTGGCCGATGTGTGGGGGCATGGTCACGACGGCTACGACCACACGGTCAACAGCCACATCAACCGGCTGCGCAGCAAGCTCGGCGACGAGCGCGCGGAGGCTGCCTTCATCCACACAGTCTGGGGTGTGGGCTATCGTTTCGAGGTGGCCCAGTGAGGCCGGCACGGCAGCAGAAGTGGCCCCCGATGTGGCGTCGGCTGCACGTGCGGGCGGCGCTTGTGGCTGCGCCGCTGTTGCTGGGCCTGGGTGCGGTGATGTACTTCCTGCTGCAGCACTACAGCGCGCAGGCGGCTCTCGAAGCCGGGCAGCGCATGAATCTCGGACTGGCGCGCTACATCGCCGAGCACCAACCACCCGGCCTGATTTCCCCTGCGGGCCGGCCGGACAAGGGCCTGATGAGGGAACTGGCCGTTCAGGTGATGGCGATCAATCCAACGGTCGAGTTGTATCTTCTGGACGCGGATGGCCGCGTGCTGGCCCACGCACTGGAGGGTCCGCAAGGCTCCGACCCCGTGGGCGTGCAGGTCGACATGGGGCCCATGCGTCGCCTGCTGAGCGCCGAGAACGATGCGAGCGTGCTGCTGCCGGTGCTGGGCACCGACCCGCGCAGCCCGTCCCGCGCCAACATCTTCTCGGTGTGGGCCGTTGCACCGCCCGGCGGCGGCATGGGCTACCTGTATGTCGTGCTCAACGGCAGCATGGCCCAGGGCGTGGCGGCCAGCCTGGGCAACTCCGGCGCACTGCGCGCGATGGCAGTCGGTGCCGCACTGTCCACGCTGCTGGCGGCTGCCGTGCTGTGGCTCGCATGGCGCAACCTGACCCGCCCGTTGCGGCAGCTCACCGACGAGCTGAAGTCGTTCCGCGACGAGGGCGATGCGGGTGCGCAACCTGAGCCCGGCGACGAGATCGGCATCTTGCGAATCGCCGTGCAGGCGATGCGGCAACGCATCGCGCAGCAGTTCCAGCGGCTCGAAGACAGCGACCGGCAGCGCCGCGAACTGGTCAGCAACATTTCCCATGATCTGCGCACGCCCTTGTCCAGTATTCAGGGTTATGTCGAAACTGTGCTGTTGCGCGGCGAGGCGATCGACGTGCACACCCGCGCGACCCACCTGCGCACCGCGCTGCGCCACGTCGATCTGTTGGGCAAGCGCATTGCCGATCTGTTCGAGCTGTCCAAGCTCGACGCCGGCCGGGTCGAGCCCAGGCAGGAGGTGTTTTGCCTGGCCGAGTTGCTGCAGGACGTGGTGCAGAACTACCGGCTCGCGGCCGAGAAGCGTGGCGTGTCGCTCAGCCTGGCAGCCGGCAGCCATCTGCAGGCCAAGGTGCTGGCCGACATTGCCATGATCGAGCGCGTGCTGCAGAACCTGGTCGACAACGCGCTGCGCTACACGGCTTCAGGGGGTGCCGTGGTGCTGGCCGTCGAGAACCGCGGCGCGTACTTGCAGATCAGCGTGAGCGACACCGGCCGCGGCATCGACTCGGCTCACCTGCCTCACATCTTCGAGCGCTACTGGCAGGCTGCCGATGCCGAGCAGTCCGGTACATCCACCAGCTCAGGGCTCGGCCTGGCCATCGTGAAACGCATCCTCGACCTGCACGGCAGTGTGATGCGGGTGCACTCGGAGTTGAAACACGGGACGCGGTTCGAGTTCCTGCTGCCGCAGGCCGCCTAAACGGCATTAACGCGACGCATCTGAATCGAAACGTGATCGCTGCGTGAGGACTCGCGCGCCGACAGCCGATCCAAAAACCCAAACCACATCCCACTGCCCGCACGCAGGCCTTTCCCATGCACCCAACGCTTCCCCTGCTCGCGAAGACAGACTTCCCGCCTCTGCGTCGCAGGCGACTCGAAACGCTCCAGGTCAACCTGGGCTATCGCTGCAACCAGAGCTGCCTGCACTGCCACGTCAACGCAGGCCCGAACCGCACCGAGATGATGGACGGCACCCACGTCGACCTGGTGCTCGAAGTGCTGCGCAGGCGCCGGATACAAACCCTTGACTTGACCGGCGGGGCGCCCGAGCTCAACAGCCACTTCAGGCGCCTGGTCAGCGCGTCGCGTCGCGAAGGTGTCAAGGTGATTGATCGGTGCAACCTGACCATCCTGTCCGAGCCGGGGCAAGAGGGCCTGGCCGAGTTCCTGGCTGCCCACGGCGTCGAGGTCGTAGCCTCGCTGCCCTGCTATTCAGTGGCCAACGTCGATCGCCAGCGCGGTGACGGCGTATTTGAACGCAGCATCGCCGCGCTGCGCTCGCTCAACGCCCTGGGTTATGGCAGCCCAGGCACTGGCCTGGTGCTCAACCTGGTCTACAACCCGCAAGGCGCTGCACTGCCGCCACCACAAATGGCCCTGGAAGCTGACTACAAGCGCGAACTCGGCGCGCACTTCGGCATCCGCTTCAACCACCTCTTTGCGCTGACCAACATGCCGATCCAGCGCTTCGGCAGCACGCTCGTATCCAAGGGTGCTTTCCAGGGCTACATGGTTCTGCTCAAGTCGGCCTACCGCAGCGAGAACCTCGACACCGTGATGTGCAACTCGATGCTCAGCGTCGACTGGCAGGGCGACCTCTACGATTGCGACTTCAATCAGATGCTCGGATTACCCGCGCGCCTGAACCGCCGCACCCGGCCCCACCTGCGCGATCTGCTGCAGCACGACGCTGCGGGCGAGTCGATCCGGGTGGCCGATCACTGCTACGGCTGTACCGCAGGCCAGGGCAGCAGTTGTGGCGGCGCGCTCGAGGAGGCGGCCGCCAGCGCCGCGCCGGCGTGATGGTCGCGGTCCAAACGTGGGCGGTGGCTTGGTCACGCGCTGGTCGTGCTGGCCGCGCTGGTGGTCTACCAATACTCTCATCGTCAGCCAGCGTGATGCCCGGAGTGCGATCGAGTTCGACGCGCTGCTGTGCGCCGTGGGCCGCAGCCCACGTGTCGAGGGCTTCGGGATCGAGGAACTTGCGACTGGAAGCTCAACGGCGCCAGCTAGTAGTCCGTTTCACCCAAGGCATTACGAAATGAAAGCGATGGATTTTTTCGCCAGGCTAGGCGCAGACCCGCAGCCGCACTTTTCGTGCGGCAAGGCGATGCAACGACGCATGGCGGACGAAGGCGCGGTTTCATGTATCGAAATTTGTGAGGTACGACACTAGTCATTCGCCATGTCCTCGAGTCTCTCCATCATCGTGCCGGTGCTCAACGAGGCCGGCTGCATCTGTGCCCAGCTCGCGGCGCTGGCACCGTTGCGCGCGCGGGGCGTCGAGGTGGTCGTGGTCGACGGCGGCAGCGACGATGACACCGTTGCGTTGTGCGTCGACCGCGCCGATACCGTGCTGGTATCGCCGCGCGGCCGTGCGCGCCAGATGAATGCGGGCGCCGCGCGTGCGCGGGGCGACCAGTTGCTGTTCCTGCACGCAGACACCCTGCTGCCTGCGGGGGGCGATTCCACCATTGCACATGCGCTGCGACACGCGCATTGGGGCCGCTTCGACGTGCGCATTGCCGGCCGCGCGCGCATGCTCCCTGTAGTTGCTGTGCTCATCAACCTGCGCTCGCGCTGGACCGGCATCGCCACCGGTGACCAGGCCTTGTTCGTTAGACGCGCGAGCTTCGATCAGGCGGGTGGCTTTCCAGACCAACCGTTGTTGGAGGACGTCGCTTTGTCGCGTCGACTGCGCGCCATGTCACGACCTGCTTGCCTGCATGGCCGTGTGACAACCTCCGGCCGGCGTTGGGACCGGCAGGGGGTTTGGCGCACCATCCTGCTGATGTGGCAGTTGCGTTGGCGCTATTGGTGCGGCACGCCACCGGATGTGCTCGCGAGGAAGTACCTATGAGTCTCGCCGGCATTCCCATCATCGTGATGTCCAAGGCCCCGGTCGCGGGCTTGGCCAAAACGCGTCTGATTCCGGCACTTGGCCCCGAGGGCGCGGCCGCGTTGGCCGAGCGCATGCTCGGGTGGGCCGTGCAACAGGCTTGCGGCGCGGCACTCGGGCCGGTCGATCTGTGCTGTGCGCCCGACACCCGGCACCCGGCGTTCGAGCGTCATCGTCAGGCCGGCGCTGCGCTGCTGTCGCCGCAGGGCGAGGGCGACCTCGGTGCACGCATGGCGCGTGCGTTCGAGCGCTGGTTGCCCCTCACGGGCCAGGCATTGATGATCGGCACGGATGCGCCGACGCTCGACACCACCCTGCTGCAGCGCGCCGCGCTGGCGCTGCAAGACTGCGACGCCGTCTTCGTGCCTGCCTTCGACGGCGGTTATGCCTTGATCGGTCTGAGAGGCTTGTGGCCGTCGCTGTTCGAGGGCATGGCATGGAGCAGCTCCAGCGTCATGCAGCGCACCCGTGAGCGGCTGAGCGCTGCCGGACTTCGACACACCGAACTGCCGGCCGTGGCCGACATCGACGAGCCTGCCGACCTGGCGCACCTGCCTTCCGGTTGGTTGCCATGACACTTGTCTTGATCTTTCTTGCCACCTTGTTCGTGGCCTACGCCAACGGTGCCAACGACAACTTCAAGGGCGTGGCCACCTTGTTCGGCAGCGGCATTGCAAGCTACCGGCAGGCCTTGGCCTTGGCAACCGCAAGCACCCTCGCCGGCAGCGTGACTTCGGTGTTCCTGGCCGCCGAGCTGGTGCGCATGTTCTCCGGCAAGGGTCTCGTGCCAGCCGCAGTCGCAGCCTCGCCGCACTTTCTGTTGGCGGTGGCCATCGGTGCCGGCTGCACCGTGCTGCTGGCCACGCTGCTGGCGTTCCCGATCTCCACCACCCACGGGTTGACCGGAGCGTTGGTCGGGGCCGGCGCCATGGCGGCCGGGAGTGAAATGAACCTCGGCGTGCTCGGCGGCGCGTTCTTCCTTCCTTTGCTACTGTCTCCGCTGATGGCCGTGGTGCTGACCATGGCCGCTTACCTTGTGCTGCGCCGCCTGTCGGTGGTGCGACGTGCACGGGCGGACGCCTGTGTGTGCATCGGACAGGAAAGCGTGGCTGTGTTGCTGCCCACATCACGGCCCGTGTTTGCCGCCGGCCTTGCCGACGCATCACCGGTGGTGGTAGCGGTGATGCGGCTGACCGCTGCTGTGGGCAGCGCAGCGGACTGCGCTCATCGCTACCCGGGCCAGATGTGGGGCGTGTCGGTGCAGCGGCTTCTGACCTCGGTGCACCTGGTCAGTGCTGCGGTGTTGAGCTTTGCGCGGGGTCTGAACGACACGCCGAAAATCGTCGCGCTGATGCTGGTGGTGCAGGCGCTGGACATCCGGCTTGGTATGCTGGCCGTGGCGATCTCCATGGCCGTCGGCGGCCTGCTCAACGCCCGCAAGGTGGCTCGCACCGTGAGCCTCAAGATCGCATCCATGAGCGATGGCCAGGCCTTCACCGCCAACATCGTGACCGGCCTGCTGGTGATCGCCGCCAGCGGCTTCGGCATGCCGGTATCTACCACCCATGTGTCGGTGGGGGCCATCAGCGGGCTGGGCTTTATCAACGGCTCCGTCAATCGCGGCGTGCTCCGCAATATCGTCTTGTCGTGGGTGCTGACCTTGCCGATCGCCGCGGGGCTGGCTGCACTCGCCTGGTTCATCACCGAGTCACTGTGAGTCCCTTCCTCCAACCGTCCTGCTGAGCGCCCATGACTGACCACTCCGATCAACCGTACCTGCGAACCACCCGTGACGTCTACAAAGAGGCGGCACTCTCGCCCGACGTGGGCTTGTGCTGCACCACCACGCCGGTTTGGCGGCTGCCCGAGCTGAGCATTCCCAAACGCATGCTGGAGATGAACTACGGCTGCGGCAGCACCGTGAATCCGCGTGACCTGGTGGACTCGCCGAACATCCTCTACGTCGGGGTCGGCGGTGGCATGGAACTGCTGCAGCTCTCGTATTTCAGCCGCCGACCCGGCGCGGTGATCGGGCTTGATGTCGTTGATGAAATGCTCGACGCCTGCCGGGCCAACTTGGCTGAAGCGCAGGCGGCCAACAGGTGGTTCAAGCCCGATTTCGTCGAACTGCGGCGCGGTGACGCGCTGGCCTTACCGATCGAGAGCAACAGCATCGACGTGGCTGCGCAGAACTGCCTGTTCAACATCTTTCGCGACAGCGAGCTGAAGCAGGCACTGGCCGAGATGCACCGCGTGTTGAAACCGCATGGCCGGCTGATCTTGTCCGATCCGGTTTGCGATCAGGCCATGCCGCAAGCTCTGCAGGACGACGCGCGCCTGCGCGCGCTGTGCCTGTCGGGTGCGATTCCGCTGCAGCAGTACATCCAGCGCCTGACCGACACCGGCTTCGGTACGATCGAGGTGCGCGCCAGGCGGCCTTACCGGATTCTGTCGCCCAACCACTATGCGACGGATGGTCTGATTCACATCGACAGCGTCGAGATCTGTGCCATCAAGGATCCGATGCCGGCCGACGGCCCCTGCGTGTTCACCGGTCGCAGCGCCATCTACTTCGGCAATGACACCCTGTTCGACGATGGCCGCGGCCATGTGATGACGCCCAACCAGCCCCTGGCCGTGTGCGACAAGACCGCGGCCGCACTGCTGGCGCTGGGGCGGGGCGACTTGCATGTGTCGCCGTCAAGTTGGTTCTACGACGGCGGCGGTTGCTGCTGACCCCCCTGCACCGCAACACGGTCACCACTCCATGCTTGCCATCATCGGAGGCACAGGTCTGTACGACCTGGCCGGACTACAGGTCGAAGAACGCATCGCCGCGGACACACCGTTCGGCGCGCCCTCGGGCGAGGTCCTGCGTGGGCGCATCGGCGGCAGGTCGCTGTTGTTCCTGGCGCGCCACGGCAGCGGCCATCGGTTGCTACCGCACGAGGTGAACTATCGCGCCAACGTCTACGCACTCAAGCGCGCAGGGGCCACCATGCTGCTGGGGTTCTCGGCCGTGGGCAGCCTTGCCGAGGCCGTGGCACCGGGCGATCTGGCCGTGCCCGAGCAGTATTTCGACTGGACCCGCGGCACACGCGAACGCACGTTTTTCGGCGCGGGCGTGGCTGCACATGTGTCCACGGCGCAGCCGGTCAGTGCCGCAATGGTCGACGCTCTGTCGGCCTCGGCGCAAGCCTTGCAGATCACGCTGCATCGTGGCCTGACGTACGCGTGCGTCGAAGGCCCACGCCTGGGCACCCGCGCCGAGAGCCAGTTCCTGCGCCAAGCAGGCTGCCATCTGGTTGGCATGACCAACGTGCCCGAAGCCTTCCTGGCACGCGAGGCGCAAATGGCCTATGCCACCGTGGGCATCGTCACCGACTACGACTGCTGGCTGGAGGACCCGGCGCGCCACGCCAACGTGGCGGGCATCTTCGAGCTGTATGGGCAGAGCCTGGCCACGGCGCGCAGCCTGCTCGACCATTGGCTGGCGCAGCCCGTGCCCACGCCGGAGCTGGCGATCCGAACGGCGCTGCAATCGGCCATGCTGACGCCCGATGCGGCGCTGACGCCGGCGCAAGCGAGCTGGCTGTCCGTGCTGCGGCAATAGTCACGCTGCGACTGTGACGGGTTGGCTGTGCACTGCGAGGCTTGCTGTGGATCGAGTTGTAGCTCGAGTTCGGGCGGGGGCCGACCCGTCCGAAGACGGGCCGGCGTCACAACCGCGGATCCGGTGCCTGCCATCTGCGCCGGCCGCTCCGGGCATCAGCGCAGGTCGGCGTCCACGGGAACCGATGCGCCGATGGGATGCTGCAGGCGGGTGAGCGGCCCGCCGAGCACGTAGGCGCGCTCGCTCGGCGCAAAGCGCGGCGCCAGCAAGCCGTCGTTGAGTTCACGCGTGACCGCGAAGCGGTTGAACGCGCTTGGGGGCAGGTACAACCGGGTGTTGGGCAGGCCGTCCGACGTCCCGTTGATATCTGCTTCCGCGAACGAGATGACACCGTCGCCGTTCTTGTCGACCTTGGCCACCTGATGGGCATATGCGAGGAAGAACCTCTCCGCGGTGTCGGCAACATCCGGACGGAAGGACTTGGAGCGCAGGAACACGTCGTACAGCACCTCGAGGTCTACCGCGCTGGGCACGATGCGCAGCCGCTTTTCGGCCTGGGCGGGGTTCGTCGCCGAGGTGCGGTCCGGGTCGCGCGGGTCGTCCGGATTGTCGCCGTACGCGATCTTGTCGTTGTTCACGCCGCGTGGGCCCGAGCCCGGAATCACCGTGCGGAGGTCCTTCAGGTTGTTGTACTGCAGCCCCGCGGCATAGGTGCCCGGCACGCCGCCGGTGAAGATGACCTCGTAGTGCGGAAAGATCCAGTTTGTGCCGGCATTGAACTCCCAGTAGGAATGCACGTCGCTTTGCTGCAAGGCGTTGTAGGCGCCCATGCTGACCGGATGCGCGATGGTGTTCTTGCCGGTGGCCGGGAAGCGGTCGCCCGCGGACGGGAAGCGGGCCGCCTTGCCGTCGACCGTGAAGATCCTGCCGGCAACGTTGTTGCCGTCACCCATGGCGGCAAGCACTGCGGCATCGGCCGGCGTGATCTTGCCGAACTGCGATGTGCCGTCAGCCTTGGCCGGCGCGCTGGCCGGCACGGGGATGTCCTGAATCATCCAGCCTTCGTACCACCCGGCCTCGTTGTTGATGACGAACAGGCCCGATATGTCGGTGAAGATGTCGATGAATGCCCTTGGATCGTCGGGATTGGTCGGCAGCCCGGGTTTGGGTTCAAGCGACACACGAACTGCGCCGACAGTGGGCAGGCCGCCGTTGGCGGCGTTGGCCGCCGTGGCGATTGCGGTGTCGTTGATGCCCGGCACCACGCTGGTGAAGACGTTGGGTTGAAAGCCGGTGGTGTCGAGCAAGTAGTACTGGAACAGCTGGCTGGGTTGTTCGGCCTCAGCGAACAGCGTCATCGGCAGATGGGTATGAGGACGCTTGGCGAGGCGGACCAGGCGCTGCTTGAGCGGGGCCGGAAGCGGACGGATGTCGCCGCGGTTGACGAAGTCGATGATCTCGCGCTTGTTGTCGCGGTAGTCGGTTTGATTGTCCCGATCGGACTTCTGCCCTTGCTTGTGTGCAAAAGATCCGCGCTGAGATTGTGCGAGGACGGGGTCAGCAAAGAGGATTCCGCCAAGCAAAGACAAGGACGCACCGAGCACTGATGCCCGTTGCAAGTGTGAATTCTTCATGAACGCTCCTGTGTTGAATGTGCGCTGGAGAACGCCAACGCCGAAGCAGTCTGTCGGCGAGAGTTCATGGGTTCGTCACCGTGCTCTCACGAGAGGTGGACAGTTTGTGCTGATTCGAAACCATCGAATGCCAGGCGAAAGCGCCCACCAGCGCGACCATTTGAATCAAGGTGAACGTCCAGTGCACGCTGTACGGTGCTGCGACGCTGCCGTCCGCCAAAACGCCGGCCTCGAACAGGACGGTGCTGTTGAGGTAGGAGGTGGCGGCCATCACACCGGCCACAACAGCCCAACTGCGCCTGTAGAAGATCGCAAGCGCCAGCGCCCACAGCCAGTACCACGGGTTGACGACTGGGGAAAGCAGCAGCAGCAGCACCAGGGCCAGATCGGCCGGCGGCAGCGCAGGTGCGCTGCCGGAAGCGGCTGCGAAATGGGCCTTGCGCCGCCATCGCCAGCACAACGCAGCGACGCCGGCAATGATCAATGCCGCCGCCAGAGGACGTGCCACGGCGGCAGGCGCCAGCATTTCAACTGCGCGATACAACAGCGGGTTGAAGCGCCACTGGCTGCCAAATGTAGCCAGTGCGGACGCATCGCTGCCGCCCGTCGCGATGAAGGGGGCATAGAGTCCAAGCAAGGTCACACCTATGCCCGTGCCCAGCCGAAGCGCCCACCGCGTTGCGGCATTTCCTGCAACCGCGGCGTTCTGCGGCCTGGGCGGGGCGATCAGCAGCAAGGGCAGAACCACCAGTGCGGCAATCTTGGTGCCAACGGCCAAACCCAGCATCACACCTGCCCAGCCGGCCGCACGGCGCTGCCAGGCCGCTACGGCCAGCAGGAGCGCCAGGGCCATCAGGCCGTCGGGGTGCGCGCTTGCGATGGCCTCCTTCAACACCAGCGGATGCAGTGCATAGGCCAGCAGCCAGCGTTTGCTGGTGCCATGGCGCACCAGCACCCACAACACCGCCATGTCTGCCGCCAGCAGCAGGGCCTGCAAGGCGCCCAGCTTCCCGGGCGCGATCCAGTAGGCCAGGGCGAACAGCCATTGCAGCGCCGGCCCATAGATCGTCGGAACGTCGGGGTTGTTGATGCCGCCGAGAATGTCTTGCCATTGCGCCGTGAGGTCGTCCCGGCCGAAGAACGACGCAGGAGCCAGGCGGTACGGGTCAAGCGTGGTGGCGGTGCGCATGCCGTCCCACAGGTAGCGGTAATGGTCGTCCTCGAGCAGCGGCGAGGCCTGCGCCGCAACGAGCCGCAGCACGAGCGCCAAGCCGAGCACAGCGGCCAGCGGCATGTGTTCGAAGCGCCGCTCGCAGGCGACCCAGAGCAATGCCACGCCGCCCAGGCCGGCGGCGATCAGCACGGCCGCCAGTTGGGCGCCCGGCGCCGCGCCACTCCCGGCGACCAGCAGCAGGGCCTGGGCCACGCCGAGCAGCGCGACCCCGGGGCCGCGCCACCCGATGCCGGGATTTTCAGAACGCGTAGGTGTAGGACAGACCAACGATTGAGTCGTCCTTGACCGTGTTGCGACCGTCGTTCAGAACTTTGGCGTAGTTCAAGGCCAGGCCCTGGTTGCCGGCAAGGGCATAGCCCAGCCCGAGCTTGACGAGTTCTCGCTCGGCCCGCACATCCTGGAAGCGGGCTGGTGAGAAGCCTGGGCCGCCAATGTCCAGATCGCCGCCGTACTTCTTTGCGCCATAGGCCAGGCTGGCGCTCCACTGCGTCGCAAAGCGATACCGGGCGCCGATCTCGTAGAACGTGGCCTTTGGCACGCTGCCGGAGCGGTCTTGCACACCGGCCTCGGCCCACAGCGCAAAGTTCGGCGTGATCTGCTTGCCCAGCAGTGCGGCCAGTTCGATGCCGTTCTGATCGTTGCCGATGGCGGCCAGACGCGCACCGTCGTAGCTGCCCTTGAAGATCGCCGCGCCGCGCAGCGTCAAGGTGGGCAGCGAGGGCTGCTCGAATTCATCGAGCACGCGCCAATTGATGCCAAGGACGGAGTCGGACTGGCCGCTGTCGCTGTCGGCAGCGCCGGCCTTGACCTTGCCGTACCCGACCGTCGCGTCGAGCGAGACCGAATCGGCCAGGCCGTAGCCTAAACGAAGGCTGGTGGTCGAGCGCTTGAACTTCGACGCGGCGCCGCCGGTGATCGCGGCCACTGGCAGCTGCGTGGCGCCGATGTACGCGTTGCTGCCGCTTTGTTCGGTCTGGTTCAGCGTCAACGAAAGCTGGCCAGGGATCGGCAGCCAAGGTGAACTGCCCTCTGCCAGGGCAACCAACGGCAGGGCCACGAGCGCCGCGGCCAGCAAGGTTCGAATCGGGGATTTCTTCATGGTGGGTCCAGTCGCCAAGGGCAGGTTAGAGCTTGAAGCGGCGCTTGAGGTAGACCTCCAGCGCCCGCGATTCCTCGGCACTCAGCGTCGCACCCTTCTTGTTGCTCAACAGGTCGCGCGCCATACCGGCGTCCAGGCTCTTGCCTGCCATCGGGCAAGCGCTGCACGCCAGCTTGGCGGCGTAGACGCCCTTGCCGGTGTTGTAGGCGGCGGCGTCGCCGGTTTCGGCCGAGCCTGCGCCATCGGTGCCCGATGCCAGGGCAACGCCTGTCGCCAGCGCCAGCAGTGCGGCCGACGCGGCCCGCTTAAGACTTCTTCGATCCATGAACAGCTCCTTCTGTGGGGTGAGAGAAAACGAAACGGGAAAAGGGTTGCCGCGGTCGCGCTCGTTCGCGCCACCACAGGCGGGTGATCATTCCGAGGATGCCAATGCCGGCGCCGACCACACCCCGCAGCGTGCCGCTGATCTTTGAGGTGCCGGCGCTGCGCGCATGCCACTGCACAGGGAGTTGGGCTACCCGGAGCCCAAGGCTGTGGGCGCGCACCTGCATCTCGACGGTCCAGCCGAAACTGCGGTCCTGCATGTCGAGCGCGTCGAAGGTGGTCCGGCGAATGGCGCGATACGGGCCCAGGTCGGTGGCCGGCATGCGCCACAGCCGGCGCATGAGTGCGCAGGCCAGCGCGTTTCCAAACCGCTGCGGCGGGCTCATAGCCCCTGCGTCCGGGCACTGTCGAAGGCCGATCACCAGGTCAGCCTCGTCGTCGAGGGCCGCTAGCAGCGCGGGGGCGTCCTGCGGGTCGGCCGCGCCGTCACCATCGACGAAGAGCAGCACGTCGCCATGACTGGCTTGAATTGCGGCCCAGCAAGCTTGGCCATACCCGGGTCGTGGAACCTCGACCACCCGAGCGCCGGCGCTGCGCGCCACCTGGCCGGTGGCGTCGGTCGAGCCGTTGTCGGCGACCACGACTTCGCTGATCAGCGGTTGTTGGTCTTGTGCGCGCAACTGCAACAGGCCGCGAATGACGGCGTCGAGGCACAAGGCCTCGTTGCGGGCCGGAACAATCGCACTGACACGCGGCCGTGTTGCATTGTGCGATTCGCTGCTCCGTCGCTCCGGCGCAGAGACGGCCTCATGGAGTGCCGGTGGGTGATGGAAGACTGCCATGCCACGCAGTAGAGCGGAGCGAACCGATCAGTGCATCACGAAAGCATCACCAGTTCCTCATCAATCCTGGCGGCGGCCTTCACACGTTGGATCGGGCCGGCGTTGTTGATCACCGCCGAGCAGCAGCGAGCGGCGCTGCTCGCGCAGGACTGTGTGGAAGGCACGCACTACGGCTTGGCCGACTACGAGAGCGTCCAGTCGGAGCTGCTGTCCGGGCTGCGGCAGGAACACATCAACCTAGAAACGGCAATTGACCGCTTACCTCCGCAGGCAACATCGCATGACCACTGGCATTTGTGACCACGACAAACGTCACCTCTTGGGTGACCGCGCTACGCACCCGATTGAGCCGCGCTGCGGCACGCTGGCCGCGTTACTCAGCCAGGGCACGGAGGCCCTGGCCCGCGCCAGGCACAAACAGTCCTCAGGACTGCTTGTGTCCGGGCTCAGTCTCGCGGGCATGAGCCCGCAGCGTCGTCGCGCCTTGCCAGCGCACCGCATCACGGCCCACTCGGGCGCGTCCAACTGCCGTTTCCAGGTTCAAGGGCATCGTCTTCCTCGGCGCCAGCCAGACCAAAGTGAGCTTTTCTATCGCCAAGGCCTTGCAGCGCCTGGGCAGCCGTGCCGAGTACGTCAAGATCGCCGGCAACGGTCCCAATGCGCTGGACTTTCACATCGCTTTCTACATTGGCCGCGGCGGCGAGCCGGCTGCGGGTTGAGGTGTGTGTGATGGGCATGCGCGTTCCTTTTGCGGTGGGCCTGAGTGACGCGAGTCAAGCCCGACCACCGGGCTTGCGCAGCCCATCGTAGAAAGCGAGGTTCCCGCCGCCGTCATCGAAAGTTCACGGCGGCGTGAACCTTGTGGGTGGCAACCTGGCCCCTGCATCGCTTGCGCCGGGCCAGGCCAGCCCGGCCAGGGTTTGCGCCGCTTCGCTGGCCACGGCCTGGGCCAGTTGGGCACTGGTCTGCGCCAGCTCAGCCAGCAAGGCGTCAAGTGGCGGCAGTGCAAAGCCGGGTGTGCGCAGCGCCTGTTCAAGCAGCTTGAGCTGCTGCGCGGGCAGGCCCTGGGCCACCCAGGCCTTGTGCAGCTTGGCGGGCAGGCCGGCTTCGGCCCAGGCCTGCGTTTGTTTGCGCAGCAGCTCGGCATCGTTCAGCGGGCGCAGCGCGGCTTGGGCGCGCACATCGTCGCCGGCCTGATGCGCCGCCATGGGAATTTGCTGCGCGGCGGCGATCAGCGCGTCACGCAAGGCCGTGAATTCATCGTGTTGCAGCTTCATGGCGCCGTGGTCGCGGTCGATACGCGCGCCGATCATGCGTGCCTCGGTGGCCGTCATCACCGCCGTGAATTCGTTGATGCGCGCCAGCAGCCCAAACAGCGGCAGCAAGGGCGCGGCCAGGCTGCTCGCATGCAGCTCGCCGGGCAAGGCGGGCAGCCGGGTGGGCACGATGCGGTGGTAGTCGAAATCGGGCACCGGCGGGTCGAGCGCGGCCAGGCCGAAACCGGCGCTGAGGGTGAAGGCCACGCCCGCGGCGGCAAAGAACACGCCCGAGGCGTAGATGGTGACGATGCCGGCAATGGCCAGGAAGCCGAGCACGACCAAGACCGAGCCGACGGCGAAGAACACCTTGGCCACCGAAGCGAAGGCGATCTTCGACGCCGCCACGGTGATGGCCACGAAGGTGCTGGCCGAGGTGCTGGGCGGGTAGGCGTTGCCATACTCGTCTTGCATGGCGAAGGTGACGCTGTAGGTGAAGCCGGCGGTGAGCGGGCCGATCGGCGTCCACACACCGGGCGCCAACCACGACCAGTTTTGCAGCAGCGACCAGATGGCCGTGCCGAACGCGCCCGGCACCACGCTGCCGATGGCCGGGCTGGCAATGCGCGCCACCGGCGAGCCCACCGAGGCCACTTCGTCCAGCACCACCGAAGATGGCAGCATGGCCGCATGCGCCGGGTTGCTCAAGCGCCCCGACACCACATACGGTGCCTTCCACGGAAAGGCCGCCGCGCCGGGCGCCGGCATGGTGAACACCCAATTGCCCGATACCGGTTCGAGCACCACCGTCACCACCGCCGTGGCCGTGTAAGGCCCGGGGTCGCTGCCGCTGCCGCTGACTTCAAGCGTTAGTTTGGATTGGCCCGCCTTGTAGAAGCTGGCCGCCACGCTGGCCACGGGCGTGAACTCGATGGCCACGCCCGCCACGGTTGCTTGCAGCCCCACGGTGATGGGCACGCTGGTGTACAGCAGCGTGCCTTGGTAATAGACCCGTGCCGTCGCCTTGCCGATGTCAGCGCAGAAGTTTTGTATTTGCCAGTTCAGCGCCACGGCTTCGCCAGGGAAGATGGGTCTGGCCGCCGCGAAGCTGAGCTGGGGTGCCGCGCCCGCGCTGGCCAGCGGCAAGGTGGTGGTGGCGCAGGCCTGCGTCAGATCGCATTGGCCCACGACGACGCCGGTGCTGTCGGCGCAACCACGCAGCGTTAGTTGTCCGCCACCGGCATTGACAGGCAGGGTGGTCACGAACTGAAGCACCGCCGTCGCGCCCGCGGCGATGGCTGCCGTGGGCAGCTTCATGGCCGCCAGGTTCTGGCCCGCGCCGTCAAGCAACTCCAGCGTGCTCACCGAGGCCGGCGCTGGCGCGCAGCCGGCGTTGCGGATGCTCAGCTCGGCCACGCATTCGGCGCCGGGGCACAACTGCGCGGGTGCCCAGTTGACCTGGCCGGTGCTGCTGCGCAAGCCCACGCGCAAGCTGCTCAACAGCCAGGGCACGGCGTCGATCTTGGGCACGAAGACGGTCAAGCTCGGCGCGCTGCGGGCGTTGTTCGGCACCGTGGCCTGGCAGTCGGCGGTGGCGGTGACGTGGGCGGTTGCCGCGCACGGAAAGCGCACATCCTTGAAGATGAAACTTCGTGTTGCGCCCGGCGCAATCGCAGGCGCTTCAGCGCGTGTGACCACGGTGTAGTGCGCCGCGGCCGGGCCATCGGGCTGGGCGTTGATGTCCAGGCACACCGTCATCGGCACGGGCAGGTGCGCGGGGTCGGCGCCGGCGTTCACCACCTCCACCGTCACGCTGGTGGCGCACACGCCCACCACCGTGGCGGGCAGGTTGATTCCGGCAATTTGCAGGTCGCAGGACATGCGCCACTCCTGAGTGCGCGGGCCGCGCCCGCGGGAGGCTGACTGTGCGCCTGTTGATCGAGCGGTGTTGACATATTCAATGCCAAGTTAGGGGGAAAAGCTTCCCCGCCCACGAGACCCTCGGTGCCCCTCGCCATCGCGCGTGGTTGCTGCGGCCACGCACAGCGTTCATGTGCAGGCCGCAGACGCAGGCCTGTTCGCGTTACCCTTGTGCGCAGCCAATCAACGCCCGGTCGTTGCTGGGAGACGCGACATGACACCACCCACCTTTGCCAGTGAAGCCGCGGCCGACGACAGCTTCGAGCTGTGGGACTTGCGCGTCGAAGTGATTTGCCCGCCCGGCCAACGGGTGCTGTGCGGCGCCACGCCCGGCGACCATTTCGAGCTGCGCGGCGAGATGCTGCACCTGCCGTCCGGCCAGGGCTTTTCGATCTATTCGCTGGCCGCGCTGCTGCCCTTGCTGCCGGCCAAGCAGCGCATGACGCACGCCAACGACTGGATGACCAGCGACGCCGAGGTGGCCTGCCCCGACCCCAATTGCCCCACGCGCTTGCGCATCACGCGCACCGGCAAGCGCCGTTTCAGCCATGCGCAAACGACCCTGGTGCCGCTGCCTGGTGCCAGCTCACAGGCACCGCAGGAGTCGGCATGACGCGGCCTGAAACCATCGAGCTGGCCAGCGGCTACCGCATCCCGCGCGTGCTGCGCGGCGGCTGGCAACTGGCCGGTGACCACGGCGCGGTCGATCGGGCGCGCGCCTTGCATGACATCGGCCTCTTCGTCGATGCCGGCCTGGACACGGTGGATGGCGCCGACATCTACACCGGTGTTGAAACGCTGTATGGCGAATTCAATGCGCGGCACGCCGCCGCCGGCCAGCGCCGCTTGCAAGTGCACACCAAGTTCGTGCCGGACGATGACGATCTGGCCAACGTTGACGAAGCCTATGTGCGCCGCATCATTGATCGTTCACGCACGCGCCTGCACCGCGAGCAACTCGACCTGGTGCAACTGCACTGGTGGAACGTCGAGGTGCCGGGCTTTGTGCAAGCCGCGCGTCACCTGCACAGCTTGCAGCGCGAAGGCCTGATCGCGCACCTGGGCGGCACCAACTTCGATGCACCACGCACGCTGGCCATGCTCGATGCCGGCGTGCCGCTGGTGAGCATGCAGGTGCAGTACTCGCTGCTGGACAGGCGGCCCGAGTTTGCCCTGGTGCCGCTGTGCCGCGAACGTGGCCTGCTGTTGCTGTGCTACGGCACGCTTGCCGGCGGCTTCATCACCGACGCCTGGCTGGGCCAGCCCGAACCCGGGCCTGAGCTGACCAATCGTTCGTTGATCAAATACAAACTGGTGATCGACGACTTTGGCGGCTGGGCCGCGTTCCAAACTTTGTTGCGCGCCTTGCGTGCCATTGCCGACAAACACGGCAGTTCGATTGCCACGGTGGCCACGCGCTGGGTGCTCGAGCGTGAGGGTGTGGCTGCGGCCATCGTCGGCGCGCGCTATGCCGATCACCTGGGCCAGACGCTGGCCGTGTTCGACCTGCGCCTGGATGACGAAGACCATGCGCGCTTGGCCCCGATCCTGGCCGCGCACACGGGGCCGCAGGGCGACTGCTACACGCTGGAACGCGACAAGGCCGGCCGCCACGGGCGCATCATGAAATACAACTTGTCCAAGGCGTGAAGCCGGGCGCGAAACCAACGACGTGGCGTCAAATCTTGCGCGCGTGCCCCACCCAATGCGGGTCGCGCAACACGTTCTTGCGCACCTTGCCTACCGGCGTCACAGGCAGCGGCTCGGTGCGAAATTCATAGCTGCGCGGCAGCTTGTAGCCGCCGATGTGCTGGCGGCAAAACGCCGTCAGTTCGGCCGCGCTGGCCTGCGCCCCGGGCTTGAGCACCACCACGGCGTGCACGCTCTCGCCCCATTGTTCGCTGGGCACGCCGATCACCGCGGCTTCGCTCACCGCCGGGTGCATGAACAGCACGCGCTCCACCTCGATCGAATAGACGTTCTCGCCGCCGCTGACGATCATGTCTTTCACCCGGTCGGCCACGTAGAGGTAGCCGTCTTCATCCAGATAACCGGCGTCGCCGGTGTGCATCCAGACGCCTTGAGAAAATGTGGCTTTGCCACTTTGCTCAACCCCCTCGGGGGGCGGCGGCACAGCCGCCTCGGGGCGCACTCTCAACGCCGCCGCGGTGGCGCTGGGGTTGTTGAGGTATCCGCTCATCAGCATGTCGCTGCGCACCAAAATTTCGCCCAGCTCACGCGGCGCGGCGTCGCGGCCATCGGGCAGCACAACTATCACCTCATTGCCCAGCGCCGCTTGGCCGGCTGATTTCAAACGTTCGCTTCTCGGCCCTTCGTTGAGGTGGTCGCGCCAGCGCAGCATGGTGGCAAAGCCGCCGGTCTCGGTCATGCCGAACACTTGATAGAACTGCAGCGCAGGCAACTTCTTCATGGCCAGCTTCATCAGCGCCTCGGGCATGGGCGAGCCGCCGTAGACGCAGGTTTGCAGGCTGCTCAGGTCGTATTGGTCGAACTGCGGGTGGTTGACCAGCATGTTGATCATGGTGGGCACCAACACCGCGTTGCTCACCTTGTGTTCGGCTATGGCCTGCATCACCGGCACCGGGTCGAACTTGGGTTGCAGCACATGCGTGCCGCCGGCCAGGGTGATGTACAGCAGCGCGCTGGCCCCAGCAAAGTGAAAGAAGCCGGCCACGTAAACGAAGCTCAAGTCTTCAATGCTCGGCAACAGCGCTAGGAGCCTCTCGGGCTTGGGATTGGGCCCGCGTTGGGCCTGCAAAGGGGCACAGCCAAGGCCCAAAAAGCAGCAGTGCCGGGGGGCACAGCGAGGCTTTTCAACGACGGATGAGCCCCGTTGCAGGCCCAACCCGAAGGGCGGG
>JANOXU010000129.1:0-5560 GCA_031418595.1 Burkholderiales bacterium
CTTCGGCGGCGTGTTGAACGCCTTCGAGCTGATGAAGGCCATGATCGAAGCCGGCGCCGCGGGCGTGCACTTCGAAGACCAACTCGCTTCGGTGAAGAAGTGCGGCCACATGGGCGGCAAGGTGCTGGTGCCCACGCGCGACGCCGTGGCCAAGCTCACCGCGGCGCGCCTGGCGGCCGACGTGATGGGCACGCCCACTGTGCTGCTGGCCCGCACCGACGCCGAAGCGGCCGATTTGGTGACCAGCGACATCGACCCCAACGACCTGCCGTTCTGCACCGGCGAACGCACCGTTGAAGGCTTCTACCGCGTGCGCAACGGCCTGGATCAATCCATCAGCCGCGGCCTGGCCTATGCCGAAGTGGCAGACATGATCTGGTGCGAAACCGGCAAGCCCGACCTGGCCTTCGCCAAGGCCTTTGCCGACGCGATTCATGCCAAGTTCCCGGGCAAGCTGCTGGCCTACAACTGCTCGCCCAGCTTCAACTGGAAGAAGAACCTCGACGACGCCACCATCGCCAAGTTCCAGCGCGAATTGGGCGCCATGGGCTACAAGTTCCAGTTCATCACCCTGGCCGGTTTCCACAGCCTGAACCACAGCATGTTCGATCTGGCCTACGGCTATGCACGCAACAACATGACCGCGTTTGTTGAACTGCAAGAGAAGGAATTCGCCGCGGCCGAACGCGGCTTCACCGCGGTGAAGCACCAGCGCGAAGTGGGCACGGGGTACTTCGATGCGGTGACGACCACGATCGAGCGTGATGCGTCAACCGCCGCGCTGAAGGGCAGCACCGAGGACGAGCAGTTCTTCGACAAGAAGCACGGCTGAACCCTTGCAAGATCAAGCCGGCGCTGCGAAACAGCGCCGGGTTGTGCGGGCCCGAAGGTCAAAAGCCTTCGGGCTTTTTTCATGGCCGCGTGCTGGGTTTGTCGATGCGTGCCTGTGGCCGGGTCATTGGCGCCGCTGCGGCGTCATCGACCTGGCTGCCGTCAAAGGCGCGCTGATCTCGTCGCCACCCAACTGCCGCACATAGGTCACCACGGCGCCCAGGTCGGCCGCCGTGAGCGTGATGTTCCGGTGCGCCAGCACGGCGGCTTCCAAGGTGGCGGCCGAGCCGTCGTGCAGGTAGGGTGCCGTGGCCCAGGCGTCACGCAAGGTGGGGGTGTCGATGCCAGTCAGCGCCGCGCCCAGGCGCTGGCCCGATGTGGGCTTGAGCGTGCCGATGTTGTGCAGTGCGTTCGTGCTGCTGTCAGTAAAGGCCTGGCCAGCATGGCAGCTCAAGCAGCGCGCTGCGAACACTTCACGGCCCGCCGCGGCTTGAATGCTGAAGCTGGCCTCAACCGAACGCGCTGGGCTGGGGGCAAAGCGGGTGAGGGATGTCAGGTAGGCCGCCAAGGCATCGAGGTCGGCACTCAGCCCGGCCTTGGCATCGCCCAGCGGCGCGCTGCGGGTGCCGGCGTAGAAGTGCACGTCGCTCATCAGCCCGTTGCCCTGGGCCAGGCTGCGCACCTGGCCTTCGAAGTCCTGGCCTTCGTCGAAATTGCCGCTCCAGTGCATGCGGCCATGGCCTACGCCGCGCCCGCGTAAGCTGATGGTGTTGCGCAAGCCCTCGCCGGCGTGGCTCAAGTCCCACACCCTGCCGTCGTGCCCGCCCTCGTTGTGGCAGGCCGCGCAGCTCAGGTAGCGGTCGCGTGCCAGGCGCGTGTCGCGCGCGTCGTAGAACAGTTGCTTGCCTTTCAGCACCTCGGCACTCAACAGCTCGGTGGCCACGGTGCTCACCGTGTCCCAGTGCGGCACATGGAACTGGCCCGTGTCACGCAGCGTGCGCAAGTCAAACCCACTCACGCTTCGCTCCATGACGTTGCTCACGAACAAGGTGCTGCCGTCGCCTGAAATGGCCAGCCCTTGCGGGGCGCGGCCGACGTTCAGGCGCATCACTTCGCGCCGGCCGTGGGCGTCGATCACCGCCACTTCACGGCTGGTTTCCAGGGCCACGAACAACCACACGCCGCGCGGGTCGAAGGCGGCGGCGCTGGCCAGGCCGGCGTTGTCATGGTCGATGCGAGCGGCCGGGTCTTCGGCACCGCTGGCCAGGTCAATGCGCGAGCTGATGGCGCGCACGGTGTTTTGAAAGTTCAACGCCAGGCCGTCGCGCAGCGCACCGCGCTTCACGTTGTCTTGCTTGCTGGGCACGAAGGCCTGGCTGCCGTCGGGCGACAACGCCACCGCGCCCAGGTAGTTGGGCAGGCCGCGGCCCTGGCTTTCAGCGTCGGGCCGCTCGCTGTGGGCCAGCGCGATGCTGCGCGTCAAGCTCATCGCCACGGCGTTCACCTGCAGCACCTCGGCCGCACCGGCGCCGGGCGCGGCGGTGTGTTCGTCAAGCATCGGGGCGCTGATGAAGCGCGAGATGTAGGCCGTGGCACCGTCTCCCGCTATCGACACGTGGCGCGGGTTCGGCCCCACATCCAGGCCGCCGGTTTGCGTGAAGGTTTGGGTGTCGAACTTCAGCACCTGGCCGCTGGCCTGCAACACCACCAAGGCAAAGCCCAGCCTGGAGGCCACCACGCCGTACGGCTGCGCGCCGCGTGGCAAGGCCAGCGTGCGGCTTAACGTCAACGTTAAGGGGTCGTAGATGCTCAGCGTGCCGGACTCCAGGTTGCTCACCCAGACCAGCCCGTTGCTGGCCTGGGTGATGCTGCGCGGCGCGCTACCGGTGGGCAACTCGGCCAGCTTGGCCATCGAAGTCGCATCCAGCACGGTGACGGTATTGCTGTCCGGGTTCACCACCCACAGGCGTGGTGACCCATTGGCGCCTGTCTGCCACAACAGGTTGCTGGAAACGCTGGGCGCGTCAGCGCTGGCTGGCAGGTAGACGGTTTGCTGCATCGACACGCGGGTTTGCACTTGCCGCGCGTCGATCGCTGTCACGCTCACCCGGAACACCCCGGCCCGGTTGTAGACGTGGCTGGCACTGGCCGCGGTGCTGAACGGCGTCTCGGCGCTGCCGTCACCAAAGTCCCACTTGTATTGCGTGTCAACGCCATTGCTGGTGCTGGCCTGGAAGCTCACGGCAGCGCCCGTCCTGGCGGCCACCGGCGCGGGCAGGCTGATCTGCAGTGGGCTGCCGGGGGCGCTAACGATCCAGATGAACGTTTGCATGTCGCCATCGGTGGCGTCGCTGGCAGATACCGCCACATGGAACGTGCCGTCAACGATGGCGCTGCCGCTGATCAAGCCGCTGACGGCATCCAGCCTCAGCCCCGGGGGCAGGCCGGTGGCCGCGTAGCGCAGGCTGCTGCCGGGCGCGGCGCTGGCCAGGAGTTGCAGGCTCGCCGTGCTGCCGGTGAGCATGCTGCGGTCAGCCAGCTTGTTCAAGATGGGTGCACTGGCAGGGCGCGGCTCGGTGGCCTGGTTCATGCGCAGCACCTTGGCCACCGAGGGCACGCCGTCGCTGTCGAGCAAGAACAGCATGTAGAAGCCCGGCGGTGCGTCGGCCGGGTTGGCGGGCGCTTGAACAGTGAGCCGGCCGGCATCTGCACTGAACGGCAACTCGATGAAGCGCTGCTCGGCATTGAAGCCATGCGACACCGCCGCCGTTTTCACCAACGCCACCCTGGCCACCGGCTTGGCGCTGCCGGCTTGCAGCGTGAAGGTCTTGCCGATGTTCAAGACCGTGGGCGCGCTGGTCAGGGCCGGGCGTGGCGCCAACGTGCCGGCGCTGGTGAACAAGTAGGGCGGGAAGTACAACTCGGCGTTCTTGTTGTTCTGCGGCCCGGGGGCGCCGCCGCCGCCCACCAGTACGGTGGCGTCGGGCATCAGCACGGCCATGGAGTGGTACAGGCGCATCCGGGTTTGCTGCGCCCCCACGGCCCATTGGCCGCGCTGCGGGTCCCACACTTCAGCGTGGTAGCTGGGTTGATCCGGCTCGTTCCAGGAGCGGCTGCCGCCGGTGGCCAGCACCTTGCCGTCAGCCAGGATCGTGCTGGTGCCCAGGCGCCGGTGCGTGCTCATGCTCTGCGTGGGGGTGACGGTGGGCGTGCCGCGGCGAATGTCGATGACCAGCGCGCCATTCGAGTTGCCACCGAATTGCAGGATGTGCCCGGGCCTGAACATGGCCGCGCTGGCATCGCTGCCGGCATTCTCTGAAGCGAACTGGCCCAGGCGCGTGAGGCTGCCGCTGCCGCTGGGGTCGACGCGGTACATGTTGCCGGTGCTGTCGAAGCCGAAGACCTGGCCATCAGGCGCCACGAAATTGCGTGGGTACTGAAAGTGCAGCGCTTCGGTGTTGGCACCATCGAGCAGGCGGAACTCGCCTGTGGCCGAGCGCACTTCAGGCCGGTCTGCGCCACCGATGCCGCCTTGCACATAGGTCTCGCCACTGGGCAGGGTGATGGCGCTGGAATACCAGCGCGCGCGGTTCATGTTCTGGCCGCGCTGCAGCGCGTTGTTGGCCACGGCAAACAAGTTGGAGTTGTTGTTACCCTGGTTGCGCGTGGCCGCGCCGTCCCACACGTCACCACCGGCCACAAAGACGGTGGCGCCACCGGGCAACAGGATCTGTGCGCTGCAAAACAAGTCACTGCCGGTGCTGTTGGGCAGGGTCAGGTGGCCAGCACTCAGGCCTGCCGTGGGGTCCCACACGTCGTAGATGAAGTTGGCGGTCTGCTGGCCGGCACTGTCGCTGCCAAAGCTGAGCAGCCGGCCATCGGGCAAGAGCACGGCATGAACCGGAATCAAGGGCCAGTCGACCAGTTCTGACCACATGCCCCTGGCGTGGGCGTCGGTGGGAATCGGCGCGCTGGGGGTGAACAGGGCTTTCAGGTTCTCGCGCGGTGGCTCCTGCACCACCGGGGGCGGCAGGCTCTCGGCGGCAGTGCCTGCGCCACCACCGCAGGCGGCGAGCAGCACCGCCGGCAACACCGCAGACGCGGCCAACTTGAACCAGTGAAGAAAGCAGGAACGTTCACGCACGACGGACACTTGTCTAGACAAACACGCGGTGTGGCCAAAGCGGCCAACACCTGATGCGCGATTGTTTTGAGCACCGTCATGCGTGCAACCCTGCGAGTGCGCAGGTTCCCCGTGAACCAGGGTGGGAAAAGGTCTCTTTCTGAACCGACATTCGTGTGTTTCACACGAACATGTCTAGGAGCCTGTCGGGCTTTGGGTCGGGCCCGCGCCGGGGAGAGTTTCGGTGCCAGTCTAGGCGCCGGTGAGGCGTGTGGCGGGGCCACACAACGAGCCGGCAACGACGAATGGCGCCGAAAATCTCCCCGGCCCTACGGGTTGATCCTGAAATCGGGCTGATCCGTCGTTGCGAATGCTCGCGATACCACCCGGTATCGCTGTGCTTCGCGCCTAGGCTGAGCCCGATTTCAGGATCAACGCGGACCCGACCCAAAGCCCGACAGGCTCCTAGTCTTACTGTGTTAATAACGAAGTCCTTCTCGAACCCGTAGACAGCATGGGCATCGCGGGAGATTTTGCGCCAGCAGCGAGCCGATACGCATTCGCAAGCTCGTGATCGAGGATGGGACGTGGCGCTGCGCCCGGTGG
>JANOXU010000130.1:0-19502 GCA_031418595.1 Burkholderiales bacterium
TGACGAAATGAATGGCACCCGCGCCGCAGTGGGGGAGGGGGCGGGGGGTGGCGCGGCGCGCGGCCCCGGCTGGTGGCCCCGGCAAGCGGCGCCCCGCCCCCCCGCGCCCTGAGCCGCCCGGCCCTTCGGGTGAGGCCCCAAAATGGGTCCACTCGTCGTTGCAAATGCTCGCCGGGCCGCCAGCCCGGCAGCGCTTTGCGCCTAGATTGGGCCCGTTTTGGGGCCTCACGCGGGTGCCATTCATTTCGTCAACACCCTCTAAGCGGTCAACTGCCGTTTCCAGGCTCAAGCCCCCCGCTTGCGCCGCCGCGCCACCAGCGCCAATGCGGCCAGCCCCATGCCCATCAAGGCATAGGTTTCGGGTTCGGGAATGGACGCCAGCGCCGCCACGCCGGTGTCGGGGAAGTCGGTGAACAAGCCGTCAACGCCTAACGCGAAGTAGTAAGCCATTTCGGCCTTCGGGTCGGCAAAACCGTAGCCTGAAGCATCGTTGCGGAAGGTCCAGGTGTGCACCAGCAAGCCCGCTGCGTGCGCGGCTTCGATCACGCCGGTGCTGCCCACCACCAACCGGTCATTGATGTTGAGCACGCCATTGCCGGTGCGGTCGACACCGTCGGCCACGGTTCGCAGCAAGTAGGGCTTCCAGGGGCCGATGCCATCGGCATACAGTTTCACATTAGCCAGGCCCGCTGCGGTGAGCAAGTCGGCGAAGGTGGTGGCGCCACCGGCGGCCAGGATGTCATAGGGCTGGCGCAACGGGTCGAGCAGGAAAATGGAGCCGTCGGCGTTGACATCTTCGGCGTCCACCAATTGCACCAGCTTGATGTTGGTCTTGGTGTTCAGGTACTTCAGGTTCGCGGTCTCGAACGACTGGATGAACACCGGCGCCAAGCCACTGTTGCTGTAGGCCGCATGCAGCGTGGCCACCAGCTTGTCTTCGATCGTATTCGCGCCGAACGGCAGCGCGGCGTGGAAGGTGGAATGCTTGATCTCGGGGTAGATGCCCACCGTGCGGCCCAGCGCAGCGCTCTGGCTCTTGGCCAGGGCGATCACTTCATCGAGCGTGGGCACCTTGTACAGGCCGTCATAGGTGGTGGGGCGGCCGGCGCGTGATTGAACCGCACCCAGGGTTTTGATTTCGGCCAGCGTGAAGTCGCTGGCGAACCAGTCGGTCACCGATTGGCCATCGACCATCTTGGTGGTCTTGCGCGCGGCGAATTCCGCTTTCGAGGCAACGTTGGTGGTGCCGCTCAGCATGGGCTCGTGGCGGGCGATGAGCACGCCATCTTTGGTCAACACCAGATCGGGCTCGATGTAGTTGGCGCCTTGCGTGATGGCCAAGGCATAGGCTTCGAGCGTGTGCTCAGGCAGGTAGCCCGAAGCACCGCGGTGGGCGATGACGATGGGCGCCTGGCCGTTGAGCGTGGCCGCGGCCACGGGCGCGCTGGCGGCCATGGCACACAACAGGCTGATGCACGCGGCGTGCGTGGAGTGAAGCTTGAAGATCATGGTGTTTCTCTCCTGGCGTTGGGTTCTTGGTGAGGCAACGATGTTGCTGCACCAGCATGACCGCGCCGTGAAAATTGCGCCATGGCCGAAAACCCTCTGAGCCTTCACGCCCAGAGCGGCCAGATTCACGCCGCGCCGTTGGCGGCCAGGCTCAGCCCGAATTGCCCACGAAGAAATTCGACCAACGCCCGGTTGCGCGCCAGGCGCATGCGCTCGGGCGTGGCCAGCGCGGTGATGTGCGTGCCGAATTTCGTCAACGGCGTCCAGCCGTCGAGCACGGTCACGAGCTGGCCGCTGGCCAAGGCGTCGTCGCACACATAGCGCGGTAACAAGGCCACGCCCAGGCCGGCCAGCGCGGCGTCGGCCACGGCCTCGGCGTTGTTGGCGTGGTAGCGGCTGCGCACGCGCACTTGTTCGCGTTGCGCAGCGCCACTCAGTGTCCAGACGTCGTCAGAGCTTTCGCGCCAGTAGCTCATGCAAGGGTGCGCGGCCAGCTCTTGCGGCGCTTGCGGCGCGCCCGCAGCCAACAGGTAAGCGGGCGCGGCCACGATCACCCACGCCACCCGCGCCACCGGGTGCGAACACAGATCCGGGCTCGATGCTGTTGTCCAGCGCAAAGCAATGTCCACCCGCGCTTGGGCCAGATCCAGCATCTGGTCTGCGAGCTGCAATTCGACTTCAATGCCAGGGTGCAGGCGCAGGAATTCGGGCAGCCGCTTGGCCAGCATGCGCCGCCCCCACGACACCGGCGCGGTCAGCCGAACCAGGCCACTCAGCTCGGTGCGCAAGCCGCGCAGGCGCTCCTGCGCCAGGGCCATTTCCTGCAACATGCGTTGCGCGCTGGCCAGGTAAGCGTCGCCCGCCGGGGTGAGCGCCACCTGGCGCGTGCTGCGGCTGAACAAGGTGGCGCTGACCAAGGCTTCAAGCTGCGCGATGCGCTTGCTGACCACGCTCTTGCCCAGCCCCAGATCGGCCGCGGCCGCGCTGACGCTGAGCCGTTCGGCCACCTTCACAAACGCTTCGAGCATGCCGATGGAGATGGACATTGTTTCCAGATCGCGGACAACACGTTCGCATTCGAGCAGGTGAACTGAGCCAGGTCAATCCGTAGACTGCCCGGCGCGGCACACGACCGCTCACCCAACCCAAGCCGGAGACACGCCATGAAGATCTATGCCGACCCGATCACCGTCAATTGCCGCAAGGTGCTTGCCGGCCTTGACTTCATTGGCGCGCCATTCGAGCTGAGCCATGTCGATTACTTCAAAGGCGAGCAAAAGGCCGAGCCTTACATTTCTCTGAACCCGAATGCATCGATACCGGCGCTGGTGGATGGCGACCTGGTGCTGTGGGAGTCGAATGCCATCTTGCAATACGCGGCCGACAAGGTGGGCAACGAAGCCGCCTACCCGCGCGACCTGAAGACCCGCGCAGACGTGAACCGTTGGCTGCTGTGGGAGTCGTCAAGCTGGTTCGGGAGCTGCTATGTGTTCCTGGTTGAAAACTGCGTCAAGCCCTTGCTCGGCGGCGCACCCGACCCGGCGGTGCTCGACGCCCAAGCCGTGCAGTTTCACAAGCTGGCCGGCATCTTGAATGCGCGCCTGGCCAAGCAAGAGTGGATCGCCGGCAAAGGCCCGACGATTGCCGACATCGCCCTGGCCGCGCCCATGCACTTGCACGGCTGGCAGCAGTTGCCGCTCGGCGACCACCCGCACCTGGCGCGCTGGCTCACCCAAGGCGTTGAGAAGCTGCCGAGCTGGCACAAAACCTGGGTCGGCGAAGGCTTCATCACCCAGCGCCCCAGCGCGCAGTGAACGGGGCGGGGTGATGATGGCGCCAAGCACTGTGCGGGCCACGCTGAACTACAGCGTGGACAACGGCATCCCGCCGGACTACTACTTCTACGAGCCGGACGAGCCCGTCAAACTCAACCCGCCCGGCACCGACCCGCATGAGGTGAGCATTGAAAACGGCTGGCCGCTGGCGCAGCACTTTTCGGCCGACCGCGAAGGCTTCGAGATCCACCCTTTCAGCGGCCAGTTCGATCAGTTTGACGACGATGCCGCCGTGAAGAGCGCCTTCTATGCTCAGGTGGTGGACTATGTGAAACAGCACACCGGCGCCACGCGGGTGCAGGTGTTCGACCACACCATTCGCAAACGCTTACCGGCTGATCTGAAAGTGCAAACCACGGTGCACAGGCCCGCCGTGATGCTGGTGCACAGCGACTACACGGTGGCCAGCGGGCCACAGCGGGTGCATGACATCTTGCCCGCTGACGCGCCGGCCCTGCTGCAGCGGCGCATGGCTTTCTACAACGTGTGGAAGCCGCTGTACCGGCGTGTTGACGAGCTGCCGCTGGCCATGTGCGACGCCACCACGCACGACAGCGCCGACATGCTGCGCATGGAACTGAAGTACCGCGAGCGCACCGGCGAAATCTATGTGATGCGCCATTCGCCGCGCCACCGCTGGGTGTACTTTCCGCAGATGCAGGCCGACCACGCTTTGCTGCTCAAGACCTTCGATTCCGAAACCGATGGCCGCGCGCGTTTCATGGGCCACACCGCGTTTGAAGACCCGAACACGCCGCCCGGCGCACCCAAACGCGAAAGTATCGAGGTGCGAACGATGGCGTTTTTTTGACGGCGCCTGGCCGCGCTGCCGGCCTCAGTCTCTCAACCGCCATCCAGTAATTTCATCCGTTGCACCTTGCCCGAAGGCCCGCGCGGCAGCTCGGCCACGAAGCGAAACACCTTGGGCGTCTTGTAGCGGCCCAGGTGCTGTTCGCAAAACGCGCGCATGGCAGCTTCATCGGCCGCGGCCCCTTCACGCAGCACGATGCAGGCCATGATCTCCTGGCCGTAGTGAGGGTCAGGTATGCCCACGGCGGCGGCGTCGAGCACGGCCGGGTGCATGAGCAAGGCTTCGTCGACTTCGCGCGGCGCGATGTTTTCGCCGCCCTTGATGATGAGTTCTTTGATGCGCCCGGTGATGAAGAAAAAGCCATCGCCGTCGCGGTGGCCCAGGTCGCCGGTGCGCAGCCAGCCATCGGGCGTGAAGGCGTCAGTCGTGGCCTGTGGGTTCTTGTAGTAGCCGCGCATGACATGCGGGCCGCGGATGGCGACCTCACCCGTGGCGCCGTCGGGCAGCGGGTTCAGTTCGCGGTCGATCACACGCGCTTGGCCACCCGATGCGCGGCCCACCGAACCGAGCTTGCGCAACTCGGCTTGCAGCGGGTTGGAAAACGCCGGCGCCACGGTTTCAGTCAAGCCCATGGTTTCAATCACGCCAATGCCGAAGCGTTGCTCGAACGCGAGCAGGTGTTGCGGCGGCAACGGCGCTGAAGCGCTGCGGCAAAAGCGAATGCCGGCCAAGGCCTCGCGCGCCGGCGTCGGCGCTTCGAGCAAGAAGGAGGCGATGGTGGGCACCAGGTTGATCCAGGTGCAGCCAGTGTCAACTGCGTGGGGCCAGAAGCGCGCCACCGAAAAGCGCGCCGCCATGGCCACGCTGCCGCCACTGGCCAGCGGTGCCAGCATGGTCACCGCGAAGGCGTTGATGTGATACAGCGGCAGCACGCCCAGCACGCGGTCTTGCGCGGTGAGCGCGTGTTCCTGCGCAATGGCCAGGGCATTGGCCGCCAGGTTGGCCTGGGTCAGCATCACGCCCTTGGGCTGGCCGGTGGTGCCCGAGGTGTACATCAGCAGCGCCACGTCGCCGGGCTCGGGTACGGGTTCGTCTGGGGTGGCGGCTTCGCTCTGCCGCGCCGGCCAGGGCAACGCATCGGGGTCGATTTCCAGCACGGCCACGTTGCGCGGCAATTGCGCCACCAGGTCGCGCACGCGCTCGGCCCATTCGGGCGCGGTCAAGACGAGCTTGCAGTCGCTGTGCTCCAGCACATAGCGCATCTGCGCCGGTTGCGACAACAGGTTCACCGGGCACACGCAACGCCCGCTTTGCATCGCACCCAGCAGCAGCCGCAACGTGGCCAGGCCGTTGGGCATGACCAAGGCCACGGTGTCGCCCTGCGCCACACCCTGCGTTCGCAGCAACGCGGCCACTTCAGCGCCGCCCTGAGCCAGTTCGCCATAGGTGATTTGCGCGCCGCTTTCAGTGGCATGTGCGTACACCGCTTGCGGCTGCGCCGCAGCTTGGCGCGCGATCAATGCGCGCACGGTTTGCGCTGAGTTCATGACTTGCCGTACTTGGCGAAGTAGCTGCCCAACAGCTCATCCTGGCTGGGCACGCGCCCGAGGATCGGCCGCGAAATGCGGGTGATGTTCAAGTAATGCCGGTAGGTCATGTTGTCGGAAAAGTTGTTGCCGCCCCAGGTGCCGCAACCCATGGACAGCGAAAACGGCAAGCCGTTGTCGAAGCTGCCGCCAGTGGCGATGCAATGCGCCTGGTCGACGATCACGCGCGCCACCGGCAGGCGCAGCGCCAAGGCCAGCGCGTGCTCTGGGTTCGCACTGTGCAGGCCCACCGAATGCCCGGCGCCTTGATAAGCGTAGATCTGTTCGACGATGGCGATGGCGTGTTCGAAGCTGTTCGCTGCATACAGCGCCAGCACCGGGCTGAGCTTCTCGCCGGAGTAAGGGTGACTCGGCCCGAAGCCGCTTTCTTCCACCAGCAAGATGTTCGGCTGGCGGGCGGCCACATCACCCAGCCCGGCACGCTGCGCCACCACGGCCGCGCTCTGCCCGGTGGCCGCGGCGCTGAGCTTGCCATCCGGCCACATCAAACGTTGCAGTTGCGCTTTTTGCCCGCCATTCAGCAGCACAGCGCCGCGCTGCTGCAACGCCGCCAGCATGGCCGCATACGCCGCGCCCACCAGCACCAGGCTGTTCTCTGACGAGCAGCTGGTGGCGTTGTCGAAGGTCTTGCTGCGCACGATGCGCTCGGCCGCAGCGGCCATGTCTGCGCTCTCGTCCACGATGCCGGCCACGTTGCCTGCGCCCACGCCAAAGGCCGGTGTGCCGCAGGTGGCAGCGGCGCGCACATTGGCCTGCGAGCCGGTGGCCACCACCAGGTCGCACAGGCGCATCAGCTCGGCGGTGGTGGCCTTGGTCACCGGCGCGCCCAGCACTTGCACCAAGTCGCGCGGCGCGCCGATCACATCAAACTGCGTGTGAATGAATTCCAGCAAGCGCGCCGCCGTGCTGTGGCCCTTGGGCGAAGGCGCCACGATCACCGCATTGCGGCCCTTGAGCGCGTTGATGATCTTGTTGGCCGGCGTGGCCGCCGGGTTGGTGCTGGGGGTGATGGCACACACCACGCCCACCGGACGGGCGATCTCGACCAGGCCTTTTTCCGGCCACTCGGCGATCACACCCACTGACTTGGCACTCTGCAAATCGCGCAGCAGGCCCAGCGTCTTGCGCTGGTTCTTGCGCACTTTGTCGGCCACGTCACCAATGCCGGTGTCGGCCACCGCCAGCTCGGCCAGGGCCTGGTTGCGCGTGGGTTCAAGAATGGCCCAACCGGCCGCGGCCACCAGTTCATCCACCCGCGCCTGGCTGTAGCCATTGGCCACGCGCTGCGCCAGGCGGGCACGCCGTACCAGTTGGGCCACAGTGGCGTCAGCGGACGGTTCAAGGGTCGTCGTCATCATCAGTCTGCTTTGATGTTCGCGTCTTTGGCCAGCTTGGCCCACTTCGGCAGCTCGGCGGCGACCACCTTGCCTAACGCTTCAGGTGAGCCACCCACGCCTTCGGCGCCCTGGGCCAATAATTTTTCGCGGATGTCGGCATCTGCCACCACTTCGTTCAGCGCCTTGTTCAGGCGCTCGATCACCGCGCGCGGGGTCTTGGCGGGCACGAACATGGCGTACCAACTGTCGACCTCAAAGTCCGGCACGCCCGCTTCCTGCATGGTGGGCACGTTCGCAAACGCCGCGCTGCGGGTGACGGTGGACACCGCCAACGCCTTGAGCTTGCCCAGCTTCACGAACTGCGCCGCGGCCGGGATGCTCACCCACAGTGTGGGCACCTGGCCACCCATCACATCCGTCACCGCCGGACCGCCGCCGCGGTAGGGAATGTGGGTCAGCGGCACGCCCGTGCGCAAGGCCTGCAGCTCGCCCGCCAAATGCCCGGGCGAGCCGTTGCCCACCGAGGCGAACGACACCGTGCCCGGCTTGGCCTTGGCCAGCGCCGTCATCTCGGCCACGCTGTTGGCCGCGAACTGCGGGTGCGCAACCAGGATTTGCGGCAACGACGCCACGGTGCCGATGGGCTCGAAATCTTTGGCGGTGTCGAACGGCAGCTTTGGAAAGATGGCCGGGTTGATGGTGTGCGAGCTGAGCGTGAACAGCACGGTGTAGCCATCGGGCGCCGCCTTGGCCGCCACGTCGGTGCCCAACGAGCCACCGGCGCCGCCCTTGTTTTCAATCACAATCGTCTGGCCCAGCGCGGCCTGGAACCTTTGCTGCACGATGCGGGCGATGACATCGGTGCCGCCACCCGGTGGATAGGGCACGATGAAGCGAATGGGCTTATCTGGATAGTTAGCCGCTTGCGCCCAGGCAGACAGCGGCGCGGCGGCAGCCAGTGCGCAGGTGATGAGTTGGCGGCGGGTGCAAAGGGGCATGGCGGCTCCGGGAACAAGGGCAGGCGCTGTTGTACAGCACGCGCCCGGTGCTGGCTGGGTTGCGCACACAGCGCCACAGGCAACCCGACAGAGCGGCGATGTGCAATGCAACCCCCCGGTCGCGGGGTAAACACCTGGGTTCACCCGCATAAGGCCGCGCCGCGGGGGCCAGCAACATCACGCGCGCTCCCGCCATGGGGTGGGCTGCGTGTGGCATCCCGCCCGCCCCGGCAGGGGCTAACCATTCGAGGACAAGAAATGAAGAAACTTCTGCTCGCCGCTGCGGCGGCCCTGTGTCTGGCCCAGGCCGCTGCGGCCCCGCCACCGGCCTATTACGTTGACGAAACCAAGCTGCCCTTCACCTCGCTGCCCGGCCTGGCGGCCAAGCAACTTTGGGGCGTGCACAACGGCGCGGGTTATCAGATCGAAGTGCCGCACAACTGGAACGGCAAGTTGGTGCTGTGGGCCCACGGCTACCGCGGCACCGGCCTGGAGCTGACGGTGGACATGCACCCGCTGCGCCAGTTCCTCATCGCCCAGGGCTACGCCTGGGCCGCATCAAGCTACAGCCGCAATGCCTACGACCCCTCGCAAGGCGCCAAAGACACGCATGCCTTGACACAACTGTTCAACGGCCTGGTCGGCAACCCCGGGCGCACCTACATCACCGGCGCCTCGATGGGCGGTCACGTCACCGGCATCGTGGCCGAGCAATGGCCGCGTTCGTATGACGGCGCCATGCCGATCTGCGGCGTGATGGGCGACTACGAGCTGTTCGACTATTTCCTCGACTTCAACGTGGGCGCGCAGACCTTGTCGGGCCAGAACAAGCTCTACCCCTATGGCGCCGACTACCTCACCACCACCGTGCCGGCCACCAAGGCGGGTTTGGGCGTGGCGTTTCCCTACGTGCTCAATGCCGCCGGGCAAAACCTGAAGTCCATGATTCAACTGCGCTCCGGCGGCGTGCGGCCCATGTTCGAGCAAGGCTGGATGTTCTGGAACGGCGTGGCCGGCGACTTCCTGTTCGGCCTGGGCGTGGGCAACGGCACCTTGCCGCGCGCGCCCGGCGTGGCGGTGCAGAACTCCGACGTGACCTATCAGTTCGACACCAACCCGGGGCTGAGCGCAGCGGAGAACCTGTTCAACAACTCGGTGCAGCGCGTCACGGCCGACCCGCAAGGCCGGCGCAACAACGGCATTGCCAACGTTGCACCCACCACCGGCGACCTGCGCATACCCATGCTCACGCTGCACACATTGGGCGATTTGTTCGTGCCCTTCCACATGCAGCAGGAATACGCGCGCCGCGCCGCCGCCAAGGGCAACGCGCACAACCTGGTGCAACGTGCCACGCGCGACTATGGCCATTGCACCTTCACGCCCACCGAGCTGGTGACCACGTTTGTGGATTTGGTGAAGTGGGTGGAAGGCGGCGTCAAGCCCGCGGGTGACGCCGTGTTGAACCCCGCCGCCGTGGCCCACCCCAACTTCGGCTGCACCTACACCGACAAGACGGCACCGCGGCAATGGAACTCCGTGCCCGGCCTGGCATTCTTGACGCCACCGGCCTGCCCGGCGCCCTGAGGGCGCATTTCAGGGAGTGAGTGGTGTGGCTGTGCCACGCTGCTCATCCCACTCGGGGGGCGGACGAGAAGGTCGTCGGCAAAAGGGTCATGAAAACCAGGGTCAGGTCTTGTGTTTCTCGCGCGTTGCAGTTGAGCAACGCGAGGCCTGACTCCCCCATAACCTGTTCCACACGCCTGGTGCACCGCAGGTCGAACGCGCACGGCGCACGACGTGTATGGGTACGAGTCTTCCAGCCTCACTCTTTCAGCGAAAGCACATACTTTGCCAAGGCCAGAGCGTCTGCATTGGTCACTTGAGGTTGAGGTGGCATGACGTCTGCACCCCAAACGCCCGTTCCACCGGCTTTGATTTTTTTCGCCAGCTTCTTAACAGCTGCGTTGTCACCGGCATATTTTGCTGCCACTTCATTCAGCTTGGGTCCATATTTCCTCTTGTCAATACTGTGACAAGCAAGGCAATTCTTTTTAACGAGTAAATCGTAATCAGCGTAAGCAAACCCCATCGAGACCATCAAGCAAATAAAGACCAATGAGTTGACGAATCTTCGCATTAACTTCCTTAACAATTATTGAAGTGACCAGAAAAGCGCCGCCCCGATGGGCGGCGTTTTTTTGCGATTGAAGATTACTTTGGTGTTACACGGATGATGTTGCCTTGATCTTCAAGCGCAACATAAAGATTGCCATCCGGGCCTTGAACCGCCGAGCGGAAGCGACCGGTTGCCGTGGGCCAAGATACCTCGGCCCGGGTGGAGGAGTTGCCATCGGCGCTGATCTTCAGCACATCCAAGCGGTTTCCAACAGGCGTGCCATGGATGCCAATTCCGGTGTAACCAACCACCATTTGGCCATTCCAATCCTTCCACTGTGGGCCCGACAGGAAGGTGGCGCAGAACATGCCCTGCGAGAGGCCGTTGTTGTTCCACGCCGGCTTCATGGCCTTGGGGTAGGTCTTGAGGTCGGTCATGGGCATGAAGGCTGCGCGCTTCTTCGGGTCCATGGCACCCATTTGATTGGGCGAATAACCGCAGTAGTCGTCGGGGCAGTCTTTGCGGCCAGCCATGTTTGGCCGTGGATCCCAGCCCGCATTTCCGCCATTGACCAGCGCAGTCACTTCATCGGAATGCCAAGGGCCGTTTTCCGCTGTGAAAGGCCGGTTGTCCCCAGGCCGGAAAGCGATTCCTTGTGGATTGCGGTGACCATAGGTGTACACGCGAGGATCGAAACCTGCAGGGGGTTTGTTATCTGCCGCGGCTTTGCCGTCGCCGTCAACACGCAGCACTTTTCCGCCAATGTAAGTGGGACCCATTGGGCCGCTGCCCTTGTGATTGTCGCCCGTGGTCACATAGAGGAATCCATCGCCTGGGTTAAAGCGAACGCGGCCGCCGTTGTGTGCGCCAGGCCCGCCAAACGGATGCTTGGTGGCCACCGGCTTGTAGCCAATGTCGGGAATGATGTCGGTGCGCTCGGACACGCCTGTCAGTGCGGCGTCAACCTTCAAGCGCATGACGCGGTTGCTCAACTTGTCATTGAGTTTCGAGCTTGAGAACACGTAAATGAGGCGGGTTTTGTCGAAATTAGGATCGACCGCAACACCCATCATGCCGGCTTGGCCGTCGCAGAACAGGTCGGCACTGGCGGAGGAATAGCCAGTGGTGCCGCCGATACCGTGCAACTTGTTGATGACACCTGAAGGCAGCCGGACAGACAAGCCCTTGCACTTTTCAGTGAAGAACATGGTTCCATCTTTCAGAAATGCCATATCCCACGGCAGCTCAAGCTTTGCAACAGCAACTTCAGTTGAAAGGCCAGGCGCTGCTGCGAGCACGCTGCCAGACGCCGCCAGACCTGCAGCAATCAAAGCAGCTTTTAAAGTACTGATCATTTTCATTGTGTCTCCATATTGAGTTTGGGGAAACTGAGCCACGACCGGTTTTCCGGAGATGGAAGCACCACTTTAAAAAGGCAACTTCCAGATTGCCCAGTTGAAATAATAATGAATCACATTAAATTCATCAAGCAACAAGACAATCTCCTTCTATTTTACTAAAGACTGAGAAAAAAATCTCATGACTTACCCTGACCTCACTGTCACAGCGCTGCGGCGCAAGGTCTTTCCCTGCGCACCCTTCCCAGCTATTCATCGCTCATTTCTCGCCTGCAGCGCACCGAGTATCCCGGCGCTTTTCATCACACAACGTTGCGTGGCGACAACCGCGAGCCGTCTTATCGTGAAGACGATGACCGCCGTTGGCGATTGGCGGTTTTCGAAGACAGTGCATGCCACGTTGGTTGAACAGCCAAACGATGCCCGGCCTCAAGCCGGGCGGTTCACCGTCGCCGCCGCTACTGCCTGGAGCAAGTTGCGAATCACTTCAGCCTCAATGCGCCGCGTGATGAACACCAGCCGCGTGCCGGTGTCAGCGCTGGGCCAGCAGTCCAACGTCACCGGCGGGTGAAAGATGTGCTGCACACCTTGCACCACCACGGGTTGGCCTTCGACATTGACGATGCCTTTCACGCGCAGCAAGTCAGGCCCGCGCAGGGTGCTCAGCAGTTCCAGTGCCGCTGAAAACGCGGCCCAGGTGAAGGGTTGATCGAAGCGCAACACCTGGGTGCGGATGCCGGCGTCATGCAGCGCCGAGCGCTGAACGGGGTGTCGTGAAAGGGGCCGGCCTTCATCGCCATCGCCAGCCGTGCCTTCGCGTTGCAGCGGTTCACCCAGAAAGCTCAGTGTGGCGGCGCTGGCGCGCGCGCTGGCCAGGCCCAGCCCCACCAACTCGGCCGGGTCGATCTCGCCGTGCAGCACCAGGCGCACGCCGGCACGCGGGTTGATGTCATGTACCGCGTCGCGCACAGCCTGCACCTGCTCGGGCGTGGCCAGGTCGCTCTTGGTGATGAGCACGCGGTCGGCCAAGGCGATTTGCCGCGCCGGTTCGGCATGGTTAGCCAACTGCGTAGCGGCGTTGACGGCGTCCACCAGCGTGACCAGTCCGTCCAACCTGAATTGCGCGCCGATCAGCGTGTCACTGGCCAAGGTCTGCACCACCGGCGCGGGGTCGGCCAGGCCCGTGGTTTCGATGATGACGCGGTCGAAGTCGGGGATCTCGCCCACTTTGCGGCGGGCGAACAAGTCGCGCAACGTCTCTTGCAGATCGGTGCGCACCGAGCAGCAAATGCAGCCGTTGGCCAGCAGCGCGATGTTCTCTGACGACATCGTCACCAGGTCGTGGTCGATGCCCACCTCGCCCAGTTCGTTGATGACCACCGCCGCCCCGGCCATGGCGGGGTGGCGCACCAGGCGCGCCAGCAAGGTGGTTTTGCCGCTGCCCAAAAAGCCGGTGAGCAGCGTGACCGGCAAACGCCCGGCGAGCGGGTCGCGCTCGGTGGGGGCGGCAGGCTGGTTCAGATCGTCATCTCCAGGATGTACAGCCCGCCGGTGAAGCGGTCGACGGTGTAGACGATGCGGCGCTCGTCCACGTAAACATCGTTCAACTGCACCGCGCCGGCGGGTGACAACTTGGGCGCGGCCGGCACGTAGTAGGCGATCTCTTCCACGCGGTAGGGGTCGCGTGTGTCGTACACGCGCACGCCCGCATTGAAGAAGGTGCCGATGATGATGGTGTCAGACTTGAACGAGCTGGGGCCGGGCAGGTTTTCGTGCAGGTTGTGCGCACCGAAACGCCCGCCGCGTTTGGCGAAGGCTTCGACAGGTGGCGCCGGGAAGGTGCTGATGGGCACCGGGTTGGCTTCATTGCGCGCGTCGATCATCCACACCAGTTTGGGCCAGTCGGCGCCGTTGTCGAGCACGCATTCGTCGCTCACCACCCACAGCCCGCGTTCAAACAGCGGCAGCACCGTGTGCGTGAAGCCGTTGAAGGGCGGCGAGGGGTTCCACTTCGACACCACCTTGATGTCGCTCAGGTTGGAGATGTCCAGCACGAAGGCGCCGCCGTCGATGTAACCCACGTAGGCGCGGTCGGGCCGCTCGGGGAAGACGTTGGTGTTGTGCGCGCGAAAGCCCATGTCGAAGGGCGCTTTCAGGCGTTGCGGCGGCGGCGCGGCGTCACCTTCGCGCGTGCCGGGGACCCACCAGCGGCCCACTTCCACGGGCTTGGATGGGTTGGCCACATCGATGATGCGGTAGCACTGGTCGTCCAGCGGGTTGCGCGGCTGGAAGTCGCCGGCGCCGCCTGACATGTGCACATAGCGGCCATCGACAAACCACACCGCATGCACGCCGCGTGAATAGGGGCCCGAGCAGTCGAAGTGCGAAATGAGGCGGGGCTGCTCGGGCACGCTGACGTCAAACATATCCATGCCCGCAGGCTTGATGCCCACCGCGCTGGCCTGGTAGGCCACGGCCAGCGTGTCGCCCACCACGTCGAGCGAATTGGAGCGCAGCTTCATGTGCGGCAACTGCGTCTGCACGATGAGCCGGGGCTTGCGTGGGTCGGTGACATCCACACCCGAGAAGTTCTTCGGTGCCGACTCGTGCGCCAGCCACAGGATGCGGCGGCCATCGCGCGTGAGCTGCAAGGCCATGCCTTCGCCCAGGCCGCCGTAGCCGTCAAGCTCATGCTGGGCCAGCAGCTTCATGTTCAGCGCCAGCGCCTTGTCGGCGCGACTGCCCGGGGCCGGCATGGCGGGGGCTGGAGTGGGGTGCTGGGCCATGAGGGAAACTGAGGATGCTTATTTAGCAAACGATCATATAGCCTGAAGTTCAGCCCGGGTGTACCCGGGAACTTGCCGCAAACCCTGGGCCAACTTTGCGTCAACCTTGGCCACCTACTGCCACCGACTGCCACCTACTGCCGCCTACTGCCACCTACTGCCGCCGACTGCCACTAGTTGCCCTTTGCAAACGCCGTGCGCGCGGCGACGCTGCCCACCAGGAACCCACCATGTCACACCAGGCCTCGCCCCGCCGTTCATTCCCTTTGCGCTTGCTGGCGTTGGCCGCCCTGTGCGCCGCGCCCTGGGCTGCGCAGGCACAAGCCTTTCCGACCAAGCCGGTGCGGCTGGTCGTGACCTACCCGCCCGGCGGCAGCTCCGACCTGATGGCCCGCATCACGGCAGAAAAGCTCAGCGCCCATTGGGGCCACCAGGTGCTGGTGGAAAGCAAGCCCGGTGCGGCGGGCTCCATCGGCATGGAATTCACCGCCCGCCAGCCGGCTGACGGCTACACCTTCGTCATAGGCAACCTCGGCCCAGCGGCCGTGAACCCGCTGATCAGCAAGGTGCCGTACAACATGGATCGGGATTTCATTCCCATCGCGCTCACCGCCACAGGGCCGAACATCTTGGTGGTGGCGGCCAATTCGCCATTCCGCTCGCTGGCTGACATCGTGGCCGCCGCGCGGGCCAAACCGGGCGACGTCACCTTTGGCACCAGCGGGCCTGGCAGCATGTCGCACCTGGCCACCGAGATGCTGATGCGCCAGGCGCAGGTGAAGATGACCAACGTGCCCTACAAAGGCGGTGGCCAGGCCGTCACCGACTTGGTGAGCGGGCAACTGGGCTTCATGATTTCTGACGCGCTACCGGTGGTGCAGTTCATCAAGACCAACCGCTTGCGCGCCCTGGCCATCACCAGCGGCACGCGCTCGGCGCTGTTCCCAGACATTCCCACCTTTGCCGAAAGCGGCGTGCAGGGCCTGGTGGCTGAAAACTGGTGGGGCGTGTTCCTGCCCGCCGGCACGCCCAAGGCCATCGTCGACGCCTATCACGCTGGCGTGGTGAAGGTCATGGCCGACCCCGACTTGAAAGACAAGTTCGCCGGCCTGGGGGTGTTGGCGCGCGCCAGCACCCAAGACGAGTTCCGCGCGTTCCTGGCCGCTGAGACCGCCAAGTACGCCAAACTCGTGGCCGACAACAACATCAAGGCCGAATAGCGTTCAGGGGTGGCCACCGCAAAGAAACGCACGGCGCCTGCGTCAGCCGCCCAGCCCATGCCACTCAGGCTGCGGTTAGCGTCGGCCGACCGCGAGCGCCAAATCATCGAAGGCGCCATCGCGTACTTCTCGGAGGCCGGGTTTTCCGGCCAGACCCGTGAGCTGTCCAAGCGCCTGGGTGTGACGCAACCACTGCTGTACCGCTACTTCGCCAGCAAGCAGGCATTGATAGAGCGTGTCTACCAGACGGTGTTCGAAGGCCGCTGGAACCCGGCCTGGATACCGCCGCTGCGCGACCGCAGCAAACCGCTGCGCGAACGGCTGATCGACTTCTACGAACAGTACGCCGCCGCCACCTACCGGCCGGAGTGGATCCGCATCTACATGCATGCGGGCCTGTCAGACCCGGCGCTGAACCGCCGCTACATCCAGCTCGTGCGACGCGAGCTGCTGCCCGTGTACTGCCGCGAACTGCGCCACGCCTGCGGCCTGGCCGACACCGATGCGCCGGTGTCAGAAGAAGAGACCGAGTTCGTCTGGAACATGCATGGCGGGTTCTTCTACATGGCGGTGCGCCAGCACGTTTACCAAACCCGCATCCAGATCGACTTCAAGGCGCATGTGGCGCGCGTGGTCGACAACTTCCTGGCCGGCGCGAAACAGACCTACCCGCAACTGCTGGCTGAATTTGCGCCTGGCGCGCTGGTGCTGGCCAAAGCGCGGCCAGCACCACGAGCGAAACCTTAGAACTTGTCCGTAAATAGGCGGGCCCTGCGCCGGGGCCCTTCGGGTTGAGGCCAAAGGGCGCGTCTGCGTCGTTGCAAACCCGGGCCTAGCATCCATCGCCCTTTGGTCTCAACGCAGGGTCCTCCTATTTACGGACAAGTTCTTAGCCCGTCTTGCGCAATTCGCACCTGAGACCTGCGCCAAGGCTTTGACAAGCACAGCGCTGTGCCGGGCAACGCCGCGTCATGCGGCCTGCGTGCGCCGCCACGCGGCCGGGGGCTGGCCCACCAGCCGCTTGAACGCACGGGCAAATGCAGCCTCCGAGTCGTACCCCACTTCCTGCGCCACCGCAGCCACCTTGGCCCGCCCTTGGCGCAGCAGGTTGGCGCCAAGCTGCATGCGCCAGGTGGCCAGGTATTGCATCGGCGCTTGCCCGGTCAGTTCAATGAAGCGTTCATGCAAGGCCGAGCGCGACAGGCCAACCTGCCGGCCCAGCTCTTCAACCGTCCAAGGCTCGGCCGGGCGCTCATGCAGCAGCGCGATCGCCTGCCCGACATGGCGGTCGCGCAAGGCGCCCAGCCAGCCTGCAGCGTTTGGCGGCAGCGAATCGAGATAGCGGCGTGCGGCGTCGACGAACACAAACTCGCTGGCCCGCTCCAGCACCGCGGCGCTGCCCGCACGGTGCTCGCGCGACTCGCCCACGGCTTGGTCGAGCAGTTGCAGCGTCCACGGCGCCAGCTCGCCGGCACGCAGGTGCAGCAAGTGCGGCAAGGCATTGATCAAGGGGTTGAACGGCTTGGTGTCGCAGGCCACGAAGCCGCACACCACCACCGAGCTGGCGTCAGCGGCCGGGCCCGGTGAACCCGGCCGCAGCACGCCGCGGTGATAAGCCACCGCGATCGGCTTGGGGTCATTGCGCGTGGTGAAGCGCCAGTCGCTGTGGTCCTCCTGCGCCTGCAGGCCGGGGGCGCTGGAAATCACATGCTCATCGCCGCGCGGAAACATCACGATGTCGCCGCGCGCCAGGCGCACGGGTGGCTGGCCCTCGCAGGCGGCCCAGCCTTCGCCTTCAGCCATGAGGTGGTAGGCCAGCACATGGTCGGCGCCGGGCATCAGCGCGCTGGCCAACTGGGCTGAGGCCGGCGTCTGCGCCGCCCATTCGCCATTGAAGCTCACGTAATAAAACACCGCGCCGCGCAGGCGCACGCTGCGCAGCACATCAGACAAGGGATCGTGGCTCATCGAAAAAGGCGGTGGTGGAGTTTTGATCACGCCGTGCGGACACCGGATCAAGCCGCGTCGATGCGCGTCAGCAAAGCCGGACGCGCGAGCAAATCTGCCCGACTCCGGGTGCAGTGTCAATTGCCGCGCCTTTCAAGAATCACCCCGTCGCGGCCATCTCGCCGCGCCGCCACTCAACCAAGAGGTTTGCACCATGAACACCGCCATCACATCACCCGGCCCCGACTTCACGGCCATCAGGCAGCGCCAGCAGGCCACCTGGGCCAGCGGCGACTACGCGGCCGTTGGCACCACCTTGCAGATCGTGGGCGAAACGCTGGCCGAAGCGGCTGACATCCGTGCCGGCCAGGCCGTGCTCGATGTGGCCGCCGGCAACGGCAACGCCTCGCTGGCCGCGGCGCGCCGCGGCGCCCTGGTCACGTCAACCGACTACATGCAGGCCTTGCTCGACAAGGGCCGCGCCCGCGCGCAGGCCGAGGAGCTGGCCGTGCAGTTCCGCCTGGCCGACGCCGAAGCGCTGCCGCTTGAAGACGGCAGCTTCGACACCGTGCTGTCCACCTTCGGCGTGATGTTCACGCCCGACCAGCAGCGCGCAGCGCATGAACTGGCGCGCGTCTGCAAACCGGGCGGCAAGATCGGCCTGGCCAACTGGACACCGACCGGCTTTATCGGCGAGTTGTTCAAGGTCATAGGCCGGCACCTTCCACCGCCTGCAGGCGTCAAGCCGGCATCGCTGTGGGGCACCGAAGAACGCCTGCGCGAACTGTTCGGCGAGCGCAGCGCCAGCTTGCAGACGCAGCGCGAGCACTTCGTGTTTCGCTACCGCACGCCGCAGCACTGGCTAGACACCTTTCGCACCTACTACGGTCCCCTGCAAAAAGCCTTTGCCGCGCTGGGCGCCGAGCAGCAGGAAGCGCTGGCCGCCGAACTGATCGGGCTCGTGCAACGCTTCAACCGCGCGGACGACGGCGCGATGGTCGTGCCGAGCGAGTACCTGGTCGTCGTCATCAGACGGTGACTGCGCGCGACACGCTACTAAATTAATAGCTGCTTACGCCCGCCGTGTATGGGCTAGAGGCCAAAAAGACCCTCAAACGGGGCGAAATGGCCGAGGGGTTTAAACCAAAAGTTGCGGTGCCTGGAGCCGCTGGCGTCTTGCGTCGCGCGTGATCCAGAACTAGAGTGCACGCATGGATTGCCCCAGCGATTGTTGGACAGGGGTCCGCCATGATCAAGACCCTTTGCAGCCTCAAGACGCTGGCCATCGGTGTTCTTGCCCTGGTCGGCGCCGAACACGCCAAATGGGGCGCGCTGATCCGTCAGGCCGGACTGAAAGCCGAGTAATTTACCAAACGTGAGGCAAGCTCCATGAACCACCTCGGGGACTCATCACCACAGACCACCACCGATGCGGACACGATTGCAGACCGTGATCGGCTGCTGGGCCTGATCAACGCGCAATGGACCACGCACGCGGTTGCCGCGGCCGTGCGGCTGGGTTTGCCTGAAGCGATGGCAGCGGGACCGGCCGACGCCGCTGCGCTCGCGCAGGCCTGCCAGAGCCATCCGCCCTCGCTGCGGCGGCTGCTGCAGGCTTTGACCAGCCTGGGTCTGTGCGAGGAACTTGCCGGCGGCCGGTTCGCATTGACCGCCACCGGCGCGCTGCTGCGGGCGGACAGGCCGGATTCACTCAACGCCTGGGCTAGCCTGAACGGCGGCCGCATCAGCAGCCAGTGGCCGCGGCTCGATGAATCAGTGCGGAGCGGCGAAAGCATCCGCAAGCGCAGCAGCACGCACGACGACTTCAGCCATCTGGATGACGACCCCGAGGCCGCCGCGCTGTTCAACCGCGCGATGGTGGAACTCACGGCGCCAATTGCTGCAGCCTTGGTTCGGGTAATTGATTTGCGGGGCGCCCGGCTGGTGGTCGATGTGGGCGGCGGCCACGGTGAAC
>JANOXU010000131.1:0-21497 GCA_031418595.1 Burkholderiales bacterium
GTGCCAGCACCACCGGGAGTGATGACGACAAGGAAGTCGCTCTGCGCCGCCAGCTCTTGCGCGCTGCCCACAAACTTGTACGGCACGCCTGCGCGCACGCTGCGCGCGGTGTAAGCCACACTCATGCCAAAGGCCAGCGCACGCAGCGCAATCGCCTGGCCGATGCGGCCCATGCCCACCAGACCCAGGCGGGCGCCACTCATCTTGCGCGCCAGCGGCATGTTGCCCTGCAGCCATTGGCCGCTGCGCACAAATCTGTCAGCAGCGGGAAGTTGGCGGGCAGCGTTCAACATCAGGCCGATGGCCAAATCGGCGACATCGTCGTTCAATACGTTGGGTGTGTGCGTGACCATCACACCACGGGCCTTGGCCGCCGCCACGTCCACCCCGTCATAACCCACACCCATCACCGAGATGATTTGCAGCGCTGGCAGCTGCGCGATCAGCGCGGCGCTGACCTTGGATTCCCCGCTGGCCGCTATGGCCTTGATCTGCGGCGCCGCAGCGGCCAGCGCAGCGGGGTCTGTGTCATGCAAACGATCGTGCACGTGGAAACCGGCGGCCAATTGCGACGTATACAGCGCCGACAACTTGGACATGGTCAGGACTTCGGTTGGATTCACGGGGAGCACTCCTAGGGGTTCTACGGCTGTGGGTTCAATCGTCATACCATAATATCTGCAGCCGACCGGTGCCCAGCACCGTGAAAGCCAGCAAGCAGAGTCAAGCCATGACGCCCCCCAGAAAAAAACCACAAGACCTGCGCAGCCAACAATGGTTCGGCCGCCAAGACCGCGACGGGTTTGCCTACCGCAGTTGGGTCAAAGGCAAAGGCATCCCGCACGACCAGTTTGACGGCCGGCCGGTGATCGGCATTTGCAACACCTTCAGCGAATTGACACCGTGCAACAGCCACTTCCGCACGCTGGCCGAGCAGGTGAAGATCGGCGTCTACGAAGCGGGTGGCTTCCCGCTGGAATTCCCGGTCATGAGCCTGGGCGAAACACTGTTGCGGCCCACCGCCATGCTGTACCGCAACCTGGCCAGCATGGATGTGGAAGAGAGCCTGCGCGGCAACCCTGTGGATGGCACGGTGCTGCTGTTCGGCTGCGACAAAACCACGCCCAGTTTGCTGATGGGGGCAGCGAGTGTGGATTTGCCCACCATCGGCGTGAGCGGCGGGCCCATGCTCAACGGCAAGTTCCGCGGCCAAGAGCTGGGTTCGGGCACCGGCGTGTGGAGCATGAGCGAACAGGTGCGGGCCGGCACCATGAAGCTGGCTGATTTCTTCGAGGCTGAAAGCTGCATGCACCGCAGCCACGGCCACTGCATGACCATGGGCACGGCCAGCACCATGGCCAGCATGGTGGAAGCGCTAGGCGTGGGCCTGCCCGGCAACGCCGCCTACCCGGCGGTGGACGGCCGGCGCAACGTCATCGCCCGTGAGGCCGGCCGGCGCATCGTGCAGCTGGTGAAAGACGATGTGCGCTTGTCTCACATCCTCACGCGCGAGGCGTTTGAAAACGCCATTCGCACACTGGCGGCCATCGGCGGCAGCACGAATGCCGTCATCCACCTCATCGCCATTGCCGGGCGCGTGGGCGTGCCGCTCACCATTGATGATTTCGACAAACTGGCCAGCACCCTGCCCTGCCTGGTGAATTTGCAACCCAGCGGCCAGTACCTGATGGAAGACTTTTGCTATGCCGGTGGCCTGCCCGCGGTGCTGAAGCAAATTGAACACCTGCTGCACAAAGACGTGCTCACGGTGACCGGCCGCACCATGGGCCAGAACATTGCCGACGCGCAAACCTTCAACGCCGATGTCATCAAGCCGTTTGAGGCGCCGTTCAAGGCGAATGCGGGCATCGCCGTGCTGCGCGGCAACCTGGCGCCACGCGGGGCCGTCATCAAGCCCAGCGCGGCCACCCCGGCCTTGATGCAGCACACCGGTCGGGCCGTGGTGTTCAACGATTCAGATGACTTTCATGCCCGCATTGACGATGAAGCGTTGGATGTGGATGAAACCTGCATCCTGGTGCTGAAGAACTGCGGCCCCAAGGGCTACCCCGGCATGGCCGAGGTGGGCAACATGCCGCTGCCGCCCAAAGTGCTGCGCAAGGGCATCACCGACATGGTGCGCATCAGCGATGCGCGCATGAGCGGCACCGCCTACGGCACCGTGGTGCTGCATACGGCGCCAGAAGCCGCGGCCGGCGGGCCGCTGGCCGTGGTGCAAAACGGCGACCTGATCACGCTTGACGTGGCCGGGCGCAAGCTGCACCTGCATGTTGACGACGCCGAACTGGCGCGCCGGCTCGCGGCCTGGCAGCCGGCGCCACCGGCCATGGCCAGCGGCTACTGGAAGCTCTACATCGACCATGTGTTGCAGGCCGACGAAGGCTGTGACCTTGATTTCTTGCGTGGCCAGCGTGGCAGCGCGGTACCCAAAGACAACCATTGACATGACCACATCCAAGATCGCCCTCGTTACTGGCGCCGGCAGCGGCATCGGCCAGGCCTGTGCCCTGGCCCTGCTGCGCGAAGGCTGGCAAGTGGGTCTGTTGGGCCGCCGCGCCGATGCACTTCAAGCCACCGTCACCGCAGCCGGCGCGCATGGCGCGAACGCCCTGCCCTTGCCTTGCGACGTGGGCCACGAAGATCAAGTCACCGCCGCCTTCAACACCCTGCATCAGCGCCACGGCCGGCTCGACCTGCTGTTCAACAACGCCGGTGGCGGCCTGGGCTCCACCACACCTGACCTGGTGAGTGGCGAAGACTGGCGCCGCATCGTTGACGTGAATTTGAACGGCGTGTTCTATTGCCTGTCGCAAGCCTTCAAGCTGATGCGTGAACAAACGCCGCAGGGCGGGCGCATCATCAACAACGGCAGCATTTCGGCGCACGCGCCGCGGCCAGGCTCGATCGCCTACACCGCCACCAAGCATGCGGTCACAGGCCTGACCAAAACGGCCGCGCTCGACGGCCGGCCGTTTGACATTGCGGTGGGCCAAATCGACATTGGCAACGCCGCCAGCGAGATGACCGCGCGCATGGTGAACGGCGTGCCGCAGGCCGACGGCAGCGTGCGGCCCGAGCCGCGCATGGATCTGCAAGCCGTGGTCGACACCTTCATGACAATGGCGCGCTTGCCGCTTTCCGCCAACATTTTGTTCACCACCGTCATGGCCACCAAAATGCCCTTTGTGGGGCGTGGCTGAGTTCAAGCGTTAGTGCCCGCGCAGCAGCGCGCAGGCTGAGTTCGAAACCAACCTCTTCACCACCGGAGTCACGCCATGAAACGCCACACCCTCAAAACCCTGTTTGCACTCGCCGCCGCCACCTTGCTGGCCGCCCCCGCATGGGCCCAGACCAAGCTGAAGTGGGCCCATGTCTACGAGACCAGCGAGCCGTACCACACCGAAAGCGTGTGGGCCGCTGAAGAGATCAAGAAGCGCACCGCAGGCAAGTTCGAGATCCAGGTCTTCCCCGCCAGCTCGCTGGGCAAGGAGACCGACATCAACCAGGGTATGCAGCTCGGCACGGTGGACATGATCATCAGCGGCCCCAGCTTCGCCGCGCGCAGCTATCCGCGCCTGGGCATTGCGTACTACCCGTTCATCTTCCGCGATGGTGACCATCTGCTGGCCTACAGCAAGAGCCCGGTGTTCAAGGAAATGATCGACGGTTTTCGCGAGAAAACCGGCATCCAGATCCTGGCCTATACCTACTACGGCGCGCGCCAGACCACCAGCAAGACCGCCTTCACCGACTGTGCCGGCATGAAGGGCCTGAAGATCCGCGTGCCCGATGTGCCCAGCTACCGCGCCACGCCGGAGGCCTGCGGCGCCAACCCCACGCCGATTGCCTTTGCCGAGGTTTACCTGGCACTGCAAAACGGCACGGTCGATGCGCAGGAAAACCCGCTCACCACCATCGAGGCGAAGAAGTTCTATGAAGTGCAGAAGCACATCATGATGACCAGCCACATCGTCGATGGCCTGACCACGCAAGTGGCGCCGCACATCTGGAACAAATTGACCGATGCCGAGAAGAAAATCTTCTCAGACGTTGCACTCGAAGCGGCCGCGCGCGCCAGCGCGCAGATCAAGAAACGCGAATCCGAGCTGGTAGACGAGTTCAAGAAGAAGGGCATCACGATCCACGCCGTCAACCGCCAGAGCTTTGTGGATGCTGTGTTGAAGGCCAAGACGGTGGAAAGCATGGGCTTCGACAGGAAAGACTACGACCGCATCGTTTCCATCAAGTAGGCCGCCGCATCATGGACATCGATGCCGGCCCGAAGGTGATGGGCGATGACGGCGAGTTCCACGCCACCGATGAGGCCGTGGACTTGTCGCACACGCCCATTGAGGCCTGGGTCGCCGTGGCCCTGTTCTGGGCCTTGGCCGGCGTCGTGTTCACGCAGTTCTTCACCCGCTATGCGCTCAACAACTCGGCCTCGTGGACCGAGGAAATTGCGCGCTACCTGTTGATCGGCGTGGTCTTCGTGGGCGCATCCATCGGTGTGGCCAAGAACAACCACATCCAGGTTGATTTGCTGTATCGATACCTGGGCAAAGGCGTGTCGCGCGTGCTGGCCATCGCGGTTGATGTCATCCGCATTGCGTTCTTCTTCTCGATGAGCTTCTTCACCGTGCAGATGATGCAAAAAATGGGCAACTACCAGATGACCATCGTCGACCTGCCCATGAACATTGTTTACGCCGTGGTGCTGTTTGGCTTTGTCGCCATGGCGCTGCGTTCGCTGTGGGTGGCCAAGGTGCATTGGCAGCGCGGCTACAGCGTGCTCGAACGGCCCGAATCGACGATGGACGAGCGATAGAACAAGCACATGCTGAAAATCATCTTCCTGATTCTCATGACCGGCGGCGTGCCGGTGGCCATTGCGATGGCGGGTGCCTCGCTGATCTACATCCTGGCCAGCGGCAACCAGCCGGGGCTGACCGTCATCCACCGCATGATCGGCGGCATCGACAGTTTTCCGCTGCTGGCGGTGCCCTTCTTCATCCTCGCCGGCAACCTGATGAACAACGCCGGCGTCACCAACCGCATCTACAACTTCGCGCTGGCACTCGTTGGCTGGTTGAAGGGCGGTCTGGGGCATGTGAACGTGGTCGGCTCAGTCATCTTCGCCGGCATGAGCGGCACCGCGATTGCTGACGCCGCCGGCCTGGGCACGGTGGAAATCAAGGCCATGAAGGATCATGGCTACGACCTCGAATTCGCCGTGGGCGTCACCGCCGCATCGGCCACGCTGGGGCCCATCATCCCGCCCAGCCTGCCCTTCGTCATCTACGCCATGATGGCTAACGTTTCAGTTGGGGCACTGTTCCTGGCCGGCATCCTGCCGGGCGTGTTGATGGCGCTGTTGATGATGGTCACCGTGGCCTACTTCGCGCACAAGAACGGCTGGGGCGGCGACGTGAAGTTCAGCGCCAGCCGCTTTGGCCGCGCCATGATCGAACTCGGCCTGGTGATCGCCTGGCCGCTGCTGACCTGGGCGCTGGTGAACAAGCTGGGGCTGAATGCGCAGGCGGTGGTGTTCGGCGCCATCATCTCCATCTTCGTGCTCGACCGCATCTTCCGCTTCCAGGCGGTGCTGCCCATCATGACGCCGGTGTTGCTCATCGGCGGCATGACAACGGGTCTGTTCACGCCCACTGAAGGCGCCATTGCGGCCAGTGCCTGGGCCTTGTTCCTGGGCCTGGTGTGGTACCGCACCATGACGGTGAAGCAGTTCGTCAAGGTCAGCCTCGATACCGTGGAAACCACCGCCACGGTGATGTTCATCGTGGCCGCGGCCTCCATCTTTGGCTGGATGCTCACCGCCACGGGTGTCACCGCGCAAATCGCCGCCTGGGTGCTGGCCGTGACCAAAGACCCGTGGGTCTTTTTGCTCATGGCCAACTTGCTGATGCTGTTCGTGGGCTGCTTCCTGGAGCCCACCGCGGCCATCACCATACTGGTACCCATCTTGCTGCCGATCTGCCACAAGCTGGGTGTGGACCCGGTGCACTTCGGCCTGGTGATGGTGCTGAATTTGATGATCGGCCTGCTGCACCCGCCCATGGGCATGGTGCTGTTCGTGCTGGCGCGGGTGGCCAAGCTTTCCGTTGAACGCACCACCATGGCCATCCTGCCGTGGCTGGTGCCACTGCTGGTGAGTTTGGTGGTGCTCACCTACGTTCCCGCTATTTCGCTGTGGCTGCCCAAGACCATGGGCTTTTGACAAGCAGCACGCAGTGACGCGAATCGTTTCAGTCGAGGTGCTTCAAGTTGACCTGCCGCCGCCCGTGCCGCGCAGCGACGCCATCCAGAGCTTCGTCACGCAAGAAACGCCTTTCGTTCGCATCCAGTGCAGCGACGGCTTAACGGGCACCGGCTACAGCTACACCATCGGCACCGGGGGTTCTTCCGTCACCGCGTTGCTGCGCGACCACCTGGCGCCGCGGCTCATCGGCCGCAACCCGGCGCAGATCGAAAGCATCTGGCGCGACTTGATGTTTGCCACCCACGCCACCACGGTGGGCGCCATCACCAGCCTGGCGCTGGCGGCCATCGACACCGCGCTGTGGGACTGGCGCTGCCGGCGCGATGAGCAGCCCCTGTGGCTGGCCGCGGGGGGTGCCAAGCAGCGCATCCCGGTCTACACCACCGAAGGCGGCTGGCTGCATTTGCCGGTGCAAACCTTGGTCAGCGAAACCCTGGCCGCGCAGGCGGCCGGTTTCAAAGGCGCCAAGCTCAAGGTGGGCAAGCCGCATGTCAGCGAAGATGTGGCCCGCCTGCGCGCCGTGCGGGAAGCCGTGGGCGATGGCTTTGAGCTGATGGTCGATGCCAACCAGTGCTTCAGCTTGAGTGAAGCGTTAAGGCGCGCGCCGCGCTATGCCGAGCTGGGCATTGCCTGGTTCGAAGAGCCGCTGCCGGCTGATGACCTGGCCGGTCATGTGACGCTCGCCGCGGCCAGCGCCGTGCCGATCGCGGTGGGCGAATCGCTCTATTCACCGGGCCAGTTTGCAGATGTGATTCGCGCCCGCGCCGCTGCCATCATTCAAGTGGATGTGGCGCGCGTGGGCGGCATCACGCCCTGGCTGAAGGTGGCGCACCTGGCCGAAGCCTGCAACCTGATGGTGGCACCGCACTTCCTGATGGAGCTGCATGTGTCGCTGTGCGCAGCCGTGCCGGCGGCGCAATGGGTCGAATACATTCCTCAGCTCGACGCCATTGCCGCCAGCCGGCTGGCCATTGAAGACGGCCAGGCCCTGGCGCCTAACTCGCCCGGCCTGGGCATCGATTGGCGCTGGGATGAAATCGAACGCCGCGCCAGTGCGCGCCACCAAGTCACATGAAAGGTTAACCACCATGAGCCAGCGCCTTGCAGGCAAAACCGCCCTCGTCACCGCCGCCGGCCAAGGCATCGGCCGCGCCGTGGCCGAAGCCTTCGCGCGCGAAGGCGCCAAGGTGATCGCCACCGACATCAACCTGGCCCTGTTGCAGAGCTTGGCAGGCTGCACGGTGGAGCGGCTGGATGTGCTGGACCCCGCCGCCATCCACGCCGCCGCTGCGCGCCACTCAGCCGTGGACGTGCTGTTCAACGGCGCCGGCTTCGTGCACCACGGCACGGTGCTCGATTGCAGTGAAGATGATTGGGAATTCGCTTTCAACCTGAACGTGCGTTCCATGTTCCGCACCATCAAGGCGTTCGTGCCCGGCATGGTGGCGCGCGGCAACGGCAGCATCATCAACGTGGCATCGGGCGCCAGCAGCGTGAAGGCCGCGGCCAACCGCTTCGTCTATGGCGCCACCAAGGCCGCGGTCATCGGGCTGACCAAATCGGTGGCGCTCGACTTCATCAAGAAGGGCGTGCGCTGCAACGCCATTTGCCCGGGCACCATCGAGTCACCTTCGTTACGCGAGCGCATTGCGGCGCTGGCCAAAAGCAGCGGCAAGAGCGTGGCCCAGGTGGAAGCCATGTTCATCGAGCGCCAGCCCATGGGCCGCCTGGGCACAGCCACGGAAGTCGCAGCGCTGGCCGTGCACCTGGCCAGCGACGAATCAAGATTCACCACCGGCACCGCCAGCATCATTGATGGTGGCTGGTCGCTTTAACTCACAACCACTAACGTTACAAAGGACTTTAATGAAACTGCTCCGCCACGGCCCCAAGGGCCAAGAGAAGCCCGCCATCCTCGACGCCCAGGGAAAGGTGCGCGACCTGAGCGCCTTGATCGGCGACATCACCCCACGCCACCTCTCACCCGCCGGCCTGGCCGCCCTGGCCGCGCTCGACCTGAGCACCCTGCCGGTCGTACCTCAAGGCACCTTGGCCGTGCCCTGGGTGGGCATGGGCAAGTTCATCGCCATCGGCCTGAACTACGCCGACCACGCCGCCGAATCGGGCATGCCCATTCCCAAGGAACCCATCGTCTTCACCAAGACGGTGGATTGCGCCGTGGGCGCCAACCATGCCGTGGTACTGCCCAAGGGTTCACAGAAAGGCGACTGGGAACTGGAGCTTGGCGTGGTGATCGGCACCCAGGCGCGCTATGTGAGCGAAGCTGATGCGCTGAAGCACGTGGCCGGGTACTGCGTGGTGAACGATGTGTCGGAACGCGAGTACCAGTTCTCCGGCGGCGGCCAGTGGGACAAGGGCAAGGGCTGCGACACCTTCGGCCCCATCGGCCCCTGGCTGGTCACAGCTGACGAAGTGGGCGATGTGCAAAACCTGAGCATGTGGCTCGACCTGAACGGCCAGCGCGCGCAGACCGGCAACACCAAGACCATGATCTTCACCGTGGCGCAGATCGTGGCCCACGTGAGCCAGTACATGACGCTCAACCCGGGCGACCTGATCACCACCGGCACGCCCCCCGGCGTGGGCCTGGGCCGCAAGCCCACGCCGCTGTTCCTGAAGCCCGGCGACACCATGCGCCTGTGGATCGAGAAGTTGGGCGAGCAGCAGCAAACGGTGCATGCGTGGGATGAGGCGCTGATCGACGGCTGAGGCCCTTGCCGGTGCATGCCGCGGCATGCACCCCTTGCCAAAACCAAGACCCCCGCACTCCAGCGGTGTACCAGGGTAGTCCGCCGCACAGTTCGCGCGCGCACTCCTACATTTGCTCTCATCATCATCACGCAGATCAGGAGAGGTCTTATGGCATTGCCTGTCGAGACCTGCGCCTTGGTTCAGGGCTCTATGGTTCAGCAGCGATGCGCGCGGCGCAAGAACTGGGCGGCACTCGCACTTTGCGCGGTGCTCCCGTTCTTTTTGTGGGGTTGCGGTGGCGGTGGTGGAAGCAGCAGCAGCGTCAATAGCAACGGCAACGGCAACGGCAACGGCGTCAATGCTCCTGAGCCCACGCCCGTCATCACTTCACCGCCCAATATCGTGGCTGCTGCCGGCGTGCCCACAGCCGGCACCGCAAGCGTCACGGTGCTGGCCACACCGGCCGGCAGCGCGCGCTGGGGCACCGCGCTGAGCGTCACGGCTGGCACGGGCGACGCGCGCGTGCCCGTGGTGGCCACCAATGCTTCAGGGCAGATCGTCCTCGCTGCATTAGCCAGTTCGTCGGCGGTCACACTGACGGCTGATTCCACTGCACTGGCACTGGCCCGGTTTACCTATGGGCGCGTGCCCTCCGGCATGGACTCCACGGGGCTGGATGCAGCCATCCGCGCCACCGCCGGCTACGCCACGATGGCCGAGCGGGTGACCCAGGCGCTGGCCGCCGGCCAGGCGAGTTCAACAGCTCCCCCCGTCCTGCAAGCCCTGGGCACGGTGCTGGCTCAGACCACCGAGATCGTGGCCAAGAGGGTATTGGCCAGCACGCGCGAGCGGCCACAAGCGATTGCCTCAACGCGGGTGAGCGGCGACCTGCCGTTCACGTTGGTCACCGGCTTTGGGCCATTGGGCTCGGTCTACTTGCGCGACAGCAGCAACATCGGCATCCGCGTGGTCAACACGATGCCCATCGAGTGGGCCGCGCAAACCTACAGTGCAACAGATCAGGCACTGGCGCCCAAGATGGCGACATTGCCAGCGGCCAGCACCCTGCGCGCGCTGACCAACGCCACGGGGTGGCTGGACGTCGACCCGGTGGTTCTACCCGGCCATGGTGGCCGCGGCATTGACTTGCTGATCGAACAGAACAACACCACGCGACTGGTCAACTGGACAGCCATCTTGACCGATGCGGTGGGTTTGTATGCTGGCGCTGGTGCCGCGCCCAGTTGCGTGGAAAACGTGGTCAACGCCCTGCTCAAGGGTGATGAGTTGACTGCACTGTTTCGCAGCGCATCGTGGCCCGATGTCTTCAAGTGGTTGGTCGGCGACACTCTGTTGGAGAGAGTGAAGCAAGCCCTGAGCGCGACCAAGACGGCGGCAAGTTGTTTCGGTTCGGCGGCCGGCCTCATGAGCGAAGACGGCGCGGTGTTCCAGGCCGCGCATATCAAACTTCTGGCCGAAGCCGGGAAGTCGTTGGACGCCGCGTTCACCAGCGCCGACAAGGTCTCGCTGGCAGCCAAGGTGGCCTGGACCATCGCTGCCATGACGTACAGCAAGCGCATCGGTGTGTGTCAATCGCTCGATGCCGGCGTGTGGATCATCAGCAATTGCGCCAAGACCTTCGAGTTCGCGCCTGCGCCGCTGCTGCTGGCGCCCGGCGCCAGGCTGGTGCCCACGGTCAGCGCACTGGACGTTGGCGGCAAACATACCGGCCTGCCCGCCGGGCTGGTGTTTGACAGCCCGAGCAGCCTCATCAGCGTGGATGCCGCCAGCGGCAAAGTGATGGCCGGCTCAAATCTCGGCGATGCCATGCTCGCCGTCAACGACCCGGCCGCTGGTGGCAAGGGCGAACTCGCGGTCAGCGTGGTGGCCGCGCAATTGCAGCCCGTGAATGCCGAGATGACGGTCGGCGAAACCATGCGCTTTGCCTTGAAGGACACCCTTGGCCGGCGCATTTGGCACAACGGCATCGAGGTGCAATGGGCATCGAGCGCGCCCGAAGTTGCCAGCCTGGCGCCGATTGGCCGCGCACCCAACACCTACCCCGACAGTCTGGACATCGACGCCAAACGCCCCGGCCTAACACGCGTGGAAGCGCTCAACCCCCTCGACCCACGCGGTGTGCAGCGCGCCACCTTGATCGTCAAGGGGCGGGTGCAAGCCAGCCTGCTGGTGTCTCCGGCGCCGGTGCTGGTGGGGGCGGACACGACGCTCCAGGTTCGCGTGGCCGCCGCGGCACCCGACGCATCGTGGGACACGAGCGCGTGGCCGTTGCCCACAGGCCTGGTGACCGTGCGCAATGGCGCCGGCGCCGTGTTGTGCACGAGAACGCTTGCCGCCGACGCCACCGCCTCTTGCCAGCAGCGCTTCGACACGGCGGCCACCAGCGCGACGCTGAGCGTCGACTACGAAGGCGACGACAACTACCGTGCGCGCCGCGACGCCGCGAACACGTCGCTGACCATCGCCGCCAGCCGGGTACGGCTGTCAGCCAGCACCAGCCCGAACCCGTCGGCCAGCGGTGCGCCGTTCACACTGAGCGTCTCCGTTTCGCCCGACCCGCTCAGCGCGCTGATGCCGATACCCACTGGCATCATCACCGCGCTCAACAACCGGGGCGCGGTCTTGTGCCAGGCCACGCTCGACGCGCAAGGGCGCGCCAGCTGCGTTGGCACGCTCTTCGGCAACCAGGGCAGCGAGCCTGTGCAAGTGTCTTATGCCGACTCCGGCGGCACCTACCTGCCGGCACATATCGAAGTGCCCCACCAGTTGGTGTCGAGCGCAGTCTTCCGCACGGCGCTGGTCAGGCTGGCTTCCGGCAGCGACTGTCGCACGCTCAGCGTCGGCGGCGTGGGCGGCGACTACCTGCTCAACGTGCAGTCCTGCAACCACCGCGTCCAGCGCGTCCTCCAGTGCAGCGGCGACTGCTTCGACACGTTACCGGGCAATGCCGGTCAACCCGTCAAGTTGCCAGCGTGCCAGGCCGGTGACTCGGCTTGCGAGGCCATGCGGCAACTGACCTCAGGCTACCGCTACTGGGGCCTGATCGAACGCGACGTGTTCCAGCACCCCGCAACAGACTATTTCGGCAAGGGCGGCGTGTGCCGGCGCGAGGGCTGGGACGCTGCCCGGTCGGGCCCGGTGGTGTTCGATCCGGCGGTCATCGTCATCAACCCTGGTGGCCGGGTGCTCAACCCCACGGATGGCGCCAACGCGGGCATGGCCATTGGCGGGTGGTGGTCACCACTGCGCAATCTCGATGCCCCGATCCTGAATGCCGTCGAGGGCGGTGTGGCCTGGAATGCCATCGGTGCGGTGTTCCAGGAGCGCAATGTCGAAACCTTGAGCAGCTACCAGTTCTTCGGTGATTACGAACAGTTCTACCGGTCCCGCCCGGACGCCTGCATCGGCCAGTCTGGTGCCGACTACCGCCGTACCGACGTCACGATTTTCGACGCCCTGACGCGCAGTTACCGGCGCCTGACACTCGAATCGAGTCTGCCCTGATGCGCGCAAGCGGCTGCAGCATCAGGGCAAGCTGTTCAGGTCAAGCGTCTGGTCACTGAACTTCGCCTGCTGGATTCGTGTCAGCGTGTCGGTGCCACCAGCTGCGTTAGCGGGCCTGACCGTGATCGTCGTGCCGGATCGGGCCAGTACCCAGTCCGCCCGTTTGCCGGGGTAGACCACGGCGTTGATGCCCAGGCCACCGTCGATGCGGCAATCGGGGTCGCCCAGCGCCCGATGGATCGTGTCGTTGCCGGCGAAGGTGCGGATGTTCTTGCTGCCGTTGCGCGTGGCCACGGTGATGGCGCGCCGGAAATCGGTGCTCAGCTTGATGCCCAGCGGCACGTTGACGAACACATAGCCCACATCTTGGCTGCTGCCCGGGTTCCTGGTGGACACCATGGCCACGTAGTTGATCGGCCCGCCTTTCGTGCGGTAGGGATAGAAGCCGAACAGGCCGCCTGTGACCTGGGGACTGGGCAGCTTTGATTGCGCATAGGTCAGCACCTTTTGCCGCATAGCGTCGAACTCCCTGTGCAGCGCAGCATACAGACGCCCGGTGCCATCGTTGACCAGCAGATAGTTCGAGAGAAACAGCGTGTCGATGCCGCTGCCGTCGACGTCAACGATGCGCACGGAAGCATCGAGGCCGCCGTTGATCGCCATCTCGGGTTTGAGGGCATCCGTCTCGTCGCTGAAGTTCATGCCGCCGCGATTGATCAGCAACTGGAACAGCGCGGCCTGGCCGCCCTTGGTGGCGCTCCAGACTTCCTGACCCGCCAGGATGTCCGGCAGGCCGTCCTGGTTCAGATCGCTGCGCCACAGCCGCGAGGTGTGGCTCTTGGAATAGGGGTCCCACTGGCTCACCAAGTTGGCGTACTCGGGCTTGTCGTTGAAGTAAGGCTTCGGCAGCCGCACCGGCGGCGTGGCAACAGTTGCGCCGGCAAGCTTGTAGGCGTAGTTCAGCATGGGATTGGTCGCCGCCCAGGGCACGCCTGGCCCGGACTTGGAGTCGCCGACGATGATCCAGTCGTCAGTGTTGCCACTGAACGCGCCCGCCAGCACTGACATGCCGCCCAGGTCGCCAAGGCTCAGGTCGACGGCGAAGTTGCTGCCGCTCCACGAATAGATGACATTGAAACCCGGCCCATTGCCGCCGTTGCCGCTGCCACCGAAAGAGCGCGCCAGGATCTTCTGCCTGCCCCCCAAAGTGACCAGACGCGCATCGTGGTTCATCACGCTGTCGGGCAACATGATCTTGTCGAAGCCGCCACTGGCGCGCGAGATGAACGCTGTGCTTGGCATCGCGATGAACGGGCTTTCGTTGTGCGCCGGGTACACCACGTCGTCGCGCCCGTCGCCGTTGAAGTCGGCCACGATGACCGACGCGGCGCCATTCGTCACAGCGTTGCCGAACAACGCTGCCGTGGCTTCGGTCAGCAGGCCGTTGCTCTGCTGTTGCAACATGACTGCGCGCACCGGCGTCACCGCCAGCGCCGGGTTGTTGAACCCGGCGCGCCCGTCAAAGGCCCAGCCGCCCAGCGCGATGCCCTCCAGCTGGTCTGCGCCGGTGCTGACCACATTCCAAAAGGGGCCGATCAGGAAACTGTTGTTGTCGATCGCCACCCAACTGCCAGCCATCGACAGCTTGCAGCTGAGGTCGGCCGTGGCCCAGTCGCGCGTATCGGTGCCGCCGGCTGGCGGCGCCGTGCTCGCGGCGCAGTTGTCGCCACTGCCACCGCCACCTCCTCCACAAGCTGCAACAAGGCCGCAGAGAAGGGTGAGAGCAATGTGACGTGGAATCATGGTCGGGCCGGCTTGGGGTTTGATGGATCGGAAAGCGAACCCCTGCCCGAAGGTGCCCACATGTGGCGACACGGTTTGAGCAGGAGCCGCCCAAAGCGGCGGTCGAGCCCAGTATCACGGGCATCCCCGGCCGAGACAGTGGGTCAAACCCACGGCCCTGGAACTCATTGCGCGTTCAGCGCTGGCATCAAACCCGCGTCGCCGGCAAGTGGGCCCGCGCCGCAAGACCGTGCCGCTCTTCGTGACACTTGGCAACACCGCACGCCAATGGATTGAAACGTTCCGAGAACCGTCAGCCGACGGCGCATGCGTGGGATGAGGCTTTGATCGACGGCTGCGGCGCCCGCGCCTGACCGAACGCAGCTCGGCTTGCTGAGCGCGGGTCAGCGCGGGTCAGCGCGCGGTGATCGCGCCGATGTTGTCCAGTTCCGCCTTGAACACGCCCTGAACGAGTTTGGCGGTGGCGGCGGCGTCCTGGTCGGGCTTGGCGGTCTCTACCGAGCCGCGGCGATTCTGCGCATCAAGGCCTTTGTTGACGAGCACCTGCGCGAACCCATGCTCGCCCCGCCGTGGTGGCCAGCAGCGCCGGCCTGTCATCGCGCTACATCAGCAAGCTGTTCGAGGTGGAGCAAAACTCGCCGGGGCGCATATCTGGCAGCGCCGGCTTGAGCGTTGCGCCACTAACTGCGCGAACTGGCCTGGGCGCATATGTCGGTTTCGGCAATCGCCCTGGAGCATGGCCTCAATGACCTCAGCCACTTCAACCGGGTTTTTCGCAAGCGCTATGGGAAACCGCCGCGTGACTGTCGGGCGGGTGGCCCGTGCCCGGTGTGATGCCGCACGTCATGCGTCGACGCCTGCGCTGAGCACCGGGTGCCCCAGGGATCGGGCAGAGGCGATCAAGCGGCTGTCGAGGCTGACCAAGGTGAGTGATCGGCGCAGAGCGAGTTCAAGGTACGCGGCGTCGTAGGCGCTGAGGCCATGGGTGGCGGCCAGTCGGTCAAGCGTAACGAGATCCAAACGCTCATGGTCGATGCGCACGGGCAGCTCGGCAAGCTCGCCAGCAATCTGCAACCTTCGGTTCGCATCAATGCGGCGCCGGCGTTGGGCACTTTGCAAGACGTTGCAACACTCCAGCACCCATAGCGAGGGCGCCCACAAGGCCTGCTTGCCCAGCGCATCCAGCAGCCCTTCGGTGAACGGCGTGGCTTCGTCCGGAAAGAACCAAGGCATGGTGACCGAAGGGTCGATGACCCAGCCAGATGCCGCGGGGTCAGCCAGCGCACGGCGAGCCATCAACGCCGGCCTTCATCGATCAAATCGCGCAGCGTGGCCTTGCCGCCAAGGGCGTGGCCCGCCCGACTGCGCCGAATGCGCTGCGCCAAGGTACGGGCCTGGCCACGGGCATCTTGCGTGGCCGGCGCCATCAAACGCGCGACCTGCTCTCCGCGGCGGGTGATGACGATCTCTTCGCCGCGCGCCGCCCGCTCCACGAGTTCTGACAGTCGATTCTTGGCTTCGAAGATGCCTACGGTGGCCATGGCGAGCGTCTCCAGTGTGGCGGTATCAACTTATTTTATGCTCAGCTAGCTGTCTAGCTGTAAATTTGCATCGCGCTGTTTACACCCGATCCATGACTACAGTTGCGGCATTGGAGCGCTCACCATGAACCCTGGCCCTATCACCCGCTTCCTGAGCACCGAAGACGCCGACGGCGACCCCGCCGAGACCGCCGAATGGCGCGAGGCCTTGCTCGCGCTGGTAGCCGAACAAGGCCCGCAGCGCGCGCGCTTCATCCTTGATGAACTGGCCATCATCGCGCGCAGCCCGCAGGTGGGCTGGTCGCCCGAACTCGTCACGCCCTACGTCAACACGGTGGCGGTGGAGCGGCAACCCGCCTTCCCCGGCGACCTGGCCATTGAAGAGCGGCTGGCCTCGCTGATGCGCTGGAACGCACTGGCCATGGTGGCGCGCGCCAACGCGGCCTATGGCGAGCTTGGTGGGCACATTGCCAGCTATGCCAGTGCGGCCGATTTGTTCGAAGTCGGCTTCAACCACTTCTTCCAGGCGCGCAATGCAGCCCAAGGCGGCGACCTGGTGTTCTTCCAGCCGCACAGCGCACCCGGCGTGTACGCACGCGCTTATCTCGAAGGCCGGCTCAGTGAAGCCGACCTGGCGCACTACCGCCAAGAGTTAACCGCACCTTCAGTGCGCGCAACGGGCCTGTCGAGCTATCCGCACCCGTACCTGATGCCAGAGTTCTGGCAGTTCCCCACCGGCTCGATGGGCCTGGGGCCGATCAGCTCGATCTACCACGCGCGCTTCATGCGCTACCTCAGCCACCGCGGTTTGTTGATCCGCGCCGGCCGCACGGTCAATGGTGAACACGTCGACCAGCGCCGTGTGTGGGGCGTGTTCGGCGACGGCGAAATGGACGAGCCCGAAAGCATGAGCGCCCTCACCCTGGCCTCGCGCGAAAAGCTGGACAACCTGGTCTGGGTGGTTAACTGCAACCTGCAACGGCTCGATGGCCCGGTGCGCGGCAACGGCCGCATCATCGACGAGCTGGAAAAACTGTTCCGCGGCGCCGGCTGGAACGTGATCAAGCTGGTGTGGGGCAGCGACTGGGACGGCCTGTTCGCGCGCGACACCACCGGCGCCTTGACCCGCGCCTTCGCCAACACCGTAGACGGCCAGATGCAGACCTTCGCGGCCAAAGACGGGCGCTTCAACCGCGACACCTTCTTCGGCCAGAACGAGGAACTGAAGCGGCTGGCGCAAGGCATGACGGATGAGCAAATTGACCGCCTGAAACGCGGCGGCCACGACATGGTGAAGATCCACGCCGCCTATGCCGCCGCGGCCGCCCACCGCGGCCAACCCACGGTGATCCTGGCGCACACCAAGAAGGGCTATGGCATGGGCGCGGCCGGCCAGGGCAAGATGACCACGCACAGCCAGAAGAAGCTTGACGACGGCGCGCTGATCGAATTCCGCAACCGCTTCAACCTGCCGCTGACCGACGCGCAAGCCACCGGCCTGGAATTCTTCAAGCCCACGGATGACAGCGCCGAAATGCGCTACCTGCATGCGCGGCGCGCGGCGCTGGGCGGCTACTTGCCGCAGCGGCAGTCGAGTTGCCCCGTGCTGCCGGTGCCGGCCCTGGCGTCGTACGCGCAGTTCGCGCTGGCCGCGGCGGGCCGGGAGATGTCCACCACCATGGCCTTCGTGCGCCTGCTGGGCAACCTGCTGAAAGACCCGGCGCTGGGTGCACACATCGTGCCCATCGTGGCCGACGAGGCGCGCACCTTCGGCATGGCCAACCTGTTCAAGCAGGTCGGCATTTACTCCAGCGTGGGCCAGCGCTATGAGCCCGAAGACATTGGCTCGGTGTTGTCATACCGCGAAGCGCTGGATGGTCAGATTCTTGAAGAAGGCATCAGCGAAGCCGGCGCCATTGCGAGCTGGACGGCCGCGGCCACCAGCTACAGCGTGCACGGCGTGCCGATGCTGCCGTTCTACATCTACTACTCGATGTTCGGCTTCCAGCGCGTGGGCGATGCCATCTGGGCTGCGGCCGACCAGCGCGCACGCGGCTTCTTGTTAGGCGCCACCTCGGGCCGCACCACGCTGGGCGGCGAAGGCTTGCAACACCAAGACGGCAGCAGCCACTTGGTGGCCGCCACCGTCCCCAACTGCAAGGCCTACGACCCGGCGTTTGCGGGTGAAATGGCGGTGATCATCGACCACGGCATGCGCGACATGCTGGTCGAACAGCGAGACGTTTTCTATTACGTCACGCTGATGAACGAGAACTACGCCCAGCCCGATTTGCCCGCGGGCGTTGAAGGTGACGTGATGCGCGGCTGCTATAAATTTGGCAGCTATCCGGCGTCGGCCAATGCCGAAGGAAGCCAGGCCGGCGCGGCGCCGCACGTCACCTTGCTCGGCTCGGGCGCCATCCTCACCGAGGTGATCAAGGCGGCCAAACATTTGGCTGAACAGGGCATTTCTTGTGACGTGCTCAGCGTCACCAGTTGGAGCGAGCTGGCGCGCGACGGCCAGGCCTGCGAACAGCGCGCCATGCAAGGTGATGGCGCTGCCGGCATGCCGTTTGTGGCGCAGCAATTGGCGCTGTGCGCAGGGCCGGTGATTGCCGCCACCGACTACGTGCGCGCCGTGCCCGAAAGCATTCGCGCTTTCGTGCCCGAGGGCCGCCGCTACCTCACGCTGGGCACCGACGGTTTCGGCCGCAGCGACACACGCGCGGCCTTGCGCAGCTTCTTCGGCGTGGATGCGCCGAGCATCGAAGCGGCTGCGCGGCATGCACTCGAACGCGCGGGGCGGGCTTAGCTTGGCCCATTGGATGCCAGCCCCGCAGCCGCCTGGGCCACGGTGGAGGTGCGCGAAACCGTGCCTTGCGTCACCTGACAGGCAGGTGCGTTGCCGAGACAGGCGCAACGCTTGTCGATACTTCGGCCCGCCGTTCGTCGTGTCGATGAAGGGAACTGACCATGCCGTAACAGGTCTGCCTTGATCACTGTCGCGGCCCTGATCCCGGCGCGGCTGGCCCGTGCGGCAATCAAGTCCGAAACCGGCCTGGCTCGTTTCGAGGCCCTGGCCTAAACACCCCGAAAGGCACTCACCATGCACAGCCAAATCTATGTCAACCTGCCCATCGCCGACATGGCCAGGTCGCGCGCCTTCTACACCGCGTTGGGCTATTCGTTCAACCCCGACTTCAGCAACGAGCAGGGCGCCGCGCTCGTGCTCGGCGAAAACCTGTACGCGATGCTGCTGGTGCACGACTTCTTCAAGACCTTCACCGACAAGCCGGTGGCCGACGCGCACCGCAGCACCGAGGTCATCGTTTGCTTGGGCTGCGCGAGCCGCGCCGAGGTCGATGCGCTCGTGGCCAAGGCGATCGCCGCCGGCGGCAAGGCGCCGCGCACGCCGCAGGATCACGGCTTCATGTACGGCCACGGCTTCGAAGACCTCGACGGCCACATTTGGGAACTGGTGCACATGAGCGGCATGCCGCCGGGGGCGTGAGCCCTGTTGACGCAGCAGCGCAGGATCACGCGCTGTGCCAAGTTCGGCAACCCGGCCGGCGACGACCTGCTGCGCCGGGTCGTCACCGCCTGCCACCCGGTTTTGTCGTCCAACGCCCAGGTGGCGCTCAACTTGAAGCGGGTTTGCGGCCTCGACACCGATGGGTTCTTGACCCCGGCGCCGTTCAAGGAGATCGTCAGGCTTTGACGCTGTCGTGCGCCACGCTCCACTCATCCGTCTTCGCCAAGGAACACTCATGAGCCCAACATCAACCGCGTCCAAGTCAACCAAGAAGACCACCGCGCGCAGCGCACGGGGGTCGCCAGCGCGCATCACCCTCCTGGTGGCCACCCGCAAGGGCGCCTGGTTCTTTCACAGCGACGCCCGGCGCAAGGCCTGGCAGGCCGACGGCCCACACTTCCTGGGCCACAGCATCAGCCATGTGCAGTGCGACCCGCGCGACGGCCGCACGCTTTTGGCGGCGGCCAAGACCGGTCACCTGGGCCCGACGATCTTTCGTTCCACCAATTTCGGCCGAACCTGGAAAGAAGCGCAGCAGCCGCCGGCCTTCGCCAACCCGGCCGGCAGCCTGCCCAACCGCTCGGTCGACCACACCTTCTGGTTGACCCCTGGCCATGCCAGCGAGCGCGACAGTTGGTATGCCGGCACCTCGCCGCAGGGGTTGTTTCGTTCGCAAGACGGCGGTGTGAGTTGGACGCCGCTGCCGGCCGTGAACGACGACGTGCAGTTCCGCGAATGGATGGGGTCGGCACAAGACGGCACGCCCGACGGGCCGAAGCTGCATTCCATCATCGTCGACCCGCGTGACCCCGCACACCTGAGCTTCGCCATGTCGGGCGGCGGCGTGCACGAGTCGCGTGACGCCGGCCTCAGCTGGGCCCCGCTCATTCGTGGCTTGGAGGTGGTTGAAGGCTTCGATGCGGCCACCATCACCTACCACGACCCGCATTGCGTGCGGCTGTGCCCAAGCCAGCCCGATCGGCTGTACCAGCAGAACCACTGCGGCATTTACCGGCTCGACCGATCTGGCAACCCAAGCGGCGACACCTGGCAGCGCATTGGCCGCAAGATGCCCAAGCGCGTGGGCGACATCGGCTTCCCGATGGTCGTGCACCCGCGCGACGCCGACACAGCCTGGGTCTTCCCGATGGACGGCACCACCGTCTGGCCACGCACCAGCCCGCAGGGCCGGCCCGCGGCCTATGTCACGCGCAACGCTGGCCGCAGCTGGCAGCGTTTGGATCAAGGCCTGCCCGAGGCCCAGGCCTGGTGGACCCTGAAGCGCCAGGCCATGACCGTGGACACTCAAGCCACGGTGGCGCTGTACTTGGGCACCAGCAGCGGTGAGCTGTGGATCGGGCGTGATGAAGGTGCGCGCTGGTCAAACATCGCGCGGCACCTGCCGGAAATTTACGCGGTGGAAGTGGCCGAGTATTGAGGGTGCCGTGCAGGGCATGAGCCCGCCCGGCCGCCCGAAGGGCGAATCCCTGAATGCGCAGCATGAAGGCACCCCAGTGAGCCCGCCCGGCCGCCCGAAGGGCGAATCCCTGAATGCGCAGCATGAAGGCACCCCAGTGAGCCAGATTGCCATGCAAAAACTGCGAATGAACCGGGCCAGCGAATCGAGGGTGGGCTGATGAAGGTGCTGATACCCGGGGCGCTGCATTCGTACACGCGCGCAGCGCATGTCGATGCCGTGGGCAACACGCTGGATGCGCTGTTTGCGGACCTCGACCGCCGTTACCCCGGGCTGCGCTTTCGCGTGGTCAATGAGCAGAACCAGTTGCGGCCGAACATGCGCATTTTCGTTAACGGCGTCGGCGTGCGCGAACTCCAACATGCCCTGCAACCAGATGACTTCGTGGCCATCGTGTTGGCGCTCAGCGGTGGTTGACACGGCCGGGCACAGCCGGCAGCGCCAACGCCGCGGCTACAGAGTCACCACCACCGGCGCGCTGGTGGCCCGCGAGGCCGCAGGCGATGTTGCCTGCGCAGCTAAGAGGGTGTTGACGAAATGAATGGCACCCGCGCCGCAGTGGCTCAGGGCGCTGGGGTAGGCGCGTCGCGCGGCCCGGGCTGGTGGCCCGGG
>JANOXU010000132.1:0-3941 GCA_031418595.1 Burkholderiales bacterium
CGAAGCCCAGCAACGGGATGTTCGCCGGCAAGTTGGCCCGCACGAGTTTCACCGTGTCGAAGACGAAGTGCATCGAGGAAACGTCTAGCTCGTTGTGTGGCCCCGCCACACGCCTCGCTGGCGCCTAGCTTGGCGCGGCAACTCACCTCGGCGCGGGCCCGACCCAAAGCCCGACAGGCTCCTAGCGGTTGGCTTGCAGCGCGGTGGCACGGCGCTGCGGCCTTGGCGCAACAGCGACAAGGCATGATCACGGCATGCAAAGCAGCTTCGAAGCCAGCGCCCGCGCCGACACTGCCGACTCGGGCTTGGGCCTGGATCAGGGCTTGAGCACGTTCACCCCAAGCGCCCCAGGCACCCCGGCCTTGGCCGCGCTGGCCGCCCTGAACGGCACGCCCGGGCACTACAGCGAGTGGCTGGAGGGGCCGCCCGCTGCGGCCACGCCGGCAGCGCGCTGGCAGGCCTTCTTCCAGCTCCTGGGCGACGCCGGCTGGGCCGAGCTGGCACAGCGTCAGCGCGTGGCGGCGCAGCGCGTGCACGACGACCTGGCCAGCTACAACATCCACACCGCGCCGGGTGAAGGCGCCCAGCCCTGGCCGCTGGCGCTGCTGCCGCTGATCGTGCAGGCCGACGAATGGACCGTCATCGAGCAAGGCGTGGTGCAGCGCGCGCGCATGCTCGAAGCCACCCTGGCCGACCTGTACGGCCCACAGCAACTGCTGCGTGACGCGCTGTTGCCGGACTCGCTGGTGTTCGCGCACCCGCACTACCTGCGCGCCATGCACGAGGTGCAGCCGCTGGGCGGCACCCGGCTGCACCTGCTGGCCTTTGATGTGGCGCGCGCGCCCGAGGGCGGTTTTTGCGTGCTCGCGCAGCGCCTTCAAGCACCCATCGGCCTGGGCTACTTGCTGGAAAACCGGCTGATCGCGCGGCCCCAGCTCGACGCCGCCTTCAGCGGGCTGCGCGTGCAGCGCCTGGCCGGTAGCTTTCGCGCCTGGCTCGCCGGGCTGCAGCGCGCCAGCCCGGCCGGCGAGCGCAGCCGCATCGTGCTGCTCACGCCAGGCCCGCTGGACCCGAACTACTTCGAGCAGGTGTTCCTGGCGCGCTACCTGGGGGTGACGATGGTGGAAGGCAGCGACCTCACCGTGCGCGCCAACCGCCTGTACCTCAAGACCCTGCACGAGCTTGAGCAGGTGCACGTGGTGCTGCGCCGCATCGACGACGAATGGCTCGACCCGCTCGAGCTGCGTGCCGAATCGGCCTTGGGCATCCCAGGCCTGTTGCAGGCCCTGCGTGCGGGCAACGTGGTGATGGCCAACGCGCCTGGCGCGGGGGTGCTGGAAAGCCCCGGGCTGAGCGCGTTCTGGCCGGCGCTGGCCGAGCGCCTTCTGGGCCAGCCGCTGTTGCTGCCGGCGCCCACCAGTTGGTGGTGCGGCGAGGCTTCGGTGTGGCAACGCCAGCGTGCGAATCTGGTCGATTTCGTGGTTGCCCCGACCTTTCCAGATAGTCGCCACCACGCCGTCGTCGCCGCCCATCTCCCGCCCGACGAGCAGCTTCGCCTGGCCGCGCGCATCGATGCCGACCCGGCCGCCTTCACCCTGCAAGCCCCGCTGCACCCCGCGCAAACCCCGGTCTGGGTCGACGGCCACTTGCAGCCGCGTTCGGCCGTGTTGCGAGTCTTTGTGCTGGCCGATGGCCAGGGCGGCTGGCTGGTGCTGCCCGGGGCCAGGACGCGCCTGGTGGGCCCCGGCGAGCCGGGGCACGACCCCTGGCTGGCCAACCCGCCGGGCAGTGCCAGCGCCGACACCTGGGTCATCGCCAGCGGCGAGGTCGATGACACCACGCTGCTGCCCGCACCCCTTTCAGCGCACGAGCTGCAAGAGGGGCGGCGCACCGTCACCAGCCGCAGCGCCGAGAACCTGTTCTGGCTGGGCCGCTACACCGAGCGTGCCGAAAACGCTTTGCGCCTGGCCCGGCTCACGCTGGAAAACCTCGGCCAGGCCAGCCCCGCCGTGCTCGGCTTGCTCGACGATCTGGCGCGCCGGCATGGCCTGGTGCCGCCCGACACCGCAGCCGCCGCGCAGGACAAGGCGGCGTTCGAATTTTCGCTGCTGCACAACCTGGGCATGTCCACCCAGGCGCGCGGTGTGGTGGCCACCCTGCGTGGCCTGCGCCGCTGCGCCCAGGCCCTGCGCGAGCGCCTGTCGCCCGAACACTGGCAGTTGATCCATGAGCTCGACGCGCAATTCGAGCAGCAGCTGGGGCTGGCCGTTGGCGCCGAAAGCGGGTGCCCAGCCCGTGCCGACGCCTTCACCGTGATGGCGCACGCCACCACGCAGCTGGCCGCCATCACCGGCGCGCAAACCGACCGCATGACGCGCGACGACGGCTGGCGGCTGCTCTCGGTGGGGCGCCAGATCGAACGCCTGGACATGCTGGCCCACGCGCTGGCGCGGGGCTTCGAGCGCCGCGTGCACGAGGCCGACGACGGCTTCATGCTCCTGCTTGGTTTGTTCGACAGCGTCATCACCTACCGCGCACAGTTCCAGGGCCGACGCGAAGTGCTGCCCTTGCTGCACCTGCTGGTGCTGGACACCGACAACCCGCGCTCGCTGGCCTGGGTGGCGCGCACCATGCGCGAGCGGTTGCGCAAGCTGGCGCGCCGCGATGAGGCCTGGGCCGAGGCCGTGACGGCCACCTTGCCCGTGCCCGACAAGTGGCTGCTGGCCGATCTGGACGAGCGCGACGGCAGCGGCGCACCGGCCCGGCTGATCAGCGCCCTGCAGCAATGCAGCGCCAGCGCGCAGGCCTTGTCGAACGACATCGACCGCCAGCTCTTCGCCCACGTGGCCATGCCTGAGCGCAAGGTGTGGCAATGACACGCCGCCTGGCGGTGCGCCACGAAACCCGCTACGAGTACGACACGCCGGTGGAGGTGGCGCACCACAGTGCCTGGCTCAAACCGCGCGATTGCCCCTGGCAGCAGGTGTCGGGCTGGCGGCTTGACATCACGCCCGCGCCCGAAGGCGCCGTGCAGGAGAGCAAGGACGCGTTCGGCAACTGGCGCCACGGCTTCGGCCATGCTCAGGTGCACGAGCAATTGAGCGTCGTCTCCAGCTTCGAAGTGGCGTTGGCCGCGCCCAGCCTGGGCGACACCGCGGCCAGCCCACCCTGGGAGCAAGTGGCCGATGCCCTGCGCTACCGTAGCGGCCAGCAGCAGCCCGATGCCGTGGCCTTCATGCTGGGCACGTTTTACGCGCCGTGCGATGCGCGCCTGGCCGAGTTTGGCGCCAACCTGTTCACCCCCGGGCGGCCCTTGCAAGACGTGGCCGTGGCGCTGATGCAGCAGGTGCACGCCCGCATGCTCTACGCGCCGCGGGCCACCGACGTGGCCACCCATGCCGTGCAGGCCCTGGCCCAGGGCAGCGGTGTGTGCCAGGACTTCGCCCACCTGATGATCGGCACCCTGCGCTCGCACGGCCTGGCCGCACGCTACGTGAGCGGCTACCTGATGACCCGCCCACCGCCGGGCCAGCCGCGTCTGGTGGGCGCCGACGCCAGCCATGCCTGGGTGGCGGTGTGGTGCCCGGTGCAGGGCTGGCTGGCCCTGGACCCGACCAACCGCGTGGCCGCCGGCCTGGACCATGTGACGCTGGCCTGGGGCCGCGACTATGCCGACGTGGCGCCGCTGCGCGGTGTCATCCGCGGCGGCGGCAGCACGCCGCCCGATGTTTCGGTTGACGTGGAGTTGATCGCGTAGCGCGGTGAAATATCCGGGCAAGTGTTGCGGTGCAGAGGTTTCGGTACAAATGAAAGCGATGGATTCGTTCGTCAGGCTAGGCGCAAACCACAGCCATAGCCTTTGCTATGGCGCGGATTTGCAACGACGCATGGCGGACGAAGACGCGGTTTCATGTATCGAAACTTCTGGATCGCAACACTAG
>JANOXU010000133.1:0-37668 GCA_031418595.1 Burkholderiales bacterium
GCGTCGCTGTCAGCCGCCTCGGCCAACAACCGCGCTTGGGTGGCCAGGGCGGTTTGCACCGCCGCGGTGGCGGTGCCGAATGCGGCCAATATCGAATCGCCCGCCGTGTCCACCACGCGGCCATCGTGGGCCGCTACGCCAGCGCGAAAGACTTCGCGGGCGGCATCGAGCGCAGCCACCGTGCCGTGATCATCGAGCGCGACCAGGCGCGAGTAGCCCACCGCGTCGGCCGCCAGAACAGCGAGCAGTCGGGTGTGCACCGTTTTTTGCGGATCGTCCATTTCACCCTCTTGGCAAACAAGTTCAGTTAAACAACTCCGCCGCCAGGAACGTGAGTGAACGCCCCAGCGCCGCCGCCGCGCTGGGGGCGTGATAGCTGGCGCGCGCCCAGCAGTTGAAACCATGGTCGGCGTCGTACTGATACAGGTGCGCCACCTTGCCCTGCATGGCCGCGCGCACCTGATCGACCGCTTCGCTGGGGATATGGGCGTCGCGCTTGGCGTAGTGAAACATCACCGGGCAAGTGATTTGCGCGGCGCGTTCAAGCTGGCCCTGGATGCCGCCGCCGTAGTAGCACACGGCGGCGTTGACGTGGGTGCTGGCCGCGGCCAGGTAGGCCAGGCGCCCGCCCATGCAGTAGCCGAAGGCGCCCACTTTGCGCCCCGCCACTTCGGGCCGCGCGCGCAGGGCGGCGGCATGGTCGGCCACATCGCGCAGCAGCGCGGCCGGGTCGGCACTCGTGGCCAGGGCGCGGGCGCGCTGCATGTCTTTGCCGTCATAGCCCAGTTCCACGCGCCGCTGCTGCTGCCAGAACACATCGGGCGCCAGCACCACGAAGCCGGCCAGGGCGTATTGCTCGGCCACCGCGCGGATGTGCTCGTTGACGCCGAAGATTTCTTGATACAGCACCAGCCCCGGGCCGCTGCCGCAGGGGGGCAGGGCGAGGTAGGCGTCATAACTGCCGGCTGCGCCGGACAAGGTGATCCATGAAGTGGTGATGGGGTTCACTGTTGATGTCTCCAAGTTACGTCAATCAATAACTACGCCCGCGTTTGTACTGCGCATGGGCGCGCGGGTCGAGCGTGGTGGCCTTGGCCAGGGCGGCCAAGCTGCGCCCAGCATGGGCGTGGGTGATGGCCAAGCCCAGCGCGTCGGCGGCGTCGGGCCCGGGCAGACCGGGCAGGGCCAGCAGGCGCATCACCATTTGCTGAATTTGCGCCTTGGTCGCCAGGCCGTGGCCGACCACGGCCTTCTTCATTTGCAAGGCGGTGTACTCGGCCACGGGCAGGTCGGCAAAGACCAGTGCAGCCAGTGCCGCGCCGCGCGCCTGGCCCAGCAGCAGGGTGCTTTGCGGGTTGACGTTGACGAAGACGATTTCCACCGTGGCCGCGGTGGGCTGGTAGGTATTGATGACTTCGCGCACGCCCTCGAAGATGATCTTCAGCCGTGCCGGCAAATCACTCTTGTTGACCTCGGCCGTGCTGATCGTGCCGCTGGCGATGTAGCGCAAGGCCGCACCGTGCATCTCTACCAGACCAAAGCCGGTGCGCTGCAAGCCGGGGTCGATGCCAAGGATGCGCATGGTCTTGCGTTGCTAAACGCCGAAGTACCAGCGCACGGAGTGAAAGAACACGGGCGCAGCAAAGCACAGCGGGGCCACGCGGTCGAGCAGACCCACCGCGCCGGTGACCGAACTGGCATTGCCCCAGTAGCGCACGCCCGCGTCCTTCTTCAGTGCCTTCATCACCAGCTCGCCCAAGCTGCCGGCAGCGGCCGCAACCAAGGCGGTGAGAAACGCCTGCTCGGGGCGGAACGGGGTGATCCAGAACAGCGCCGCACCCAGCACGCCACCGGCCAATGCACCCAGGCCCCAGGCGCGCAGCGAGAACGAGCGGTCGATGTGGCGCGCCAGCGGCCGGCGCCGCAACCAGCGGCTGGCCAGCTCTTGCGCGATTTGCGCCGCGGCCACCACCATGACCAGGAAGAACAACAAGAAGGCGCCGCGGCCCTGGTAGCGGGGCGACTCCAGCAACAGCAGGGCCGGTGCATGGCTCAGGCCATAGACGCAGACCATGATGCCCCATTGAATCTTGGCGTTGCGTTCCAGAAAGTGCTGTGGATCGTTAGCCAAGGCGCTGAGCACCGGCAGCGCAAAGAAGGCATACACCGGAATCAGTACCGTGAACAGGTCGAACAGGCGCGTGCCCACGGTGAGGTACTGCAAGGGCAGCACCACGAAAAAAGCCAGCAGCAGGCCGCGATGATCGGCCCGCCGCGTGGGCGCCAGCGACAGGTATTCGCGCAGCGCGATGAACGACAGCACGGCAAACAACAGCGTGGCGCCCAGCGCGCCCGAGGCCCAGGCGAGCCAGAAGACCGTGGCCCCCAACCACAGCGCGCGCAGGTCACGCTTGAGCTGGGTGTGGCGGGCCCACGCGGCCTCGGAGTGTTCTTGCACCGAGCGCGCGAACAGCAGCACGGTGGCCAGCAGCAAGGCGCCGAACAGGGCCACGAACAGCAGGCCGACCTGCTGGCCCACACTGAGGGTGCGCAGTGCGTTCATGCGCCGAGGCCCGGCGAGCAACCGATCACTGCCTGGCGCGCGCGTTCCAGGAAGGCCCGCTTGTCTTCGCCCGGCGCCAGGCGCAGCGGCGCGCCGAAGGTGGCCGTGCACAGCAGCGGCACCGGCAGCACCTCGCCCTTGGGCATGACGCGCTGCACATTGTTGATCCACACCGGAATCAGCTGTGCCTGCGGGAACTCTTCAGCCAGGTGGTACAGCCCGGTCTTGAAAGATTGCGGCCGGCCCTTGTTGCTGCGCGTGCCTTCAGGAAAGATCACCAGCGAATCGCCCTGGCGCAGCGCTTCGGCCAGCGGTTCGAGCGGGTCTTGATCATCGGTGCGCTGGCGCGACACGTACACGGCGTGGAACACCTCGCGCGTGACCCAGTGCTTGAAGGGCGATGAGGTCCAGTAGTCGCGCGCCGCAATGGGCCGGGTGCGGGCACGCAGTTCGCTCGGCAGCGCGGCCCAGATCAGCACCCAGTCGAGGTGGCTTTGGTGGTTGGCAAAGTAGATGCGCTGCTCGGCCTTTGGCGCGCAGCCCTTCCAGTGCCCCTGCGCGCCGGTGAGCAGCCGCGCGATGGCGGCGATCAACAGGCTCATGGCGTCGGCGCGGGTCATGGCGGGATGGTAATGGCTAAAATGGCCATTCCTCGACCTGCCATCGGAGCCACCACATGTCCATCAGCGCGACAGAAGCGAAGAATCAATTCGGCAGCCTGTGCCAGCAAGCCAAGTTGGCGCCGGTGGTGGTTGAAAAGGCCGGCGTGCCCGACACGGTGCTGCTGTCTTATGACGACTACCAACGCTTGCTCAAGCCCGCTGCGGGCTCGTTGCGCGAACGGCGCAAGCGCTTCAATGCCGAGCATGCGCAGTGGCTTGCTGCGGTGAACGCCCAGGTTGACCAGCATGGGCTGTGGAGCGACGACTTGCGGGCATGGTGAACGCGCCATGGCGCAGTTTGACGTCTACCCAAACCCCAGCGTGCGCTCACGCGATGCGACGCCTTACGTTGTCGACGTGCAAAGCGACTTGCTGTCCGGGTTGCGAACGCGCCTGGTGATGCCTTTGAGCCGGGTTGCAGTCGGGCTCGCACGGCCGCCGCGCCGGTTGGCGCCTGAGCTGGCTGTCAAAGGTGAGCGCTTGTCTTTGCAAGCGCAACTGGCAGCCGGTATTGAAGCGCGGTTTCTGGGCAAGCCCGTGGCCACACTGCGGGCTCATCAGGCGGACATTCTCGATGCGCTTGACGCCTTGGTCAGCGGCATCTGAATCCGGCTCGCCGTTGCGCGCTCAGCGCCTTCCCGGGCCGCGCAGACGGCCTTTTCAGTGCCTGAAATGCCGCGTGCCGGTGAACACCATGGCCACACCGCGCTCGTCGGCCGCGGCAATCACTTCGGCGTCGCGCATCGAACCACCCGGTTGAATCACGCACGCCGCGCCGGCATCGCACACCACGTCGAGCCCATCGCGGAAGGGAAAGAAGGCGTCGCTGGCCACGGCCGAGCCGGCGAGCGACAGGCCGGCGTTGGCGGCCTTGATGCTGGCCATGCGCGCCGCATCAACCCGGCTCATTTGGCCCGCGCCCACGCCCAGCGTCATGCCGCCGGCGCAGAAGACGATGGCGTTGCTCTTCACGAACTTGGCCACCTTCCAGGCGAACAGCAGGTCGTTCATCTGGGCTGTCGTGGGGGCGAGCTTGGTCACCACCCGCAGGTCGGCCGCGGTCACGTTGCGGGCGTCGGCGCTTTGCACGAGCACGCCGCCGCCCACCCGTTTGAAGTCGAGCGTGTTCATCGCATCGGCCCAGGGCACTTCGAGCAAGCGCACGTTTTGCTTGCCCGCGAACACAGCGCGCGCCTCGGCGCTGATGGCCGGGGCCACCAGCACTTCAACGAACTGGCGCACCACGGCTTCGGCGGTTTCTTTATCTAACGTTTGATTGAAGGCAATGATGCCGCCGAAGGCCGAGGTGGGGTCGGTCTGCAAGGCCTTGGCATAGGCTTCACTTGATGTTGCCCCCACGGCCACGCCACAAGGGTTGGCATGCTTGACGATGACGCAGGCGGGCTGCGCGGCGCCGAAGCTCTTCACGCATTCCCAGGCGGCGTCGGTGTCGGCGATGTTGTTGTACGACAGCTCCTTGCCCTGCACCTGTAGCCAGCCCGCAAGCAGGCCCACGGCAGGCTGGGCTTCGCGGTAGAACGCGGCGCTTTGATGTGGGTTTTCGCCGTAGCGCATGTCCTGCGTCTTGTGCAGTTGCAGGTTGAACACGGCCGGGTACTCACTGCGCGCGGGCACGCTGTGCAGTGCGTCTTCACAGCCGGCGTGCAGGCTGCTGAGGTAGTTGGTGATCATGCCGTCGTACGCCGCGGTGTGGGCGTAGACCTTGCGCGCCAGCGCAAAGCGCGTGGCCCGGGTGGTGCCCCCGGCGTGCAGTTCGGCCAGCACCTGGGCGTAGTCAGCGGGGGCGACCACCACCGTTACATCGGGCCAGTTCTTGGCCGCGGCGCGCAGCATGGCCGGGCCGCCGATGTCGATGTTCTCAATGGCATCTTCGAGCGTGCAATCGGGCCGCGCCGTGGCCTGGGCGAAGGGGTACAGGTTCACCACCAGCAGCTCGATGGTGCCGATGCCGTGTTCTTTCAACGCGGCCATGTGGGCCGGCAATTCGCGCCGCGCCAGCAGCCCGGCATGGATGCGCGGGTGCAAGGTCTTGACGCGCCCGTCGAGCATTTCGGGGAACGCCGTCACGTCGGCCACCTCACGCACCGGCAAGCCGGCCTGGGCCAGCGCGCGCGCGGTGCCGCCGGTGGACAGCAACTGCACATCCAGCGCCAGCAACTCGCGGGCGAATTCGAGCAGGCCGGTCTTGTCGGAAACCGAAAGCAGGGCAGTCAGGGTCATTTGATGAGCCGGTGATCGGTGAGCTTGCGGCGCAAGGTGTTGCGGTTGATGCCCAGCCATTCCGCCGCGCGGCTCTGGTTGCCCTGGGCGTGGCTCATCACCACGTCGAGCATGGGCTTCTCAACGGCCAGCAAGACCATGTCGTACACCGCATGGGGGTCGGCGCCGCGCAGGTCTTTGAAGTACTGCTCCAGGCTTTCGCGGATGCAGTCGTCGATGTGTTTTTTGCTCATGCCATGGCGCTGTGAAGGGGCTCGTTGGCGGGGGCCTGCGTGGGCAGCAGGGGGTGCTGGTCAGCCAGCTCGTCGAAGAACGTCTGCACCGCGCGCAACTGTGCGGCGGTGCTTTCCAGGGTGTTCATCACGGCGCGAAAGGCTTGCCCACCTGGCAAAGCGTGCACCGCCCAGCCGATGTGTTTGCGCGCAGTGCGCGTGCCGGCGAGTTCGCCATACAGCGAATAGTGGTCGTGCAGGTGCTCAAGCAGCCAGGCCTGCACGTCGTGCGTGGGCGGGCTGGGCAGCAATTCACCCGTGGCCAGGTAGTGCGCGATCTCGCGGAAGACCCAGGGCCGGCCCTGCGCGGCGCGGCCGATCATGATGGCGTCGGCGCTGGTGCGCGCCAGCACGGCCGCCGCCTGCTGCGGGCTGGTGATGTCGCCGTTGGCCACCACCGGAATACGCAGCGCCGCTTTCACCGCCGCCACGGTGTCGTGTTCGGCCTGGCCGCTGTAGCCTTGCTCGCGGGTGCGGCCATGCACGGTGACGAGGGCCACGCCGGCCTGCTCGGCGGCGCGCGCCAGCACCACGGCGTTGCGCTGGTTGGCGCACCAGCCGGTGCGCATTTTCAGCGTCACGGGCACGCCGTGCGGGGCGCACGCGGCCACCACGGCATCGATGATCTCGCGCGCCAGGGGCTCGTCGCGCATCAGCGCCGAGCCGGCCCACTTGTTGCACACCTTCTTGGCCGGGCAGCCCATGTTGATGTCGATGATCTGCGCGCCGCGCTCGATGTTGTACTGGGCGGCCTCGGCCATCATGGCCGCATCGGTGCCGGCGATCTGCACCGCGATCGGTGCGGCTTCGCCGTTGTGGTTGGCGCGGCGCGATGTCTTCAGCGAAGACCATAACTCGCGTCTTGAGGTGACCATTTCGCTCACCGCGTACCCCGCGCCCAGGCGCCGGCAAAGCTGGCGGAAGGGGCGGTCGGTGACCCCGGCCATCGGTGCGACGAACAGCTTGTTCGGCAACTCGTGGGCACCGATGCGCATAGGTGGCGGGGGCGTGTGCTGAAAAAGGAGGCAGGAGTATAGCCAGCGGCAAGGAGGCATCAGCGCGCCAAAACCGCTGGTCATAATCCCGCGCGATGGAAGCCTGGTTCCAGGAATTGCTCGTCGCACTGGCCCTGCCGAAGTTTGGTTTGAGCACGGTGTTTGTGGTCTCCCTCGTGTCGGCCACGCTGCTGCCATTGGGCAGCGAATGGGTGGTGCTGGGGCTGCTCAAACTCAACCCCGAACTGTTCTGGCCGGCCATGCTTGTGGCTACTGCGGGCAACACGGTGGGCGGGGCCATCAGTTGGTGGATGGGCTATGGCGCTGAAGTCGCCTATGAAAAGGTCAAGCACCGCAAACCGCATGAACTGCGCGCGCTGCAATGGCTGCAACGCTTCGGCCCCAAGGCTTGCTTGCTGAGCTGGCTGCCCGTGGTGGGTGACCCGCTGTGCGCCGTGGCCGGCTGGTTGAAGCTGGCGTTCTGGCCCTGCGTGTTCTACATGACCATCGGCAAATTCCTGCGCTATGTGACCATGACGGTGGCGCTGCTGTGGGTGTTCCCGGGGCAATTCACGCCCTGACACGGCGCGCGCCGCTATCCCCCTTCTTTCCCTCCGCAGGGGGAGGTCTTACGGCTTGAACATTGGTTCGGCGCGAAGAGAATGGCCAGCACCCATCGGCTTGCAGGTCACCCGCCATGTCCCTGACCCCCGCCTACGACGAACTCAGCCGCACCCAGACGCGGCTGCATCACCTGTCGCACTTGCAGGCCATTGCCAGCTGGGACCGTGCTGCGTTGATGCCACCTGCGGGCAACGAGGCGCGCGCCGCCGCACTCACCGAAATGGCGGCGCTGTTGCACCGCATGCAAACCGACCCGGCCCTGGGCGGGCAGATCGAACGCGCCGAACAAGAAGCGTTGAGCGACGGCCAGCGTGCCAACCTGCGCGAAATGCGCCGCGGCTGGGTGCAGGCCACCGCGTTGCCGGGCGCGTTGGTTGAGCGCCGTGAAATGGCCACCTCGCGCTGCGAACACGCCTGGCGCCAGCACCGGCCGGCCAACGACTGGAAGGCGTTTCTGGCTGACTTCCATGAGGTGCTGGCCATCGCCCGTGAAGAGGCCGCGCTGCTGTCTCAAATCAGTGGCCTGTCGCGCTACGACGCCTTGATGGACCGTTTTGAGCCCGGCATGACCAGCCAGCGCCTGGACGTCATCTTTGGTGACGTGCGGCAGTGGCTGCCCGGCATGATCCAGCAGGTGCGCGACAAGCAGTCACGCCAGCCGCTCACGCTGCCGCAAGGCCCCTACCCCGTGGCCGCACAGCGCGCGCTGTGCGAACAGGCGATGCGTCTTTTGGGCTTCGACTTCAGCGCCGGGCGGCTGGACGTGAGCACGCACCCGTTTTGCGGCGGCGTGCCTGAAGACGTGCGCATGACCACGCGCTTCAATGAAGACGACTTCCTGGGCAGCCTGTTGGGCACGGTGCATGAAACCGGGCATGGCCGCTATGAGCAGAACCTGCCGCGCGACTGGTTGGGCCAGCCCCTGGCGCAGGCGCGCAGCATGGCCATTCATGAAAGCTGCTCGTTGAGCTTCGAGATGCAACTGGGCAGCCACCCGGGTTTCGTGGCGCAGCTCGCGCCGCTGGTGGCGCAGGCCTTCGGCGCGCAAGCCGCTTTCGAGCCCGGCAACCTGCACCGCTTGATCACGCGCGTGAAGCCGGGGCTGATTCGAGTGGATGCCGATGAAGTGACCTACCCGGCGCACATCATCCTGCGCTACGAGATCGAGCGCGCCTTGATTGAAGGCAGCATCGAAGCTGCGGACATTCCCGAACTGTGGAACGCCAAGATGATGGAGTTGCTGGGCCAGGACACGCGCGGCAATTTCAAAGACGGGCCCTTGCAAGACGTGCACTGGCCCGAGGCCCTGTTCGGCTACTTCCCCTGCTATTCACTGGGCGCCATGTACGCCGCGCAGTGGTTCGCCGCCATGCGCCGCGCGCTGCCGAACCTGGACGGCGATATCGCCCAAGGCAACCTGAACCCGGTGTTCGAATGGCTGCGCAGCAACATCTGGCAGGCCGCCAGCCGCTGGACTACCGATGAACTGGCCCTGCGCGCCACCGGCGAGGTGCTCAACCCGGCACACTTCAAGGCGCATTTGCAGGCGCGTTATCTGGACAGTTAGCTTTCGAGTGCCAGTTCACGCTCAAGGTCGTTCAACACCTCATCGAGCCGGCGCAGTGCGTGCACCAGCACCGGCGGGCGCGCGGCCGCACCGCCCAGCAAGGTGCGGCCTGGGTCGTCGAGCGCGGCATGGTCGAGCTTCAGGCCGTGGCGCGCGAACTGGCGCGACAGCGCAGAGCGGCGCGCGCGCAGGTCAGCCCGGGTGCGCTGGTAGGCGTGCTCGGCCATCAGGCGGCGGCGCGAATAACTGAAGGTGTTGGCCAGGAAGATCTGCGCGTCGCGGTGGTCGGGTTCCAGCAGCACGATGTCGGTGTGCGGGTGGCTGCCGGCATAGCCCTTCAGGCCTAACTCCAGCCTCGAATGGATCAAGCTGCGGAAGGTCTGGCTCAGCACCACGGGCAACCCGCCATCCACCAGCTTCGGAATGCCCGCACCGGGGCGCAGCGCAGTTGCCTGGCTGGCATCGAACGGCACCAGCGGGTTCAGGCAAATGATGAGGTCGAGCCGGTCTTCCAGCAGCACGCTGGCATGCAGCGTCTTCTTCAACGCGCCGTCGGCATACCAATGGCCGTTGATCAGCACCGGCGCGTACAGGCCGGGCAGGGCGGCGCTGGCGGCCACGGCTTGCGAAATGGGCACATCGCGCCAGCCGGGCATGCCGAAGGGCGCGGCCTGGCCGGTGTCCAGATCAGTGGCCACGATCACCAGCTTGTGCGCCAGTTGCCTGAAGTCGTCGCTGCGCCCCGGCGCGCTGAACAGGCGCTGCAATTCGGCTTGCAGCGGCACATGGCTGAACAGCCCCGTGGGCAGGGCCTGGCCCAGCGCCTCGGCCACCGACAGCCACGAATGCCGGCGCGACACGGCACGCCCCGCGGCGCGCAGCAACAGCCCGGGCAGGGTGGCGGCGCGCTGTTTGAATTCCGCCCAGTGCGGCTGCACGAAGACGGCCGGGTTGATGCGGTCTTGCGCCGGGCCGGTGCCGTCGATGAAGCCGCTGGCCAACTGGCGCGGCGACAAGCCGTTGGCCAGCGCAGCGGCAATGAAAGCGCCGGCCGAAACGCCGACGTAGCCCTGCAAGTGGTTCAAAGCCAAGCCGGGCAGCGACTCCTGCAAAGCGCACAGGGCGCCTATTTCATACGTGGCACCCAACGGCCCGCCGCCGGCCAGCGCCAGGCCGATGCGTGGGGCCGGCTGGGGCGTGGCCATGGGCAGCCCGATCAGGCGGCCTTGCTGCGTGCGCTGCGCTTGGCAGCAGGTTTGGCAGCAGGCTTGGGCGCGGCCCGCTTGGCTGCGGCCTTGGGCGCCGCGGCGGCCCTGCCCTGCCTGGCCAACTTGGCCACCGCGGCGGCCAGTTCATCCACCCGGGCTGCCAGCGCGGCCACGTCTTTGGCCGTGGGCACACCCAGCTTGCCCAGTGCCTTGGCGGTGCGCGTCTCGAAGATCGACTCCAGCTTGTCCCAATGCTGCCCAGCCTTGGCGCTCACGTCTTCGGCCATGGCGCTCATCTTGCCGGTGACTTCACCGAGCTTTTCTTCCGCGGCCGACTGCGTCTTGCGTTGCAGGCTCTGGCCTTCCTTGATGAGCGAATCGAACACCTTGGTGCCGCCTTCCTGCGCCTTGGCAAAAGCGCCCATGCCGGCCAGCCAGATCTGCTGGGCCTGCTCTTTCACCGCGCCGGCGAGTTGGCTGTCGAACATGCCCGCGGGCGACGCAGCTTTTTGCTCCGCCATCTTCTTGAGTTTCTTGACCATGTGTTCACCTCATGCTGTGGGTTAAACGGCGCCACCAGGGTCTGGCAGCGAACGAGGCAAAGTGTAGGCAGGCGTCCTGGGGTGCGCAGCCTATTCGGCTAGAGCGCCGGCCCTAAACGGTTCGGGGTACTTGGGCCCACACCGTTTGGCCTGTCGTTTGGCCTTGCCAAGGGCGGCAAGTTGACGAGAATGGCCGCTTCCAAATCAGCGCGGCCCGCAGCGCCGCCAGGAGCCTGACCATGTCCACCTTGCTTCGACTTTTATTCGCCTCGGTATTGGCCCTGTGCGCACTGGGCGCGCAGGCCGCGCCGCGCGACGGCCTGGACGTGCGCCTGAGCGCCGCGCAACCCGTGATTCGCGGTGATGTCGACATCGTCGTGGGCGTTTCCGTCACCAACCTCACGCGCCACCCGATCCACCTGCTGCGCTGGCAGTTGCCGGGCGATGAAGTTGAAGCAGCCCTGTTCCGCATCACGCGCGACGGCCAGCCGGTGGCCTACACCGGCCCGCTGCTCAAGCGCGCCACGCCCAGCGTCGCCGATCGCACCCGCCTGGAAGCCGGCGCGACACTGAACTACGAGGTTGAACTGACCCAGGCGTACGACCTGGCACGCAACGGCCGCTACGCCGTGCAATACCTCGGCCGCGGCGGCCACGGCCAGGCCGCGCCGGTGCTCGAATCCGACACGCTGTACCTGTGGCTCGAAGGCCGCAGCGAGAAGGCCGCCGCAGCGCCGCCGCAACCCGCGGCAGCCAGCATCAGCTACACCGGCAACTGTTCGACATCGCAGCGAGGCGCTCTGAACACCGCTGTGGGCGATGCCACGGCGTATGCCGGCAATGCTGCAAGTTACCTGAATAGTTTGTCTGGCACCTCGCAGCGCTACGCCACCTGGTTCGGCACCTATTCCAACAGCGGGCGCCTGACCGCGTTCGATCACTTCCAAAAGACCCACAGCGCTTTCTCGACGCAAGCCCTGGTGTTCGACTGCAAGTGCAAGAAGCCCAGCGTGTACGCCTATGTGTATGCGCTCGAGCCGTACAAGATTTACCTGTGCGGTGCGTTCTGGAGTGCGCTGGCCACCGGCACCGATTCCAAGGCAGGCACCCTGGTGCATGAGATGACGCACTTCAATGTGGTGGCCAGCACCAACGACTATGCCTACGGCCAGACCAACGCCAAGGCGCTGGCGCTGAGCAACCCGGCGCAGGCGCTGGACAACGCCGACAACCACGAATACTTTGCCGAGAACACGCCTTCATTGCCGTGAGCGCGTGCGCCGCGCGCTATGTGCCCCGGCCTTGCTGGCCATGGCGCTGAACGCGGCAGCGCAAGGCACGCCGTCAGCGCTGCGCTGCCAGCTCGCGCTGCCGGCACAGGCGTCCCTGGGCCAGCCGCTGCTCTTGAAGCTGACGCTCACCAACACCGGCGCACAGCCGCTGCAGGTGTTGACCTGGGGCACACCGTTTGATGGCTGGTTTGCGCCTTATGTGGCGGTGCGCCATGAAGGCCGCGAGCTGCCCTACCGCGGCCCTATCGTCAAACGCGGCGAACCCTTGAATGACGACTTCATGCGCCTGGCCCCCGGGCGCTCGCGCAGCGCCAGCGTGAACCTGGCCGAGGCCTTCGAGTTGAACCAGCCGGGCAGATATGAGCTGGTGCCCCGGATCGTGTTGCACGACGTGACCGTGGCCCCCAAATGGGTGCCGCGCTTGCGCGCGCAATTTCAACCCCAGCCCTTGAACTGCCCAAGCCTGCACTTTCGCATCGTGCCGCGTGCAACGGGCGGTTAACGCAAGGCAAGCGCAGCCACCTACAGCAGCGCCTCCGGCACCAGCGGGCGCAGCAGCATCAGCTTGATGCGCGTCCACAGCGTGGAGTCGGGCTCCACGGTCAGCACCATCTCCTTGCCGTCGTCGTCGAAGCCCAGCCATTCGCAGCCCTGGCCGCCCGCCGCCAAGCGCACGCGGTAGGCGCTTTGCAGCCGGTCGAGGTCGATCACGCGGGCGGTTTCGCGCGCCAGGCCGGGGCTGGTGATGAATGAGCCCAATTCGGTGTTGATGGTGGCCGAGCGCGGGTCGAAATTCATCGAGCCGATGAACACTTGTTTGCGGTCGATCACCAACAGCTTGGCGTGCAGCCGGCCAAGGCTCTCGCCGAAGTGAAACAGGCGCCGGTTGCGCTGCACGCGCGAGGTGCTCACCTCATACAAGTCGACGCCCAGGCGCAGCAGCTCTTCGCGGTAGCGCGTGTAGCCGATATGCACCAGCGGCTCGTCGGTCGAGCCCAGGCTGTTGGTCATGACGCTGATCTTCACGCCGCGCGCGCGCAGCTCGCGCAGCAGCTTCATGCCGCGTTCGCCGGGCACGAAATACGGGCTGCTGATCAGCACCTCGCTTTGCGCCTTCATCATCGGCTCGATGATGTTGTAGGTGACGCTGGTTTCGAGCAGCTCACCACCCACCTCGCCCTCGAACGGCTTGTCGGGGTGGTCGGCAAAGGCGTAGGCCTCGCCCCAGATCAGGCCCAGCCGGCCGTCGGCCAGCTCCTCACGCAGCGGGCCATAACCCAGGATGTCGCTGGGCGGCAGGGGTGGCGGCGCCGGGGTGTGGGCCGGGCCGGTGATGCGCTCGAAGGTGCTGCGCAGCGCCGTGGGGTCAAGCGCGGAGTGGGCCACGCTTTGCAGCGGGAACACCGGCTCGCTGTTCCAGTAGCGGTCGAACAGCGCGGCCAGGGGGTCGATCAACTTGCCCACCACGAAGGCGTCGAGGTCGATGAAATTGCCTTGCTCACCGCGCAGGAAGTATTCGTCCGCGATGTTGCGCCCGCCGATCACCGCGGCCGCGCCGTCGGCGATGAACATCTTGTTGTGCATGCGGTGGTTGAGCCGCCCAAAGTCGTTCAGCGAAGCCAGAAAGCGCCCGGCCTGGCCCGCGCCGCGGGCGCAGCAAAACGGGTTGAACACGCGCAGTTGCACGTTAGGGTGGGCGGCAAAGGCGAGCAGCAGCTCGTCATGCCCACCGGTGTAAAGGTCGTCGATCAACAAGCGCACGCGCACGCCGCGAACGGCGGCGTCGCGCAGCGCGCGCAGCAGCGTGCGCCCGGCCAGGTCGCCTTCAAGGTGGTAGTACTGCACGTCGAGCGACACCTGGGCCAGCTGCGCCAACTGGATGCGCGTGTCGAACGAAAACGGCCCCAGCGGCAGCAGGCGAAAGCCCGAGTGTTCCTCGGCGGGCATGCTGGCGGCCACGATCTGGCCCAGCCTCGTCTTGACGCTGCCTTCAATGGCCACGCTGGCCAGCGCTTCGCGGTTCACGCTGGGCAGCGGCGTTGCGCAGGCGCCGAGCAGTGCGCTGATCAGCACACAAACCAGCACACAAACGGACAGGGGCCAGAAGCGGGACGGTGTTCGGGGCGCAGTGTTCATGGTTGGGCACCTCAGAAATTCGCACCAAGATTGTGGCGGCGCAAGCCATGAAGCGGCCATCCCGAAGCTTCGGGTTAGTGCCCAACAGCGGCGCGTGCCTTTGCTGAAGAATCGCCGCCACAGCCCCATTCCGCTTGCCATCAAGGGGCTGCACACCAGGAGTCCACCATGCAGTATTTCGTCACCGGCGCCACCGGTTTCATCGGCAAGCGCCTGGTCAAGGCCTTGCTGGCGCGGCGCGGCGCCGTGGTGTATTTTTTGCTACGCCCGGGCAGTGAAGACAAGGTCGCCGGGTTGATGCAGTACTGGGGCGTGAGCAAGAGCCGCGCCATTGCGGTCAGCGGCGACCTCACCAGCAAGAAGCTGGGCGTGAGCGGCGACGACATCAAGGCACTCAAAGGCCACATCGACCACCTGTACCACCTGGCCGCGGTGTACGACTTGAGTGCCGATGAACAGAGCCAGGTTCGCGTCAACGTGGACGGCACGCGCAACGCGGTGGAATTCGCCAAGGCGATCGACGCCAAGCACCTGCACCACGTGAGCAGCATTGCCGCGGCCGGACTGTACGAAGGCGTGTTCCGCGAAGACATGTTTGAAGAGGCTGAAGGCCTGGAGCACCCGTATTTCATGACCAAGCACGAAAGCGAAAAAATCGTGCGTCAGGAATGCAAGGTGCCGTGGAGCGTGTACCGCCCGGCGCTGGTTGTGGGCGACAGCCGCAGCGGCGAGATGGACAAGATCGACGGCCCGTACTACTTCTTCAAGCTCATCCAGCGCACGCGCCAGTTGCTGCCGCCGTGGATGCCCAGCATCGGCCTGGAAGGCGGGCGCATCAACATCGTGCCGGTGGACTTTGTGGTTAGCGCCCTGGAACACATCAGCCACCAGGCCCACACCGCGGGCAAGTGCTACCACCTGGTTGACCCGGTGGGCTACCGCGTGGGCGATGTGCTCGACATCTTCGCCCGCGCCGCGCATGCGCCGAAGATGAACCTGTTCATCAACGCCGCGCTGCTGGGCTTCATTCCCAAGAGCGTGAAAAAGGGCATGCTGGCCCTGGCGCCGGTGCGGCGCATCCGCAATGCGGTGATCAAAGACCTGGGCCTGCCGCCCGATATGTTCACCTTCATCAACTACCCCACGCGCTTTGACCGGCGCGAGACCGACGCGGCGCTGAAAGGCAGCGGCATCGAGTGCCCCAACCTGAACGACTACGCCTGGGCGCTGTGGGATTACTGGGAACGCCACCTCGACCCGGCCTTGTTCATTGACCGCAGCCTGAAGGGCACCGTGGGCGGCAAAGTGGTGCTGGTGACGGGTGGGTCATCGGGCATCGGTTTGTCATCAGCCTGCCGCTTTGCGCAAGCCGGCGCCACCACCATCATCTGCGGCCGCGGCGAAGACAAACTCGTGGCCGCGGTGGCCGAGATCAAGGCCTATGCCGGCAACGATGCCAAGGTGTTCAGCTATTCAGTGGACATTGCCGATGAAGCCAGTTGCGCCGAGTTCGTGAAGACCTTGCAGGAGCAGCACGGCGGGGTTGACTTCCTGATCAACAACGCGGGCCGTTCGATCCGCCGCGCCATCGAAGCCAGCTACGACCGCTTTCATGACTTCGAGCGCACCATGCAGCTCAACTACTTCGGCAGCCTGCGCATCACCATGGGCCTGCTGCCCGGCATGGTGGCCAAGAAGCGCGGCCACATCGTGAACCTGAGCAGCATCAGCGTGCTGGTGAACGCGCCGCGCTTTTCAGCCTACGTGGCCAGCAAGGCCGCGCTCGATGCCTGGACGCGCTGCGCCAGCAGCGAATTCGCTGATCAAGGCATCACCTTCACCACCGTGAACATGCCCCTGGTGCGCACGCCCATGACAGCGCCGACCAAGATCTACGACAGCATGCCCTTGCTCAAACCGGAAGAAGCAGCGGACATGATCGTGCAGGCCTGCGTTGAAAAGCCCGTTCGCGTGGCCACGCGGCTGGGCATCTTCGGCGAGCTGCTGCACGCCGCGGCGCCACGCATCACGCAAATCGTGATGAACACCACCTTCCGCATGTTCCCCGACAGCGCCGCGGCCAAGGGCGACAAGGCCGCCAAACCGCAGCTTTCACCCGAAGCGATGGCGATGGCGCAGATGATGCAGGGGATTCATTTCTGATGCGTTTTTGTTGGAGCGGGATCAGGCTGGCGGGGCGTGCTGCTGCGCTCGTGTCCCCCGGAAGCGACCCTGCCGGGCCGCTTCCTCCTCCTTTACCTCGCTACGCAGCACGCCCCACCGTCCTGATCCTTCGGCAGCGCATCTTCTCGAACGTTGGCCCCGCCACGTTGGTGCCGGCTGAGGGTGTTGGGTGGCCGGCGTAGCGAAGTAAAGAAGGAGCTGGCGCCCCGGAGGGAAGCCAGTGGGTGAGTGAGCCCGGCCGCCCGACGCCCTCGGCTCGCCCCAAAGCGTCAAACGCAACGACTTCTCACAAGCGCCTACCCCCCTAAGCATCGGCCAACTGCAACACCAGCTTGCCGAAATTTTCCCCAGTGAACAGTTTCGTTAGCAGCGCTGGAAAGTCGGCCACGCTGCCTTTGACGACGTCTTCACGGCTGTGCATGCGGCCATCCTTCAAGTAGCCGGCCAGCTCGGCAATGGCCTGCGGGAAGCGCGCCGTGTAGTCGAACACCACCATGCCTTCCATGCGCGCGCGGTTGACCAGCAGCGAGAGGTAGTTCTTCGGCCCGGCCACCGCGCCGGTGGCGTTGTACTGGCTGATCGCACCGCAAATCACGATGCGCGCCTTGCGGTTGATGCGCGTGAGCACGGTGTCCAGAATGTCGCCGCCCACGTTGTCGAAGTACACATCCACGCCCTTGGGGCAGTGCAGCTTCAGGCCGTCTTTCACCGAACCGGCCTTGTAGTCGATGCAAGCGTCAAAGCCCAGCTCCTTGACCACGAATTCGCACTTGGCGGCGCCACCGGCAATGCCCACCACCCGGCAGCCTTTGAGCTTGGCCAATTGGCCCACTGTCTGCCCCACGGCGCCGGCGGCACCTGACACCACCACGGTTTCGCCGGCCACCGGCTGGCCGACATCGAGCAGGCCGAAGTACGCCGTCATGCCCGGCATGCCCAGCACATTGAGCCATTGCGCCACGCTGCCCAGGCGCAGGTCAATGCGCGCCACGCCCTTGAGCAGGTCAGGCGTGAGCACGGTGTAGGTTTGCACGCCAGGGCCGAAGCTGAGTTGGTCACCCACGGCGAACTTCGGGTTCTTCGACGCCAGCACCACGCCAATGCCGCCGGCGCGCATGACCTCGCCGATGCCCACCGGCGGGATGTAGCTCTTGCCTTCGTTCATCCAGCCGCGCATGGCCGGGTCGAGCGACAAGGCCAGCGTCTTCACGAGAACCCCGCCTTCGGGCACTTCTGCCACCGGTTCTTCGGTGAGTTGCCAATCGCTGGCCCGGGTGTTGCCCACCGGCCGGGCGGCCAGGCGCACTTGCTGGTTGATAAGGCTGGCTTGGGCAGGTGCGGTCATGGTGATCCTTCAGTTGCGTGGCCCTACTTTAAGGCCGGCGCCTTCATACAATTCGCGCGCCCACTCCGCCTGCCCAACCATGACCGCGCATCAACATCAGCCCATTGACCTGAGCCACATTGCCCCGCGCGACAAGGCCGAAATCCTGTCGCAGGCCTTGCCCTACATCCGGCGCTTTCATGGCAAGACCATCGTCATCAAGTACGGTGGCAACGCCATGACCGACCCGGCGCTGCAGCAGGCCTTTGCCGAAGACGTGGTGCTGCTCAAGCTGGTGGGCATGCACCCGGTGGTGGTGCATGGCGGCGGGCCGCAGATCGAAGATGCCTTGAACAAGCTGGGCAAAAAGGGCAGCTTCATCCAGGGCATGCGCGTGACCGACGCCGAAACCATGGAAGTCGTTGAATGGGTGTTGGCCGGCGAGGTGCAGCAAGACATCGTGGGCATGATCAACTTTGCCGGCGGCAAGGCCGTGGGCCTCACTGGGCGCGACGGTGGCTTGATCCGCGCGCGCAAGCTCAAGCTGGTGGATCACAAGAACCCGGCCATCGAGCACGACGTGGGGCAGGTGGGCGAGATCGAATCCATCGACCCCAGCGTGGTGCGCGCGCTGCAAGACGACCAGTTCATTCCGGTCATCTCGCCGCTGGGTTTTGGCAAAGAGAACGAGAGCTACAACATCAACGCCGATGTGGTGGCCGGCAAGCTGGCTGAAGTGCTCAAGGCCGAGAAGCTGATGATGCTGACCAACACGCCGGGCGTGCTCGACAAAGCCGGCAAGCTGCTCACCAACCTGAGCGCGCGCGAAATTGACGAACTGTTTGCCGACGGCACCATCCACGGCGGCATGTTGCCCAAGATCGGCAGCGCGCTCGAGGCCGCGCGCAACGGCGTGAACACGGTGCACATCATCGACGGGCGCGTGCCGCACGCGATGCTGCTGGAGGTGCTGACCGATCAGGCATACGGAACGATGATTCGGTCGCACTGAACCAGGTGTTAGAGCAACAACGGGTCTGGCTGTTCGACCTCGACAACACCCTGCACAACGCCTCGCTGGCGGCCTTCGCCGGCATCAACGAGGGCATGAACGACTACATCGTGCGCGAGCTGGCGCTGGCGCATGAAGACGCCGCGCTGCTGCGCCGCCACTATTGGCAGCGCTATGGCGCCACGCTGCTGGGGCTGGTGCGCCACCATGGTGTGAACGGGCCGCACTTTCTGCACCACACGCACTTGTTGCCCGGGCTGGAGTCGCGCGTGCACGGCCACCCGCATGACCTGGCCGCGCTCAAGCGCCTGCGCGGGCGCAAGATCATCTTGACCAACGCGCCGCGCGCCTACGCGCTGCGCGTGCTCGGCGCGCTGGGCATCACGCATTGGTTCGACGCCGTGCTGGCGATTGAGGACATGCACATGTTCGGGCACTACCGGCCCAAGCCCGACGCGCGCATGTTGCGCCGGCTGCTGGCGCGGCTGCGCGTGCCGGCCTCGCGCTGCGTGCTGGTGGAAGACACACTGGATCATCAACGCAGCGCGTACCGCCTGGGCATGCACACGGTGTGGATGCAGCGCTGGGCCAAGGCCGCAGGTGGGCCGGGGCGTTGGGTCAGCAAGCCACCCTATGTGCGCCACCGCGTGCGCAGCTTGAAAGCCTTGTTGCGCCTGTGAATATTCGGCGCCTGCTCGGTGTTTACCTGCATCCGGCGCCGCGCGACCCCTGTGCAAGAATCTGCCGGCCACCTCGTAAGACCCCTGCCGCCGCGATGCCAGACGCCCCCGATCACGCTGAAGTCGCGCCTCTCGCTGAAGAGCATCCGGCAGGCGATGGCAAGGCCGCGCGCAAGCGGCCCAAGCCAGGCGAGCGCCGCGTGCAGATTCTGCAAACCCTGGCCAGCATGCTCGAGCAACCGGGCGCCGAGCGCATCACCACCGCGGCGCTGGCCGGGCGCTTGCAAGTGAGTGAGGCGGCGTTGTACCGCCACTTCGCCAGCAAGGCGCAAATGTTTGAAGGGCTGATCGAGTTCATCGAAAGCTCGATCTTCAGTCTGGTCAACCAGATCACCGAACGCGAAAGCGCGCCGGCCGTTCAGGCGCAAAAGATCGTGCTGCTGCTGCTGCAGTTCGGCGAGCGCAACCCCGGCATGGCGCGCGTGATGGTGGGCGACGCGCTGGTGTTTGAAAACGTGCGGCTTGATGCGCGCATGAACCAGTTCTTCGACCGCATTGAAAGCACGTTGCGCCAATGCCTGCGCCAGGTGGCTGAAGGCCAGGGCGTGGCCGCCCCCACGGTGCAGGCCAACGCGCTGGCCTCGGCGCTCACGGCGCTGGTGGTGGGCCGCTTGCAGCGTTTTGCGCGCTCGGGGTTCAAACGTCTGCCCACCGAGGCGCTCGAACTGCCCTTGCTGCGTTTTTGTAGCTGAAGTGCTGGCCATCGACGTGGCCGGCACCACGCTGGTCTTGCTGCCGCAACGCGCGGCGTACATCCCCGCCACCCGCACGCTGCTGGTGGCCGACGCCCACTTCGGCAAGGCGCACAGTTTTCGCCGTTTGGGCGTGCCCGTGCCCAGTGGCACCACGGCGCAAAACCTGCAACGCCTGAGCCAGGCGCTCGCCCTGACCGGCGCCACCGAAGTGATTTTTCTGGGCGACTTGCTGCACGCGGCGCGCGGCGTGTCAGCGGAACTGGTGTTGGCGTTGGCGGCCTGGAAGCGTGAACACGCCGCGCTGCGCTGGACGCTGGTGCGCGGCAACCACGACCAGCATGCCGGCGACCCGCCGCCCGAGTTGGCCATGCGTGTGGTCAACGAACCTCTGTCGCACGGCGCCTTCGCGCTGTGCCACCACCCGCAGGCCGTGCCCGGCGCCTACGCGCTGGCCGGGCACATGCACCCGGGCGTGAGCCTGGGCCGCGTGGCCAGGCTGCGGCTGCCATGCTTCTGGCTCGGCGCGCAGCAAGGTGTGTTGCCGGCGTTTGGCGATTTCACCGGCACGGCCAGCATCCGCCGGGCCGCCGCAGACCGAGTCTTTGTGGTGACGGAGCAAGCCGTGCTGGCCCTGCCCTGAGCCGGCGCCATGGAAGAATCGCGCCCGCCATGAACGATGCCAACCCTGCTGACCTTGCCGCGTTGCTGACCCGCGCCCACGCCCTGCTCGACCGCCTGGGCAGCCTGCTGCCGCATGCGCCGCAGCCGCCCGACTGGCAGGCCTCCCATGCGTTTCGCTACCGCAAGCGCGGCAGCGCCGGCGTGCTTGAGCCGGTGCGCCATGTGTCGCGCATTGCCTTGGATGAACTGGTGGAGGTGGCGCCGCAGAAGGAGCGGCTGGTGCGCAACACCGAGCAGTTCGTGGCCGGCCATGGCGCCAACAATGTGCTGCTCACCGGCGCGCGCGGCACGGGCAAGAGTTCGCTCATCAAGGCTTGCTTGAATGAATTCGCGCCGCGCGGCCTGCGCCTGATCGAGGTGGACAAGGTCGACCTGGTGGACTTGCCCGACATCGTGGATCTGGTGGCCGAACGGCCCGAGCGCTTCATCGTGTTTTGCGACGACTTGAGCTTCGATGAAGGCGAGCCCGGCTATAAGGCGCTGAAGTCGATTCTCGATGGCTCGATTGCCCAAGCCTCGGACAACGTGCTCATCTACGCCACCAGCAACCGCCGCCATTTGCTGCCCGAGTACATGGCCGAGAACCTGAGCTACAAGCACACCGAAGACGGCGAGGTTCACCCCGGCGAGGTGGTGGAAGAAAAGATCTCGCTGTCAGAACGGTTCGGCTTGTGGATCAGCTTCTACCCCTTCACGCAGGCCGAGTACCTGGCCATCGTTGAACAATGGCTGCGGCACTTCGGCGCGGGCATTGAGGCCATTGCTGCGGCACGCGGCGAGTGCCTGGTGTGGGCCTTGGAGCGCGGCTCACGTTCGGGCCGCGTGGCCTACCAGTTCGCGCGCGACTACGCGGGCAGGCACGGGTCTTGAGCGCGCCCACACCGCGCACGCCGGTCGATGTGGCCGTGGGCGTGCTGATCGACGCGCAGGGCCGCTTCTTGCTCACCTCGCGCCCGGCCGGCAAGGTCTACGCCGGCTATTGGGAATTCCCGGGCGGCAAGCTCGAAGCGGGCGAAAGCGTTGAGCAGGCGCTGCGCCGGGAGTTGCATGAGGAGCTGGGTATCACCATCGGCGCGGCGCTGCCCTGGAAGATCGAGCTGATGGACTACGAACATGCCCGCGTGCGCCTGCACTTCTGCAAGGTCTTCGCCTGGCAGGGCGAGTTGCAGATGCGTGAAGTGCAGCAGATGGCCTGGCAGAGGCTGCCGGTGCAGGTCAAGCCAGTGTTGCCCGGCACCGTGCCGGTATTGAACTGGTTCGCCGCCGAGCAAGGATTTGCCGGCGCCACCCACGAAGCGTGATTGCTACACTGCCCCGATGAGCTCGCCGGGCCGCCCCAAGGGCGAACACCGCAGTGCGCAGCACGGAGGTTTGCTTGATCAACTGGCTCGACGACGTGAAGTGGGACGCCCAGGGCCTGGTGCCCGTGGTGGCGCAAGAGCAGGGCAGCAACGACGTGCTCATGTTTGCCTACATGAACCGCGAGGCGCTCGAACGCACGGCGCGAATGGGCCAGGCGGTGTACTACAGCCGTTCGCGCCAGCGCCTGTGGCACAAGGGCGAAGAGTCTGGCCACTTCCAACAGGTGCATGAAATCCGCATCGATTGCGATGCCGACGTGCTGCTGTTGAAGGTCACGCAACTCGGGCACGACCCGGGCATTGCCTGCCACACCGGGCGCCACAGTTGTTTCTTCCGCAAGCTCGACGGCCAGGCCTGGCGCAGCATGGAGCCCGTGCTCAAGGCGCCGGCGCAGATCTACACAAAGCCATGACCAGCGACGACACCCTGTCCCGCCTGGCCCAGGTGGTGCAGCAGCGCCGTGCTGGCGACCCCGAAAAAAGCTATGTCGCCCGCTTGTTTTCGAAGGGCGCCGACGCCATCTTGAAAAAAGTGGGCGAGGAAGCCACCGAAGTGGTGATGGCCGGCAAGGACGGCGACGCTGCCAAGGTGGTGAATGAAGTGGCCGACCTGTGGTTCCACACCTTGTTGGTGCTGGAACATTTCGGCCTGCAACCGGCTGACGTGTTGGCGGAATTGCGCCGGCGCGAAGGTCTCTCTGGGCTGGAAGAGTTTGCGGCGCGCAAGCTCAAAGGTCGTGAAAGCGAGGGTGTATGAACCAGGTTGTTGACATCGGCGCGCGCGACAGCTCGCTCAAGACCGTGGGCCAGATCAGCTATTTGCTGCACACCATCGTGGCGGTGGGCGCGGTGCTGCCCGGCGCGCAGGCCAGCACGCTGCTGCTGCTGGTGGCCTTCATCATCGACGTGGTCAAGCGTGGTGATGCCGTGGGCACCTGGCAGGAGTCGCACTTCAGTTGGCGCATTCGCAGCGTGCTGTGGGCCGGCGGGCTGTACCTCATCACCGCGCCGCTGTGGGTGTTGCTCATTGCGCCTGGCTGGATCGCCTGGGCCATCATTTCAGTCTGGTTCCTCTACCGCGTGATTCGTGGCTGGATCAACTTGAACAATCAACAGCCGATGCCCACATGACGCGATGTGAACCAACATGAGCGCTGAGCCGAGCTGCATTTTTTGCAAGATCGTCGCCGGGCAGATCCCGGCGAAGAAGGCTTATGAAGACGACGAGTTGCTCGCCTTTCATGACATCGCGCCCTGGGCGCCGGTGCACGTGTTGGTCATCCCCAAGACGCACATCACCACGCACTACGACATCACGCCCGAGCATGCCCCCATGCTCGGGCGCATGCTGGCCCTGGCGCCGCGGCTGATGCGCGAGCTGGGGGTGAACAACGGCTTTCGCACGCTGATCAATTGCGGGCCCGACGGGCGCCAGGAAGTGCAGCACTTGCACATGCATGTGATGGGTGGCCCCAGGCCCTGGCTGCGGGGTTAGCCGCCGCTGGCGGTGGTGGTGTGCGGCCTAGAATCGACGCAAGAAATTTCAGGAGTGATGACATGGGTTCGTTCAGCATTTGGCATTGGTTGATCGTGTTGTTGGTGGTGGTGCTGATCTTCGGCACCAAGAAGCTGAAGAACATGGGCAGTGACCTGGGTGCGGCCGTCAAGGGTTTCAAAGATGGCGTGAAAACGGGTGGCGACGCTGCCGCAGGCGACGCCGCCCCCACGCAGCAGGTGCCCGGCCCGGCGCATGACGCGCGCAACACGGTTGATGTTGAAGCCAAGACCAAGACTTGAGCTTGAACTGCGCTGCCGCTGAACCCGCTGCATGATCGACTTCGGTTTCGACAAGATCGCCCTGATTGGCGCGGTGGCGCTGATCGTCATCGGCCCTGAGAAGCTGCCGCGCGTGGCCCGCACCGTGGGCCACATGCTGGGCAAGGCGCAGCGCTATGTGGCCGACGTGAAGGCCGAAGTGAGCCGCTCGATCGAACTCGAAGAACTGAAGAAGGTGAAGACGCAGTTCGAAGACGCGGCGCGCAACGTCGAGCAAACCGTGCAGGGTGAAGTCGCGCAGGCCAACACGGCGTTCGAGTCGACCTGGAGCTCATCCACCCAGGGGCTGGAATCAGCCTACACGCCGCTGCAAGAGCCGCCGCCGAGCTACAAGCACCCGAAGAAGCATTGGCGCTTGAAGCGCAGTGCCATGCCCAGTTGGTACAAGCAACGCAATGGCGTGCGCACGCGGGCGCTGTCGGGCGCGGCGCGGGTGGCGCGCTACCGGCCGCGCGTCAAAGCGCTGCCATGACCGAACCGCCCAAAGACGAGCTGGAAGGCACCGAAGCGCCGTTCATCTCGCACCTGGTGGAGTTGCGCGACCGGCTGGTGCGCATCATGTTGGCCGTGGGCGTGGGCTTTGCGCTGCTGGCCATCTGGCCCGGCCCGGGCGAGCTGTACGACCTGCTGGCCGCGCCGCTCAAGGCGCAGTTGCCGCCCGGGGCCACGCTGATCGCCACCAACGTGATCTCGCCATTCGTCGTGCCGCTGAAGATCACGCTGATGTGTGGCTTCTTGCTGGCCTTGCCGATCGTGCTGTACCAGGTCTGGGCCTTTGTGGCGCCGGGTCTGTACAGCCATGAAAAGCGCCTGGTGCTGCCGCTGGTGGTGAGCAGCACCTTGCTGTTCTTCATCGGCGTGGCGTTTTGCTACTTTTTCGTTTTCGGGCAGGTGTTCAAGTTCATTCAGAGCTTTGCGCCCAAGAGCATCACCGCCGCGCCCGATATCGAGGCCTACCTGAGTTTCGTGATGACCATGTTCATCGCCTTCGGCACGGCCTTCGAGGTACCGGTGGCGGTTGTGGTGCTGGCCCGCTTGGGAGTGGTGTCCATTGAAAAGCTGCGCGCCTTTCGCGGCTACTTCATCGTCGTGGCCTTCATCATCGCCGCGGTGATCACGCCGCCCGACGTGGTGTCGCAACTCGCGCTGGCCATTCCCATGTGCATCTTGTACGAAGTGGGCATCTGGGCGGCGCAGATTTTCATCAAGCACACGCAGGCACCTGAGGCCGAAGGCGAGAGCAAGCCCGGCGCGTCTTAGACGTTTCTCAGCGCACCTGCCGCTGCACCGGCGGGCGCTGCGCCACCGTCACCTGCAGTTCCAGTGCGCGCTCGCCGCGCTGCACATCCAGCCGCGCCTGGGCGCGCGGCGGCAGCGCGGCCACGGCGGCCATCAACTGCGCCGTGTTGGCCACTGTCGTGCCCTGCACACGCAGCACCACATCACCGGGGCGCATGCCGGCGTTGGCGGCCGGGCCATCGACCACCACGCTGGTGATCAGCACACCGATGCTCACCGGCAGCTTGAAGGCTTGCACGAAGTCGGCTGTGAGGTCGCGCGGCTCCACGCCGATCCAGCCGCGCGTGACCTTGCCGTCGCGCACCAGGCTGGTCAGCACCTGCTGCGCGGCATCGGCCGGGATCGCAAAGCCAATGCCCATGCTGCCGCCACTGCGGCTGAAGATGGCGGTGTTGATGCCCACCAGGCGCCCGGCGCTGTCGACCAGCGCGCCGCCCGAGTTGCCGGGGTTGATGGCGGCATCCGTCTGGATGAAATTTTCAAACGTCGACAAGCCCAGCCGGTTGCGCCCCAGCGCGCTGACGATGCCCGAGGTGACGGTCTGGCCGACGTTGAACGGGTTGCCGATGGCCAGCACCACGTCGCCCACCTGCAGGTTCTGCGCCTGGCCGAACTCAATCACCGGCACCCTGTCCAGGCTGATCTTCAGCACCGCCAGGTCGGTTTCGGGGTCGGTGCCGATCACCTTGGCGCGCGCCTCGCGGCCGTCGGCCAAAAGCACGTCGATCTCGTCCGCACCCGCCACCACATGGTTGTTGGTGAGCACCAGGCCTTCGGCCGAGACGATGACGCCCGAACCCAGGCCCACCTGGGGCCGGCCGCGCGCCTGCGGCGCGTTGTTGCCGAAGAAGAAACGGAACCATTCATCGGTCTGTTCACCGCGGCCGCGTTGGGCCTTGCTGGCCACGATGCTCACCACCGCCGGGGCGGCACGCTGCGCCGCGGCGTGGTAGCTGTGCGGGGCTGCGCTCGGCGCTGCCACTGCCAGCGGTGGGGCTGCAGCAGGCACGGTGGCCGCGGCCGGCGCCGCGTTGCGCTCGGCCGCGCGCGGCAACCATTGCGGCTTGAGCGTTTGCACCACCAGCAACGCGCCCAAGGCCACGGTCACGGCCTGGGCGAACAACAACCAGAGCTTGCGCATGAACAGGCTGGGTGAGTGAGGACGGGGCGGATTATCGTGGCGGCGTGGGCTCACGCTGGCGCCACCGTGCGCTTCACAATGGCCGCATGAACGCACGCCCTTTGTTGATCACCATGGGAGATGCCAGTGGCATCGGCCCGGAAATCATCGTCAAGGCTTTTGCCGCTGGGCAAGTGGCCGGTGCAGTGGTGTTGGGCGACGTTGCTGTCATGCGCCGCGCGTTGGTGGCCTCGGGTTTGGCGCTGCCGGTGGCCGTGATGGAGCATCCGGCCGACCTGGCCGCTGTGCCCGCGAACTGCCTGCCCGTGATCCAGGTGCCGGGCCTGCCCGCTGGATTGAACGGTTTGCCCTGGGGCCGGGTCGACGCACGCTGCGGCGCAGCGGCGGCGCGCTGCATCGAGCACGCCGTGCAATGCCTATTGCGCGGCGAAGGTGCGGCCGTGGTCACCGCGCCCATCCACAAAGAAGCGCTGGCCGCCGCCGGGGTGCCCTACCCGGGCCACACCGAGATGCTGCAAGCCCTGGCCAGCGCCGGCAGCGCGCCGGCGCCGGTGCGCATGATGCTGGCCAATGACGAGTTGAAGGTGGTGCTGGTCACCATTCACCTGGCCTTGCGCCAGGCCATCGACGCCGTCACGCACGACGCTGTGTTGCAAACCCTGCGCATCGCCCACGCCGCGGCGCAGGCTTGGGGCCTGGCGGCACCGCGCATCGCCGTGGCCGGGCTGAACCCGCATGCCGGAGAGGGCGGGTTGTTCGGCGACGAGGAGCTGCGCATCATCGCCCCGGCCATGGCGGCGGCGCGCGCCGAAGGCATTGCGTGCAGCGGCCCGTTTGCCCCCGACACGGTGTTCATGCGCGCCCGCCACGCGCCCGGGCATGCCGGCGAGTTCGACCTGGTGGTGGCGATGACCCATGACCACGGCCTGATCCCGGTGAAGTACCTGGGCGTGGAGCAAGGCGTGAACGTGACGCTGGGCCTGCCTTTCGTGCGCACCAGCCCGGACCACGGCACGGCGTTCGACATCGCCGGGCGCGGTGTGGCCGATGAGCGCAGCCTGGTGGCGGCGCTGAATTGGGCGCGCCGCCTGCAGCGCCAGGCGGCTTGATCAGGCGGCCGTTTTGCCCACGCCCAGGGCGGCGAGTTGCCGGCGCGCACGTGCAGTGGCGCGCTCGATCAGGTAGGCGTTCTCGAACGCGCGCACACGCTGCGTTGCGCACATGCGCGCCAGCATGCGGGTGGTCATCGACACCGAGTTCAGGTTGCGCTTGCCGTGGCTGAAGACGAAGAATGCGCGCCCCGGGCTGATGTGGCTCAGGCGCACCTTCTGCCATTGGCCCGACAGGTGCATCTGGTAGGCGAAGCCAATCTGCATGTGGTCGAGCAACATGCGCCCGCTGGCCGGCTCGGGCGCTTCGGGTGCAGGCAAGCCCTGGAGCTGAAGGTCGGCCACCGTGACTTCGGGTTCGGCGCTCAGGTCGATGTCGACCGTGCCGTCCCAATCGACCGCGGCTTCGTTGAGCAGGCCGATGCGTTGCGCCTCGGCCGGGCTGAAGACGGCCGCCGTGAGCTCGTCGCTGATCGCCGTGCCCATCAGCGCGCTGGTGTCGGCCGTGGGTAGGGGTGTGGCGAAAGCCTGGTCGATTTGCTTGACCAGCAGGTTGAAGTCCAGGGTGCTGAGCGCTGGCCCGCGCAGCGATTCGGCGTGCGCGGGCAGCAGTTGCGCAAAGAACGCGGCGCGAGCGGCGTCGGGCCAACCGATCAGCGCGATGCCCTCGCTGAGCTGCTTCATCAGCCCCGGCAGCGCCGCCAGGAAACGCTTGCGCTGCTCGGGCGCGCCCTTGGGCTGAACGCTGAGGAACAGCTCACGCCCGGCCAGACGCAGCAGCTTGGCGCGCGCACCGCCCAGCCCCTCGGCGCGGCCCACGCGCAGCAGTGCCTGGCTCCACACATGGGCCAGAAAGTCGCGCAGGAAGTCCGGCATCGCCAGCGGCCGCAACGCGGTGTGCAGCGCCTGCGAATAGTGCTGCTGCTGGCGCAAGTCGATCTCGCGTTCTGCCAGCAGGCTGGCAGCGCCGCCCTGGGCTTGCACGGTTTGCTGCGCTTGTTCGGCGACAAATTCTTCCAGGGCGCGCAGCTTCTGCTCGTAAAGCTCGATCTGTTCAAAATCGCCATCGACGACTTCTTGCACCAGGTCGCGCACCCTGGCCACCAGAAGCTGCCCGTGCTCATCGTCGAAGTCGTCGACCGCGCTGCCCAGCGACGCGATGCGGTTGATGAAGCGGCGCACCGGGTGGCGCCGCGAAGAGAAGAAGCTGGCGTCGCCCAGCGCCGCGCGCAACACGGGCAGTTGCAGCCGCGCGATCTGGCGTGCCACTTGCGGCGGTACCTTGGGGTCGGCCAATATCTGGTCGAACAGGATGCCCACGATGTCTATGACCAGATGGTCCAGTGCGCCGGTGGCGGCATGGCGCAAGGCGTCGCGATGAGCGTGGATGAGGTTGACGCCCAATGCCCCCGGCGGGCCACTCGCGCCGGCCTGCGCCATTGCCCCGGCCGGCCCCGTGCCAGGTTGGCCCACGGGCCCGACATCGTGTCGTGTCAGGTTGCGGATCAAGGCGCGCATTTCGCCGTCGATCGCGCCCAGCGTTTGGGCCGCGGCAGCGGCCGATGCTCCGCTGCCCGTGGCGCTGCGCAGCATGCCGTGGCCTGATGTTGGCTGGGCCGGCACAGCAACGGGGTCGGCCCCCGATTGACTGCGGCTGAAGCCGGCAGCTGCACGTTCGGTTGCACGCCAGCTCACTGTCACCGGGCGCACGCCGCTGTCTTCGAGTTCGCGGGCCGCGGCCAGGTAGGCCTGGGCCAATGGCGCGACCAATTGGCGCGCCATTTCGCCGGCCACCACGTCGCGCACGTCTTGGCGCTGACCCACTCCTTCCAGGGCGTGCAGCAGCGCGCTGGCCACCACAGCCGGGCGCAGCGGATTGCGCAGGGGCTGCGTGGCGGGCAGGCCCTGCAGGGCGCTGACCAGTGAATCGAATGTTGACAGTGCCGCTTCACAGGCCTGCGCGATGGCGCTGCCCAGGCGATCGGCCCGCATGCGGCGTTCGGTCTCGTCGTCATCGACCAGGCTCAGGCTGGACCAGTCAGATGCCGCTGCACCCGCTGCCGCCTCACCGGGCGAGCCGGCCAGGCTGGCATCGAGATGGCTTTCGAACGCTGCGGCCACCAGGTGCAGTTTGCGGCCCAATTCGTATTGCGCGGCGCGCAGCGCTTCACGTTCTTCAGCCGCCACGGCACCCAGTGCCGCGCTGGCGAAGGCAGCCACGGCGAGCTCCGCGGCCTGGCGCACCGCCTTCTTGACGCCCTGGATGGCCGGTGCCAGGGCCACCGGCAGCCGCAATGCGGGGGAGTGTTCCATCGGGACCCACAGTATGTGGCGCCCAATGGTCCCTGGCGCCCCGGTCTACGGGGCACAAAGGGGGCTTATTTGCGCAGCGAGTCGCGGATTTCGCGCAACAGCACCACGTCTTCCGGCGTGGGCGGCGGCGGTGCGGGCGGAGCGGCCCTCTTCATGCGATTCATCTGCTTGACCATCAGGAAGATGATGAAGGCCAGGATGATGAAATTAATGGCCACGGTGATGAAGCTGCCATAGGCAAACACCGCGCCGGCTTTCTTGGCTTCAACCAGCGTGGTCGCTGCGGGGCCGGACAGTTGCACAAAGTAATTGTTGAAATCCAGACCACCGAAGATCTTGCCCACCACCGGCATGATCAGGTCCCCCACGACGGAGTCGACGATCTTGCCGAACGCGCCGCCGATGATCACGCCCACGGCCAGATCCATCACATTGCCCTTGAGGGCAAACTCTTTGAACTCGGATGTGAAACTCATCTTCAGACTCCTCTTTTTGATTGCATGACAAAACATTGCCCGGGTGTTCCGGGCGCGCCGAGGCTAGTGCCTGCAAGGGAACAACGTCAACCCGGGTTGACGTCGTTCAGGCACCACATCGGCCTCGGCTAGAATCGCGGGTTGACCCGGATTCATCAGACTTCAACAGAGGCAAACCCATGAGTGAGGCCCCAGTCGACCCCAGTCGGCGCACGTGGATCGCGATCAGCTGTGGCGCTGGCGCCGTGGGTGGCGTGGCAGCAGCCGTGCCGTTCGTCAGCACCTTCTTGCCGTCCGAACGCGCCAAGGCCGCCGGCGCGCCGGTGCAAGTGGACATCAGCGCGCTGAAGGCGGGCGAAATGCAAACGGTGGAGTGGCGTGGCAAACCGGTGTGGATCATCCGCCGCACGCCGGCCCAGCTCGAAACGCTGAGCAAAACCGAAAGCCTGGTGGCGGACCCGAAATCGCAGCGCAACCCGGGTGAACTCACCCCCGAGTACGCACGCAACGCCTACCGCTCGATCAAGCCCGAGCTCTTCGTGGGCGTGGGCATTTGCTCGCACCTGGGTTGCTCGCCGACCGAAAAGTTCCAGACCGGTCCGCAGGCTTCGCTGCCCGACGATTGGGGTGGTGGCTTCCTGTGCCCTTGCCACGGCTCAACGTTTGATCTGGCCGGGCGCGTGTTCAAGAACAAACCGGCGCCAGACAACTTGGAAGTGCCGCCGCACATGTTTCTTTCAGACACGGTGCTGGTGATCGGCGCAGACAAGAAGGCCTGAACGCCAAAAAAGAACCAAGGAACGAGACATGGCTGAGATGAAAGTGGCGCCCGCGGGCGCGTCGCTGGGCACGCAACTCATGACCTGGGTGGACAACCGGTTTCCGGCCACCAAGCTCTTCAAAGAGCACATGAGCGAGTACTACGCGCCGAAGAACTTCAACTTTTGGTACATCTTCGGGTCGCTGTCGCTGCTGGTGCTGGTGATCCAGATCGTCACCGGCATCTTCCTCACGATGCACTACAAGCCCGACGCCGCCAAGGCGTTCGAGTCGGTCGAATACATCATGCGCGACGTGCCCTGGGGCTGGCTGGTGCGCTACATGCACTCCACCGGCGCCAGCGCCTTCTTCATCGTGGTGTACCTGCACATGTTCCGCGGGCTGCTGTACGGCAGCTACCGCAAGCCGCGCGAGCTGGTCTGGATCTTCGGCTGCGCCATCTTCCTGTGCCTGATGGCCGAGGCCTTCTTCGGCTACTTGTTGCCATGGGGCCAGATGTCTTACTGGGGCGCGCAAGTCATCGTCAACCTGTTCGCCGCAGTGCCCTTCATTGGCCCCGACCTGGCACTGCTGATTCGCGGTGATTACGTGGTGGGCGACGCCACGCTGAACCGCTTCTTCGCGTTCCATGTGATCGCGGTGCCGCTGGTGCTGCTCGGCCTGGTGGCGGCGCACATCATCGCCCTGCACGAAGTGGGTTCGAACAACCCCGACGGCGTGGAGATCAAGGCCAAGAAGGATGCCAACGGCAAGCCCTTGGACGGCATTGCGTTTCACCCCTACTACACGGTGCACGACATCCTGGGCGTGAGCATCTTCCTGATCCTCTTCTGTGCGGTGCTGTTCTTCGCGCCTGAACTGGGCGGTTACTTCATCGAGTACAACAATTTCATTCCGGCCGACCCGCTGAAGACGCCAGCTCACATTGCCCCGGTGTGGTACTTCACGCCGTTTTATTCAATGCTGCGCGCCACCAATGACACCCTCGTCAACGTGTTGTGTCTCATCGCCGGGCTGGGTGCGGCGTTGGCGCTGTTGAAGGCGCCGGCCAAGCTCAAGGTGCTGGCGCTGGTGGGCGCGGCCATCGCCATCGTTTTGCTCAAGACCTTCGACGCCAAGTTCTGGGGCGTGGTCATCATGGGTGCGGCCACCATCATCCTGTTCTTCCTGCCCTGGCTGGATCGCAGCCCGGTCAAGTCGATCCGCTACCGGCCCGATTGGCACAAGCTGGTGTACGGCGTGTTCGTGGTGCTGTTCATCATCTTGGGTTATCTGGGCATCCAGCCACCGTCTGATGTCGGCAACTACGTCTCCCAAGTCGGCACGCTGTTCTACTTCGGTTTCTTCTTGCTCATGCCTTGGTGGAGCCAGTTGGGTACGTTCAAGCCCGTGCCCGAGCGCGTGAACTTCAAGCCGCATTAACCAGGACGAGCACACGACATGAAACGACTCCTCCTCAGCCTGCTGGCTTCACTGTGCCTGGCCAACAGTGCGTTGGCCTCAGAAGCCGGCCACCCGCTGGACCGGTTTCCCACTGAAAAGCTGACCGACATGGCGGCGCTGCAGAACGGCGCCAAGCTGTTCGTCAACTACTGCTTGAACTGCCACGCGGCCACCTCCATGCGCTACAACCGCATGAAGGACATCGGCCTGACCGACGAGCAGATCAAGGGCAGCCTGATGTTCGCCGCTGAAAAGGTAGGCGAGAACATGAACGTGGCCATCACGGCCAAGCAGGCCAAGGAATGGTTTGGCGCCAACCCGCCGGATCTGAGCGTCATCGCGCGCTCGCGCGCCAGCGCCAACGGCAGTGGCGCCGACTACTTGTACACCTACTTGCGCACCTACTACCGCGACGACACCAAGGCCACCGGCTGGAACAACCTGGTCTTTCCCAGCGTGGGCATGCCGCATGCGCTGTGGGAACTGCAAGGGCAGCAGCGCGCCGTGTTCACCGATCAACCCGATGCCCACAACCCGGGCAAGACGCTGCATGTGTTCAAGGGTTTCGAGCCGGTGACCAAGGGCAGCATGACGCCGGAGCAATACAAGGAGTCGGTGGCCGACCTGGTGGCCTACTTGCAGTGGATGGGTGAGCCGGTGCAGCGTGAGCGTGTGCGCCTGGGCGTGTGGGTGCTGATCTTCCTGTCCCTGTTCACGGTGATCGCCTGGCGGCTGAACGCCAGCTTCTGGAAAGACGTCAAATAAGTTTTGCTCCCGCCCGGCCGTCGCCGGATCCTTGCGCAGTGGCCGCTTGGCGTGCCCACTGCGTTCATCATTTCGGGGCCGCGCGCCCTGTAGCTGCCTAGGAGCCCACCGCCATGATGGTGCTTTACTCCGGAACCACCTGCCCCTATTCGCACCGGTGTCGTTTCGTGCTGTTTGAAAAGGGCATGGACTTCGAGATCCGTGATGTGGACTTGTTCGCCAAGCCCGAAGACATCGCCTTGATGAACCCGTACAACGAGGTGCCGATCCTCGTCGAGCGCGACCTCATCCTGTACGAGTCGCACATCATCAACGAGTACATCGACGAGCGCTTCCCGCACCCGCAGCTCATGCCCGGGGACCCGGTGGCCCGTGCGCGCGTGCGCCTGTTCCTGTTCAACTTCGAGAAAGAGCTGTTCACTCATGTGAACCTGCTCGAGTCGCGCGGCGTGAAGGCCACTGACAAGCAGCTTGAAAAAGCGCGCTCACAGATCCGCGACCGCCTGACCCAGCTCGCGCCCATCTTCCTGAAGAACAAGTACATGCTGGGCGACGACTTTTCGATGCTCGACGTGGCCATCGCGCCGCTGCTGTGGCGGCTCGATTACTACGACATTGACCTGTCCAAGAACGCCATGCCGCTGTTGAAGTACGCTGAGCGCATCTTTTCGCGCCCAGCCTACATCGAGGCGCTGACGCCGTCTGAGAAGGTGATGCGCAAGTAGGCGGGCGATGACCAAAATCATGTCGCCCGATGCGCAAGGCACGTCCACCCGGCCGTACCTGATCCGCGCCCTGCACGAATGGTGCAGCGACAACGGCTTCACGCCCTACCTCGCCGTGCATGTTGATGGCACGGTCAAGGTGCCGATGGAATACGTGAAGAACAACGAGATCGTGCTGAACGTTGGGCTCGAAGCGACCAGTGCCTTGAAGCTGGGCAATGAGTGGATTGAATTTCGCGCGCGTTTTGGCGGTCAGTCACGCGACATCATGGTGCCGGTGGATCATGTGGTGGCCATCTACGCGCGTGAAAACGGCCAGGGCATGGCGTTCCCGATGCCCGCGCCGCTCAGCGGCGACGGCCAGGGCGCGGTTGCTGCACCGTCTCAAACCATGCCGCCGCGGGGCTTGCGCTTGGCGTCGGTCGAATCCGAAAGCGCGCCCGTTGCGCCGAATGACACCACGCCAGAGTCACCGCAGCCACCCGAGCCAGATGGCCCGAGCCCGGCGCGGCCGTCGCTCAAGCGTGTCAAGTAGCGCGTTACGTGGTGTGCCGGGTGCTGCGCGAGCCTGCGCTGCGCATCCTTAAAATGCAACGGGCCACGCCGGCTTAGCTCAGTTGGTAGAGCACCCGCCTTGTAAGCGGAAGGTCGTCAGTTCGACTCTGACAGCCGGCACCATGCGCATGAAATGGCCGCATTGCCCTGTGGTCATGCCGATTGAACTCGAACCTTGATTGAAGTACGCTGCCAACCCTTGGCAACCAGGGTGTCTTCGAACACAGGCAACAACTGGCGCAGTTTTGCGGCCGCCGCGCCGCTGCTGGCCAGCAAGGTCCAGCCGCTGTCGTCCACCGGGCCGGCGCGCACCTGGTCGCACAAGTAAGGTGGCAACACCTCGTTCAAGGCCTGCAAGCGCAAACGCGAATCGTGCAGGCGAGCTAACAAGCTGGTCAATGGCGCGCTCTGATCCAGGGCGCTGGATAGCGGCAAGGTGCCCGCATGGGGCGCTGCGCGTGACGTGTGGCTGGGCATGACAGGAGTTTACCGATGCAGATTTTGATCACGCACACCCATTCGCCGCGCACGCTGGTCTTGCGCCTGAGTCGCCTGCAGATCACCGCCGCAGCGCTCACGTTGGTGATGCTGTTGCTGTTGCTTTCTGGCGCCACCTACCACTTCATCTTCCTGAAAGCGGCGCGTGATGGCTGGCCCGTTGTGAGCCAGATCGTGGGCCTGGTGGTGCGCGATGAAATCGCGCAGCGCGACCGCTTCATGCGCGAGAACCTCGACGCGATGGCCAACAAGCTGGGCGAAATGCAGGCCAAGATGATCAAGCTCGATTCGGTGAGCGAGCGTGTGCTGGGCCTGGCCGGTGTGAAGGCCGATGACGTCAAGGGCATCAAGCGCGCGGGCGATGGCAAGGGTGGCCCGTTCGTGCCGCTCGACCGGCCCAGCCTGGCGCAACTTGATCAGGCCGTTGGTGCGCTTGATGAATCGGCTGATCGGCACAGCGATGTCTTCACGCTGGTCGAGTCACGTTTGTTCGAGCGCCGCATGCAAGCGCTGATGGTGCCGACCACCGCGCCGGTGGAGGGGCCGGTCGGTTCGGGGTTCGGTTTTCGCGCCGACCCGTTCACCGGCCGTGCCGCACTGCACACGGGGTTGGACTTTCCGGCTGAAGCGGGCACCGACGTGCGCGCCGCCGCGGGAGGGTTGGTGCTCAGCGCCGAGTCCCATGCCAACTACGGCCTGATGCTGGAAGTCGACCACGGCAACGGCCTGGTCACGCGCTATGCGCACCTGTCCAAGGCCTCGGTTGGTGCGGGCGATCTGGTCAAGCGCGGTCAGGTCGTTGGGCAGGTGGGCAACAGCGGGCGCTCCACCGGCCCGCACCTGCACTTTGAGGTGATGGTCGATGCCGTGACCCAGGATCCGGCCAAGTTCCTGGCCGGCGGGCGCGACGCAGCGCTGGCGACGCACAAGTCAGCGCGCCGCTGAACCATGGCTCACGGCCTGGGCCAGGGGTGCGATGCTAAAATCGGCCGCTTTTGCAGCACTCGTGACCAGGCGGTTTGCTCGCCCATGAGTGCGCCAGGCACCTGACCTGGTTAACTGTCATGGTGGTTGGGTTGCGCGCCGCGCAACTTGGCCCGCGGCCCTGATCGCACGGCGCGGCGCCACCTCGCATCGCGCCTTGGCGCATATCAATCGTTAGGCCCGACGCCGCATGTTGCCCAAGATATTGACCCAGATTTTTGGCAGTCGCAATGACCGCCTGCTGAAGACCTACCGCCACAGCGCGCAGCAGATCAACGCCCTGGAGCCGCAGTTCGAGGCCTTGGACGACGCCGCCTTGCAGGCCATGACGGGCAAGTTGCGCGAACGCCTGAGCCAGGGCGAAACGCTGGATCAACTGCTGCCCGACGCCTTTGCCGTGGTGCGCGAGGCCGGCAAGCGCGTGCTCAAGATGCGCCACTTTGATGTGCAGTTGATGGGCGGCATCGCCATGCACCAGGGCAAGATCGCCGAGATGCGCACCGGCGAGGGCAAGACCCTGGCGGCCACTTTGCCGGTGTACCTGAACGCCCTCGCCGGCCAGGGCGTGCACCTGGTCACGGTGAACGACTACCTGGCCCGGCGCGACGCCGATTGGATGGGACGGCTGTACAACTTCCTGGGCTTGAGCGTGGGGGTTAACGTTCCAGGTCTGTCGCGCGAGGAAAAGCAGGCCGCGTACCTGGCCGACGTCACCTACGGCACGAACAACGAATTCGGCTTCGACTACCTGCGCGACAACATGGTCTACGAAGTGGCTGACCGCGTGGCGCGTGGCCTGTCCTACGCCATCGTCGACGAAGTCGACTCCATCCTGATCGACGAAGCGCGCACGCCGCTGATCATCAGCGGCCAGGCCGAAGACCACACCGAGTTGTACGTGAAGATCAACGCCTTGGTGCCGCAGTTGAAGAAGCAAATCGGCGAGGCTGACCCGCGCACCGGTGAAGGCGTGATCGAGGCCGGTGACTTCACGGTCGATGAAAAAGGCCACCAGATCTTCCTCACCGAGGACGGCCATGAGCGCGCCGAACAGGTGCTGATGCAAGCCGGCTTGCTGGTTGAAGGCGCCAGCCTGTACGACCCGGCCAACATTTCGCTGATGCACCATGTGTACGCCGCCCTGCGCGCGCACCACCTGTACCACCGCGACCAGCACTACGTGGTGCAGGATGGCGAAGTCACCATCGTTGACGAATTCACCGGCCGCCTGATGACCGGGCGGCGTTGGTCAGACGGCCTGCACCAGGCAGTGGAAGCCAAAGAAGCGGTGCAGATTCAAAGCGAGAACCAGACCCTGGCCTCGGTCACGTTCCAGAACTACTTCCGCCTGTACGGCAAGCTTTCAGGCATGACCGGCACGGCCGACACCGAGGCCTACGAGTTCCAGGAAATCTATGGTCTCGAGACGGTGGTGGTTCCGCCCAACCGGCCCACGGTGCGCAAGGACGAGAACGACCTGATCTACAAGACCACGAAGGAAAAGTACGAGGCCGTCAAGACCGACATCCGCGATTGCCATGAGCGCGGCCAGCCGGTGCTGGTGGGCACCACGTCGATCGAAAACTCCGAGCTGATTTCGGGCCTGCTCAGCGCGGCCAAGTTGCCGCACCAGGTGCTCAACGCC
>JANOXU010000134.1:0-6342 GCA_031418595.1 Burkholderiales bacterium
GCCCGCTGCGCCTTGCGTGGCCTCATTCAGGGCCTGCTCGAAGGCGGCGTCGCCCAGCGCCATCAGCTCCAGGGCGCGCTCGTTGGGCACCGACCAGACCAGGGCGTAGCCGTGCCCGGGCTGCGGCCGGTCAAACGGCAGCAAGGCCAGCACCTCGGGAGCGCGCAGCCACTGCCGCGCCTGGCCACGGTGCGGCGCATCGGCCAGCAGCCGCGTGGCCACGGCCTGGTGGCCGTAGTCGCGGCTCGACCACCGCGCACCCAGCGCCTGGCGTGCGGTGCTGGTACGGCCTTCGGCCAGCACCTGCAGCGGCGCGTTCACCTCGGCCGCGCCGACCCACTGCACATGCGGGGCAAAGCGCAGCGCGGCGCGCAAGGCGTCGTCCAGCGCGGCAGCGTCGGCGATCCAGGCCAGCGCCTCGGTGGCCTGCGCCCAGGCCGAGAAATCGAGCGCGGCACCTGGGGCATCGCCCTCGATGTGCATGTCGTAAACCGGGGTGCGCGCATCTTCGGGCAAGGCCTCCCAGACCTTGAGCTGGTCCAGCAACGCCAGCGAACCGGCATTCAGCGCGTAGGCCCGAATGTCGCCCTGAGTCGGCGCTTGCTCCTGCCCCGCCAACGCCACGCGCAGCCCACCGCGCGCCAGGCCCAGCGCGGCGGCCATGCCCACGCAACCGGCGCCGCGCACACAAACATCGAAGTCGTTGTTCACCGCGCAATTGTAGGCAGCGGGCCTGGGCACAATCGGCGCCATTGGGTGACAAGGGGAGCGCTTTGAGTCTGCTTGAATGCCGCGTGGCCGCGCTGGCCGTGTACCCCGTCAAATCATGCGCCGGCATTGAACTGACGCAGGCCCAACTCACGCCCACCGGCTTGCAGTGGGACCGGCAATGGATGGTGGTTGACGACCAAGGCGTCTTCCTCAGCCAGCGCGAGTTGCCGCGCATGGCGCTCATCCACTGCGCGCTGCGCACCAGCATGCTGGAACTGCGCGCCCCGGGCATGCTGGCCTTGCAGGTGCCGCTGGCCTTTGATGACAGCGGGCCGCCGCTGCGCGCCCAGGTGTGGGCCGACACGGTGAAGGCGCAAGACTGCGGCACCGTGGCCGCGCAATGGTTCTCTGACTTCCTGGGCCGCCCCGCCCGGCTGGTGCGCTTTGACCCGCGCCGCCAGCGCGATTGCGACGCCCAATGGTTGGCCGGGTTGGCTGCGCACACGGCATTTGCCGACGGCTTTCCGCTGCTGGTGACCGGCACCGCGTCATTGGCCGAGTTGAACCGCCGGCTGCATGCGCGTGGCGTGGCTGCCGTGGCGATGAATCGTTTTCGGCCCAATGTGGTGCTCGACGGTTTGGCGGCGCACGATGAAGACCATGTGCGCGGCCTGCGCATCGGTGGCAGCGAGCTGCGCCTGGTCAAGCCCTGCGGGCGTTGCAGCATCCCCGATGTGGAGCCCGCCACCGCGCGCGTCGGGCATGCCGTGTCCGATGAACTGGCCAGTTATCGCAGCGACCCGCGTGTGAACGGCGCGGCCACCTTTGGCGTGAACGCGGTGGTGGTGTCGGGGCATGGCAGCAAGCTGGCCGTGGGCGACCTGGCCCAGGCCGAACTGGGCTTTTGAAGACCCGCCCTTGCACCGCCTGAGCAACCTGCAGCTGTTCACGGTGTGCGTGCTGATCTGGAGCACCACCTGGCACGCCATCGTCTACCAAATCGCCGAAGTGGCGCCGGAATGGAGCGTGGCCCTGCGCTTCAGCCTGGCCGGCCTGGTGGTGTTGGCCGGCTGCCGGTGGCACGGGCTGCGTTTGCGCTTCACGCCGCGCGCGCATGCGCTGTTCGCGCTGCAAGGCGTGTTCATGTATTCGCTGTCGTACATCTGCGTCTACCACGCTGAATTGCATGTGCCTTCGGGCCTGGTGGCGGTGGGCTATTCGGCCTCGCCTTTGCTCAGCGGCCTGGGCGCATGGTTGCTGTGGCGCAGCCCGCTGCCGGCACGTTTCGTGGCCGGCGGGGTGGCTGGCGTGTTGGGCGTGGCGCTGATCTTCTGGCCCGAGTTCGGCCAGGTCGGCGCTGCGGCCATGCTCGGCGCGGCGTTCACCGCTGCGGCCGTGCTGCTGGCCACGGTGGGCGGGTTGCTGGTGCATGCCGGCACGCGGCGCGACACGCCGTTCTGGCTCAGCCTGGGCTACACGCTGTTCTACAGCAGCCTGTGTTCGGCCGCGCTGGCTGGCTTGAGCGGCGTGCCGTTGACTCTGCCCAGCACGTTGCAATTCTGGGGCTCGCTGGCCTACTTGGTGCTGGCCGGCACGGTGGTGGCCTTCGCCTGCTGGCTCACGCTGCAACAGCGCCTGGGCCCGGGCAAGGCCGGCACCGTGGGGGTGGCCACGCCGGTGCTGGCGCTGCTGGTGTCTGCTGCATTGGAAGGTTATCGACCGGATGTGTTGACGGGCCTGGGTGCGGCGCTGGCCATGGTGGGCAATGTGTTGATGTTGCGTTCGCGCTCACCCAGCCTGGCCAGCTAGCTGGCCGACAGCCTCCTAGAATCCCGCTCTCTTTTCTTGCGCCGCAAGCGCTCTCCAGAAAGCCCTGCCATGAGTTTGAAATGCGGCATCGTCGGCTTGCCCAACGTTGGCAAGTCAACCCTGTTCAATGCCCTGACCAAAGCCGGCATCGCTGCCGAGAACTACCCGTTTTGCACCATCGAGCCCAACGTCGGCGTCGTCGAGGTGCCCGACCCGCGGCTGGCCGCACTCAGTGCCATCGTCAAACCCGAGCGCGTGGTGCCGGCCATCGTTGAGTTCGTCGACATCGCCGGCCTGGTGGCCGGGGCCAGCAAGGGCGAGGGGCTTGGCAACCAGTTCCTGAGCCACATCCGCGAAACCGACGCCATCGTCAACGTGGTGCGCTGCTTTGAAGACGACAACGTCATCCACGTGGCCGGCCGCGTCGACCCCATCTCCGACATCGAAGTCATCCAGACCGAGCTGTGCCTGGCCGACCTGAGCACGGTTGAAAAGGGCATCACGCGCTACACCAAGGTGGCCAAGGCCGGGCAAGACAAAGAAGCGCAGCGCCTGGTGGATGTGCTGAAGAAGTGCGAGGCCGCGCTCGACCAGGGCCTGCCGGTGCGCAGCATTGCGTTCAGCAAGGAAGAGCTGGTGGTGCTCAAGCCGCTGTGCCTGATCACCGCCAAACCGGCCATGTATGTGGGCAACGTGGCCGAAGACGGTTTTGCCAACAACCCGCTGCTGGCCAAGCTGCAGGCGCATGCCGACAAGCATGCCGCGCCGGTGGTGGCCATCTGCGCCAAGACCGAGGCCGAGCTGGCCGACATGAGCGACGAAGACCGCGCCCTGTTCCTGCACGAAATGGGGCAGGACGAACCCGGCCTGAACCGCCTGATCCGCTCGGCTTTCAAGCTGCTGGGCCTGCAAACCTACTTCACCGCCGGCGTGAAGGAAGTGCGGGCATGGACCATCCACGTGGGCGACACCGGCCCGCAAGCCGCCGGGGTGATTCACACCGACTTTGAGAAGGGCTACATCCGCGCCCAGACCATCGCCTATGACGACTTCATTGCCTACAAGGGCGAACAAGGCGCCAAGGACGCCGGCAAGATGCGCGCCGAAGGCAAGGACTACGTGGTGCGCGACGGCGACGTGATGAACTTCCTGTTCAGCGGTTGACACCCATGGCCTTGCAACGTTTCATGTCACTGGAGGCCTCTCAAGCAAATGTGGCTTTGCCACTTTGCTTGATCCCCGCGGGGGGCGGCCGGCTTTGGCCGGCCTTGGGGCCCTCATGACCAACAACTTCCCCGCCCCGCCCGCCCTGCTGCCCATGACCCAGGTGCGTTGCGACGTGGGCCCGGTGGTCAGCCTGGGCCCGGCCAAGCATGGCGAGCGGCGCTACGTGGCGCTGTTGGGCGGCACGGTGAGCGGGCCCGAACTGAACGGCGAGGTCGTGGCCGGCGGGGTCGATTGGCAAATTGCGCGAACTGACGGCGTGCTCGACATCGCCGCGCACTACGTCATCCGCACGCCCGATGGCGCCTTGATCGAGGTGCAAAGCGACGGCCTGCGCCACGGCCCGGCCGAGGTGCTGGCGCGGCTGGCGCGCGGCGAGCCGGCGCGGCGCGATGAATACTTCTTCCGCACCGTGGTGCGCTTCACCACCGGCGCGCCGGCCTGGCTGCACCTGAACAAGGTGCTGGCTCTGGCAGTGGGCGAGCGCCAGGCACAGCAGGTGTGCCTGGACTTTTACCGCATCACGTGAAACGTTAGCCTGCCAGGTTGGCCCGCGGCTGGCTGGCGCGGCAACGTCGCGGCGGGGCGCCAAACGATGCGTCCATGCTGGCCATGCCCTCAGCGGTGGCTGTTGCGCCCAACGTGGCCCAGCCTCATCTGCATGCATGACATGCCGGGGCGTGTCATCAAACATGTTGATGCGTGCCACGAACGCGATGCCTACCGTTCCAGCCTTCGCAACCGGTCGCCGCCACGGCGCGGCGCCAAACCCCTTGAAGGACTGACATGGCTGAGTTGACCACCCGTCTTGACCCACGCATCCTGGGCGTGGACCGCAACGACCTCTTCATTCCCTTTCGCGAGTGCACACCCAAGATCCTGGTGGTGACCGATGGCTTGAACTATTCGGCCGGCCCCTTTGGCCTGACGCAGTTCGTGGCCTCGCTCACCAGCGCCACCATCCACGGCATGACGCCCATCGTGGTGAAAGCCAGCCGCGGCGGCTCGGCCGGCGCCGACATCACCGGCTTCAATTTCACCGACGCCACGCGCGGGCTGGACATCAAGCGCTACGACGTGTTGTTCCTGTTCGGCATCTGGGCGCAAGGCATGGCGGACTTGCCGGAGGCTGAACGCAACGTCATCGCGCGCTTCATGCAGGCCGGCGGCGGTGTGTTTGCCACGGGCGACCATGAAACGCTCGGCGCGTCGCTGAGCAGCAGCATTCCGCGTGTGCGCGCCATGCGCAAGTGGGTGGCGGCTGAGTCGCCGCCCAATGTGGCCAACACCCAGCGCCATTCCACCAACTGGAGCGGCAGCAACGAGACCGAGGAATTCGCGGATCAGTCCGACGCGATACCGCAGCGCCTGTACGTGAACTACCGCACCCTGGGCAACGGCATCTTCCAACCCGACTTTGACCGCCTGGCCCACCCGGTGTTGCAGCTCACCGGGCGGCGCCGGGTCATCGAGGTTTTTCCTGATCACCCCCATGAAGGTGAATGCGTGATTCCCAGCGCCTTCAACACCAGCTTCACAGTGGATGGCCAGGCGACACCGGAATGGCCCAACACCTTCTTCCTGCCGCCGCGCCCGGAGCTGGCGGCCTTCTCCATGTCACACGGTGATGGCTTTGAAAACGGCATCACAGACAAGTCCGGCCTGGTGCCCAAGTGCTTCGGTGCCATCGCCACCTACAACGGCCAGCGCGCCAACGTGGGCCGTGTGGTGACCGACGCCACCTGGCACCACTTTGTGAACATCAACTTGGATGGCGCTGGTTCGGGCCTGAGCGCACTGCGCCCGGGCGGTGTTGACAGCGACGAGATGACGCGCATGCGCCAGTACTACGTCAACCTGGCCACCTGGCTGATGCCGCGCAACGTGCGCCGCTGCTTGTTCGTGCTGCAGGCCCTGGAGCTGATGACCCAGTTCCCGCTGTACGAAGAACTGCAAGGTGCCATGGCGCCGAAGTTCGATGCCGCCGCCGCGCAGGGCCTGGGCCGCAGCGTGCTGAGCGCCTTGCGCCAGCAGCAACCCGCCTGGGTGGCCGACGCCGTGGCCGACGACGCCCTGACCGACGCGCTGGGCGAGAAGGCACGCGCCCGGCTCGAAGAGCCCGAGCTGCAAGCCACCCTGGGCAGCTTCACGGCCGAACTGGCCCATGCCGCGGTGGGTGGCATGTTTGCCGCCATAGTGGGCGAGCTGAACGCGATGAAGTCGCTGAAAGAAATCAAGCCGCACGAGAGCTTCGTGAACAGCACGGCCAAGGGCGCGGCGCAAGGCGTGAAGCTGACGCTGGCGGTGCGGCGCGAGCAGCTGGCCAGGCTGGACAAACTGCTCAGCACAGAGTTCAAGTGATAGCGTCATGACAAGGGGCTCGCCACGGCGAGCCCCCTTTTCAGGCGGTGTTCGCCGGCAGTGCCCCCGGCTGGCTCAGGCGAGCCGTGCGTTCAACCCCAGACTTCAGCCGCCGTCTCCACCACCAGCCGCAGCTTGCTGCGCTGGTCTTCCACGGCAATGTTGTTGCCGTGCACGGTGCTCGAAAAACCGCATTGCGGGCTCAGGCACATCTGGTCGAGCGGGGCGTAGCGGGCG
>JANOXU010000135.1:0-2306 GCA_031418595.1 Burkholderiales bacterium
TTGGAGCCGCGGGCCTCGGCCCCCTTGAAGGGGGCTGAGCCCGGACGAGAAACAGTCCCTGCGGACTGTTTCTCGCCTGCGAAGGCCTTCCGGCCTGCCTGCCGGAAGGCGCGCGAAGCGCGTAGGGGTGTTTCATTCAGCCGCCTCGGTTGCGTTCGCGCACCGCTTCGCGGCGTTGTTCGATGGCATCGGTGGCGACGCGGGAATTGAATTCCCCCGCACGCTCGCGTTCGAGTTGCAGCGCTTCGCCGTAGGCCAGCTTGAAGCCGTCTTCGATGATGGCCTTGTAGCGCACCAGCATCTCGGGCAGGTTGGCCAGCATGTCTTGGGCCAGTTGCCGCGCCGCGGGCAGCAACGCATCGGGTGCCACCACGCGGTTCACGAAACCCCAGGCTGCGGCCTGCTCGGCGCTGACCCAGTTGCCGCTGAATGAGACTTCCCGCGCGCGGTAGGGCCCGATGGCGCGGCTGAGTTTTTGCGACAAGCCCCAGCCCGGCGCCACGCCGACGCGGGCATGGGTGTCGGCGAAGCGGGCGCTGGTGGATGCGATGAGCACATCGCAGGCCAGTGCCAACTCGAAGCCGCCCGTCACCGCCACGCCGTTGATGGCGCCGATCACCGGGCCGCGAAAGCGTGCCAGCGCGGCCACCGGGTCGCCCGCGCTTAGGCCGTCTGTGCGTTTCCCGCCCGCGCCCAGGCTGCCCTGGCCGGCGCCGATCTCCTTCAAATCGAGCCCGGCGCAAAAGGCGCGGCCGGCGCCGGTGAGGATCAGCACGCGCACGGCCGGGTTGGCCTCGCAGGCGTCCATGGCCGCGGCCAGCTCGCTCATCAGCGCACGCGACAAGGCGTTGAGCTGCGCCGGGCGGTTGAGCGTGAGCACGGCATAGCCGGCGGCATCCAGCTCGATGTTCACCAGATCTGCATCAGGGTTCACGCACGTCTCCAATCGGGTTGGCGCCGAAGTCGGGCCGGCTGAGGAACTTCAAACATTGCATTGCAGCGGACTGCGGGCTGGCCAATTGGCCCTTGGCGTGCAGCTTGACGAAAATGTCGCGCTCGGGCAGCGCGGTGGCGCTGGCGCCGCGCAGTTGCACCTGCATGTCGGTGTCGATCACGCCCGGCGCGAGCGCCACGATGCGCGCGCCGTTGGGCAGCCCGGCTTGCTCCAGGGCCACCGCGCGGCTGAAGTGGTCCAGGCCCGCCTTCACCGCGCAGTAAGACGCACTGCCGGCCATGGCACGGCGGCCCAGGCCGGAAGAAATGTTCAGCACTTTGCGCGGCATGGGCCAATTCGCCGTGGCGTGCAGGAAGGCGGCGGTCAACAGCAAGGGCGCTTCCAGGCCGACGCGAGCCGCGGCGCCCAGGCTTTGCAGCGTGCCTTGGCCGAGTGGCACCAATTCAGAGACGAGCGCGGCGTTGTTGATGAGCGTGGCGCTTTGCAGCTCAGCCGGGTTCAAGGCCGCGAGCCAGTCTTGCAGGCGCTGCGCGGCGGCAGGGGCGTCGGCCAGGTCGATCGCCCATTGCTCGAGCAGCCCGACGGCCCGCGCGGCCTGGGCCAGGCCCGGTTCGGGCTGGCGCTGCAACGTCAACAGCCGGTGGCCGCTTTCCAGCAGTTGCGCGGCCATGGCATGGCCCAGGCCGCGCGAGGCGCCGGTGAGGATGGTGAGATGCGGCATGGGCAGGCTGGGTGTGAATGGCGGCGCCGCAGTGTAAGCAGTGGCCCGGCTCGGCTCAGCCGCGCTTGAGCACCATGCAGGTGGTGGTGGCATGCGCATAGAGCTTGCCGGCCGCATCCACAATGCGGCCTTCGGCGGTGGCAAGCTGTTTGCCGCAATGCAAGACTTTGCCGATCACGCGCAGCGGCTCTTTGCCTACTGCTGCGCCACGCACGAGATTGACGGAGAGCTCAGCCGTGGTGTAGCCGCGCCCGGGCGGCATCATGGTGTGAACGGCGCAGCCCATCGCAGAGTCGAGCAGGGTGGCATACCAGCCGCCATGCACGGTGCCCATGGGGTTTAAGTGTTTGGTTTGTGGCGTGCCTTGGAAAACGGCTTCGCCAGCACTGACCGAAATCGTCACAAAATCCATGGTTTCTCCGATGTAAGCATGTGGCAACTCACCGCGCAGCATGGCTTGCATCAATGCAAGACCGCTCTTGCCGACGACTTGTTCGGGCTTTGCTACACCCGGCCCTTGGCCGGCGGCGAGGCGAGAACGCGCCGCCGCCTCTTCTTCGTGCCACTGACGCAGCGTGTCTTCATATATCGTCATAGTTTCAAAGAGCAGGCCGCTCGGTGGTGCGCGGC
>JANOXU010000136.1:0-12003 GCA_031418595.1 Burkholderiales bacterium
GTACAAATGAAAGCGATGGATTCGTTCGTCAGGCTAGGCGCAAACCACAGCCATAGCCTTTGCTATGGCGCGGATTTGCAACGACGCATGGCGGACGAAGACGCGGTTTCATGTATCGAAACTTCTGGATCGCAACACTAGACGTACACGGGGCAGTGATGGCGACAATCAGCGAATGAAAACCAAGCCGCGCATCGGGCTGCTGTTCGACTACGACTGGGACGCCGCGGGCTTTGCGCGCAGCGCGCCCAGCCACGCCTTTGACCGCGCCGGGTTCGACCTGTTCTCCTTCCCAAGCAATGCGCGGCTCGTCAATTTCGACCTGCAACGCTTCGCCGCTGCGCAAGCGCGCCGGGCGCGGCGCCTGGGTTGGGCCGGCGTGGTCTCGCACCATGAGCAATTCGGTGCGCTGGCCGCGGCCCTGGTGGCTGAAGCTGCACAGTTGCCCGGTGCGCGGCCCGAGGCGGTGATCGCCTGCCAGCACAAGCTCTACGCGCGCCAAGTCTTGCAACAGGTCTGCCCCCAAGCCAACGTTTCATTCGAGCCACTGCCCGCACGCTACGGGCAAGACATTCCCGAAGGGCTGGCTTACCCGCGTTTCGCCAAACCCATCAAGGCCGCGTTCTCGGTCTTGGCCAGGCAGGTGAATGACCGCGCCGCGCTGCGGGCCCTGACCCGTTTTGGCACCCGCGAGCTGTGGGTGATTCGCCATCTTGTCGAACCCTTCGAGCGCGTGGCGCGAGCGCGCATGCCGCACTTGCCCAGTGCGCACGGCATGCTGCTTGAAGAACCGGTGCGCGGCGCGCGCCAGTACAACCTTGACGGCTGGGTGCAAGGCGGCCGGGTGCATGTGCTGGGCGTGGTCGATTCGATTCTTTATCCGGGCACCCAGGCCTTCATGCGGTTTGACCACCCCAGCCATTTGCCGGCGCCGGTGGTGCAACAGGCGCTGCACGTGGCGCAAACTTTCCTGGCCGCGGTGGGTTTCGACAATGCCTGCTTCAACATGGAGTTCTTTCATGACGCTGCCAACGGCCGCCTTGCGGTGATCGAGTTCAACCCGCGCCTGGCCTCGCAGTTTTCAGACCTGTACCTGCGCGTGCAAGGCATCGACAGCCATGCGCTGTCGCTTGCGCTGGCCACCGGCGCCGATGCGGCGGCCCTGGCCGCGCGCAGCGGTTTGCCCAAGCGCGACGGCGCAGCGTCCAGCTTCGTCTACCGCAGCTTCACTGCGCAAGCGCCGGCCATGCCCAGTGCCGAACAGGTGCGGGCGCTGAAGCAGGCGTTCCCCGATGCCTTGCTGCTCACCTTCCCCAAGAACGCCGGTTCGATCGCGCGCGACTTCAAATGGCTGGGCAGCTACCGCTACGGCATCCTGCACCTGGGTGGGCGCGACGCGGCTGATCTGCGCGAGCGCTGTGAACGCGCCAGCGCGCTGCTGGGGTGGCCGCCACCCTATGCCGGCGCCCAGGCGCTGCCGGGCTTTACGCCAGGCTGGTTTGAGCCCGGTCAAGCCGGGGCTCGTGTCGGTGCAGCCGATTAGTGCGGCCCAGCCCGGGCGCAGGCGCAGCCTGCAAGCGGCGGCGGCCTGGGCCTGGCCCTGGCCTTTACCCTTCACGCTCGGCGGCTGCGCCGTCTGGCCCGACGCCGACCATGCCGGCCCCCACGCCCCGCAAGCCCTGCCGTTGCGCCAGGCGCCGCGCGTGGCCTGGGTGCTGGGCTCGGGCGGGCCGCGCGGCTTTGTCCATGTGGGCGTGCTCAAGGCCCTGCATGAGTTGGGCCTGAAGCCAGACGTGATCGTCGGCGCTTCGGTGGGCGCGATGGTGGGCGCGCTGTGGGCCAGCGGCATGGCGATGGTCACGCTGGAAGCCTTGGCGCTGGAGTTGCAGCCCCTGGCCGTGGCGCGGCTGGCCGTGGGCGAGCAGGCGCGCTTCAGCGGCGCCGCCCTGGCTGACTTCATCCGTTGGCATGTCGGCGCGCTGGCGCCCGAGCGCATGCTTCAAGACTTGCCCGTGGCGATGGCTTGCGTGGCCTTGCGCCAGCGCGACGATTCGCTGGTGGCCTTCACCGCCGGCGACGTTGGCGTGGCCGTGCAGGCTTCGGCGGCGATGCCCGGGCTGTTCACGCCGGTGCGCATTCACGGTGACTTGCATGTCGACCCCGATGCCGTGGCGCCCCTGCCGGTGCGCGTGGCGCGCGCGTTGGGTGCGCAGCGCGTGCTGGCGGTGGATGCCAGCGCGCACGAGGGCAACGCCCCGCCGGGGGCCACGCGCTTTCACGCTTCTGACCGGCGCAAGCGCGCGCTCATCGAGCCCGATGCGCACGCCGCAGACCTGGTCTTGCATCCCGACTTCGGCTACTGGGTCAGCCTCACGCGCGAGTTCCGCGAACGCGCCATTGCCGCGGGTTACCACAGCACCTTGGCCCGCGCCGCCGACGTGCGTACCCTGCACGCGGCGTGAGGCCGCTGAACCTGGGTTGAAGCGATACTGCTGCCGTGAACACCCACCCCACCTTCATCGCCGCGCAACAACCCGACCCGCAGGTGTTGTGCCATGAATTGAGCGCAGGCTTGTTGGCCGCTGTGCCGCAGGTCTCGCCAAAGTTCTTGTACGACGCCCTGGGCTCGCGCCTGTTCGAGGCCATCACCGAGCTGGACGAGTACTACCCCACGCGCACCGAAGCCGCGATCATGGCCACGCATGCCGGCGCCATCGCAGCGGCCTGTGCCGGCACGCACACACTGGTCGATCTGGGCGCCGGCAGTTGCGCCAAGGCCGAAGCGCTGTTCGCCACGCTGCGCCCGCAGCGCTATGTGGCGGTGGACATCGCGGTCGAATTCCTGCACCAATCAGTCAACGCCTTGCAGCAGCGCCACCCGCACATCGAGATGCTCGGCGTGGGCACCGATTTCGCCAGCACCCTGAGCCTGCCCGCCGCCGCCGGCGCCGGGCCGCGAACGCTGTTCTACCCCGGCTCCAGCATCGGCAATTTCACGCCTGCGGCGGCGCTGGTCTTCTTGAAGCAGGCGCGCACGGCGGCGCAGGGTGGGCGGCTGCTGATCGGGGTTGATCTGGTCAAGCCCGCTGCCGTGCTGGAGCCGGCCTATGACGACGCGCTGGGCGTGACCGCGGCCTTCAACCTCAACTTGCTGCGCCACGCCAACCGTTTGATCGGCACCGATTTCAACCTGCGCCAGTGGCAGCATGTGGCCTTGTTCGAGCCCGTGCAGTCGCGCATTGAAATGCACTTGCAGGCGCGCCAAGACCTCATCGTGCACTGGCCCGCTGGGCCGCGAAACTTCCCGGCCGGCCAGCGCATCCACACCGAAAACAGCTACAAATATCGGCGCGAAGATTTCGCCGCCCTGCTGCGCGACGCCGGCTTCAACCAGGTGCAGTCGTTCTGCGATGAACGCGAGTGGTTCGCGGTCTTCACGGCGGCGGCCTGAACCATCACCTCAACCGGAGTTTTGTCATGACCTTCACCCTCGATACCCGCCGCCTGCTGGCTGCTGCCACCATAAGCGCCAGCCTGGGCCTGGTGGGCTGCGGCGCCATGCAGGCGCAAAACCCTTCCTCGCCGCTCAAGCCGGTGAATGCCGTGGCCGATGCGGGCGATGACAGCGTCATGCTCAAGGGCCATGATGTGGTGGCCTATTTCACCCAGAACAAGCATGCCTTGGGGTCAGCCCAGTTCAAGACCGTGCACCAGGGCGTGACCTTCCGCTTCGCCAGCGCCGAGCACAAGGCGCTGTTCGACGCCAGCCCGGCCAGGTACCTGCCGCAATATGGCGGCTTCTGCGCCAACGGCATCGTCTACGGCATCCCGTGGGGCGGCGATGCCGACTCCTGGCGCATGGTGGACGGCAAGCTCTACATCTTCGGCGGCGCCGGCTCCAAGGCCGGCTTCGAAATCGACATGCCGGCCCACATCAAGCTGGCCGACAAATACTGGGCCGAAGAAGTGGCCGGCAACAACAGCTTCTGGCAGCGCAGCAAGCGGCTGGTGTTGCGCGTACCGCACTACAAGAGCGGTGAAGACATCGCCCGCGACGTGGCCGCGGCCAAGGCCAAGAAGAGCTGAAGTTACTGCGCGTAGCCCAGCGCGGGCTGGCCAAAGCCCTCGGCGGCGCGCCAGCCCGGGGGCTTGAGCACCAGGTTGTTCAGCATGCCGCCGGGGTCATAGCGCGGCCATTCCTGGCCGGGGTGCAACGCCAGCCACTCGGCCTTGATTTGCGCCTCGGTCTTGTAATGCTCGACCTTGTTGGCATAGCGCATGAGTGATTGCGCGCGCCAGCCGCGGTCTTGCATCTGCGGCCACAGCTTGTCGGCGTGGGCCACGTTCCAGGCCGGGTCCACGTTCCAGGCCGTTTGGCCCACCACATCGCCAAAGATGAATAAGCGGCCGTCGCGGATCACCCAGGCCGTGGGGTCGCTGCCCAGCTTGATGGCGAAGGCCGCGCCGCTGGCGCAAAAGCCGCCGTACTGGGGCTCGTAGCGTTGCGGCGCGGCCTCGAAGCGGGCCTTGTGCTCGGCGCTGGCGAAGTAGTACGCGCGCTGCGGCAGGTGCACGCTGAACTCGGCCTTGCCGCGTTGGTGCTGTCCTTGCGTGAAGTAGGCCACCGGGTCGTGGCCGAGCAGCATCACCGGCTCACCTCTTGCGTTAGCCACGGTGGCGTAGGGCGTGCCGCAGCCGGCCAGCAGGGTGGTGGTGAGCGCGGCCAGCAGGGCCAGGGTCAGGGTGACGAACCGTTTGAGCATGGCGATCTCCTTCAACGTTGCATGGCCGTGCGCGCGGCGTAGCTGACGCCATCGACCAAGGCCACCAGCGCCAGCATGGCCAGCAGGATGGTGGCCGTTTTGGCCATGTGGAACAAGCCCATGTGAAAGGCCAGCAACTGGCCCAGGCCACCCGCGCCCACCACGCCCAGCACGGCGGCGGCGCGGATGTTGTTCTCCCAGCGGTACAAGGTGTAGCTCAGCACCTGTGGCAGCACCTGCGGCAAGGTGGCGTAGGTGAACACGCCCAGGCGGCCCACGCCCTGCGTGCGCAGGGCCTGTGCCGGGCCAGGCGCGGCGTTCTCGATGCTTTCAGCGAACAGCCGCCCGAGCACGCCGCTGGTGTGCAGCGCCAGGGCCAGGGTGCCGGCAAACGGCCCCAGGCCGGCGGCAATGAGCAGCATGGCGGCCCACACCAGTTCAGGGATCGAGCGCAGCGCGTTGAGCACCATGCGCGTGGGTGCGCGCAGCCAGGCGCGGTCACCGTCATGGGTGCGGCTGGCCGGCAGTGCCAGCGCCAGGCCGGCCACGGCCGCGAGCAAGGTGCCCAGGGCCGACATGGCCAGGGTCTCGGCGCTGGCCCAGGCCACCTTGGCCACGAAGGCCGGGCTGAAGTCGGGCGGGAAGAACTCGGCCAGGAAGCGGCCCATGCTGCGCGCCGCCTCAAGCGAGAAGAAGCTGCCCCATTGCATGTCAACGCTGGCAAAGCTGGCCAGCACCATCAGCGCCACGGCGGCCACCACCCAGCAAGCGCGGCACCGGGCGTGCCACAGGCGCGGCGGCAGCCGGTAGGGTTGGTTGGCGGCGTTGGGTGATGTCATTCGTTAGCCGTGATGGGTCAACCCAAGGCCCGGCGCAGCACCGCGCTGGCTTGGTCGGCCACGGCCACCAAAGCCATGAACACGAGCAGCAGGGTGGCGACTTCGCCGCCGGCGAACATCTTCATCGAGCTGTCCATCAACTGGCCCAGGCCGCCGGCGCCGACAAAACCGAGGATCACCGAAGAGCGGATCGCGCACTCCCAGCGGTACACGGTGTAGCTGGTCAGCTCGGCCGCGTTTTGCGGCAGCACGCCGTAGAAAAAAGTCTGCAAGCGGCCGGCGCCGTTGCGCAGCAAGGTCTGCGCGGCGCTGGCGTCGCTGCTTTCCAGGATCTCGCCGTAAACCTTGCCCAGCATGCCGCCATAGGTGAGCGCAATGGCCAGCACGCCGGCCGCCGCACCCAGGCCAACGACGCGCACAAACACCAACGCCCACACCAGCTCGGGAATCGAGCGCAGCACGATCAGCACCCAACGCAGCGCCTGGCGCAGGATGAACGGGCCGCGCGCCATGCGCCCGCTTAACGCTGAGGTAGACAGGACACGGGTCGACAGCAGCGTGGCCGGCACGGCGATCAGCAGCCCCAGGCAGATGCCCACGGTGGCCATGGCCACGGTGCGCCAGGTTTCCTTCAGCACCAGCCACAGAAAGTCTGGCGCCAGCGCCGGAGGAAAGAAGTCAGCCAGGAAGCGCAGCGTGGCGGCCAGGCTGCGCGCATCCCACAGCGCCCAGGGCTTGAACTCGGTGGCCACCAACATGGGCCACAGCAGCAGCAGGCCCAGCAGCGCCCAGCTCAGGCGGTGTGGCCAGGCGGGGTCGTGCTGCGGGGCCGGCACGATCAAAGCTGCGCCGCTCATCGGGGGACCCTTCATGCTGCGCACTGCGGTGCGAGCCCCTTCGGGCGGCCGGGCGGGGCTCATCGGCAATGCATCACCACCGGCAACAGCTCGCCCGGCGCGCTGAGCGGCGGCGCCGGCGCGCCGTGCAGTTCGTCTTCATGCTGGGCATACAACTGCGCCAACAGCGCAGGCGTGACCTGCGCGGTGGGCAAGTCGAACACCAGCTCGCCGTTGCGCAGGCCGATGATGCGCGCGAAGCGTTCCAGCGCCACTTCCACCTGGTGCAACGTCACCAGCAGCGTGGCGCCGCGTTCGCCGGCTTCATCAACCAAAGTGGCCATGGCCTGGCGTGCGCGCGTGGGATCCAGGGCCGACAGCGGCTCGTCGATCAACCACAGCGAGGCCGGCGCCACCAGGGCGCGGCTGAGGGCCACGCGCTGGCGTTCGCCGCCCGAGAGGCGGTCGACGCGCTCGAACAGTTTGTCGGCCATGTCAAAACGATCCAGCGCGGCGTGCGCGCCGGCGATGTCCACCGGGTACAGCAGCGAGCGCAGGCTGCGCGCCAGGCTCATCGCCGGCAGTTGCGCGGCCAGCACGGCGGTGACCACGCGCTGGCGCGGCGGCAGCGGCGGCACCTGGGGTGCCAGGATCAGCCGCCCGCGCAGCGCCTTCAGCGCCGCGGGGCGGGCTTGCCAGGGGTCTTGCCCGTCGAGCCTCACCAGGCCACTCACCGGCTTGAGTGCGGCCCCGGCCAAGGCCAGCAAGGTGGTCTTGCCCGCACCGGAAGGCCCGATCACGGCCACTTGCTCACCGGGTTGCACACGCAGGCTGATGTTTTGCAGCGCACGCTCCTTGGCGTGCCGGGCCGCCAGGTGGCGCGCGCTGGCGCCGCTGAGTTCGACTTCCAAGGCGGGCCTACAACAAGCCGGCGCTCTTGGCCGCGGCCTCGATGCCCTTGTAGTTGTCGACCTTGCTGGGCACGAAGCGCGTGGCGCGTTGCAGCTCGAGGATCTCCTTGCCCTCGGCCGTGTCGCGGCTCAGGCTCAGCAGGGCCTGGGTTAACTTTTCGCGTAAGGCGGCGGGCATGTCGGCATGCACCGTCCAGTTGTAATCAAAGTAGGGGGCGGTGGTGTAGAACACCCGCACCTGGTTGGGGTCGACCTTCTTGTCGGCGACAAACTTCTCCCACACCGAAATGTTCAACGCCCCGGCGCTGACCTTGCCCGAAGCCACTGCGGCAATCGTGGCGTCGTGCGCGCCGCTGTAGGCGACGCGGCGGAAGTCTTTTTCCGGGTCCAGCCCGGCTTGCAGCAAGAAGCTGCGCGGCATCAAGTGGCCGCTGGTGGAACTTTGCGAGCCGAAGCTCAGGTCTTTGCCCTTCAGGTCAGCCAGGGTCTTGATGCTGGCGTCGGTGGTGATGAACACCGAGCGGAACTTCTCGTCTTCTTCGCGCTGCGCGATCGGGATCACTTTGCCGCCTGAGCGAATGTGCGCCTGCACGAAGGTGAAGCCGCCAAACCAGGCCATGTCGACCTTCTTGTTGGCCAGCGCTTCCACTGAAGCGGCGTAGTCGGTGACCGGCGTGAACTCGACCTTCATGCCCAGCTTGCCTTCCAGGTACTTCACCAGCGGTGCGGCCTTGCGCGCCAGTTCGGTGGGGGCTTCGTCGGGAATGGCGGTGATGCGAAACACCTGTTGGGCGTGCGCACTGATGGCGCCAACGCACAGCATGGCGCAGGTCATCAGTGAACGCAGGGTGCGGGAGGGAGAAAGACTCAACATGACAGGCTCCTGGTCAAGGCGTTGAACGTGGGGTGGCAACCTTACACCGGCCAGGCCACGCCGGTTTGTTCGCTGTGCAATGGCCCCGCGCCCGGTTGGGCGGAGGGTGAACGCGGGTCAGTGGTGGTCAGATGGCGCAGGTGCGCAGTCCGGCAAAAATGTCGTTGCGCTGGGCCCCGAAGTAGTTGCGGTAGCGCGGGTGGCGCAGCCGCGCCGAGGTGGCGAACGAGGCACCGCGCAGCACCGGCCGGCCATCAAACCATGGCGCTGAATAGTCGCGGTAGGCGTGTGGCGTGAAGCCGGGGTAGGGCGCGAATGCGCTGGCCGTCCATTCCCACACCGCGCCCCATTCAAAGGGCTCGCCCAGCGCGGCGCTGTGCAGGGCGGCCCATTGCCATTCGGCCTCGCTGGGCAGGCGCCGGCCGGCCCAATTGCAATACGCCTGGGCCTCGTGCGCGCTCAGGTGCATGGCGGGCTGGCTTTCATCAACGGGCTCGGTGCGGCCGAAATGCCGGCGCGTGAAGGTGTCGCCTTCGCGTTGCACATAGCGCGGTGCGCTCATCTTGTTTTGCTGGCGCCATTGCCAGCCGGCGGCACTCCAGTGGCGTTCATCGTCGTAGCCGCCGGTGCGAATGAAGTCGAGGTAGGCGCTCCACGGCAGTGCGGTGCGGTCGATGCTGAATGGCGCCAGGGTGACTTCATGTGCGCCCAGTTCGTTGTCGAACGCGAAGCCGGCCTCGGCGTGGCCGAGCATCAACGTGCCGCCACCAGCTTGCCATTCACCACCGAGCGCGCTGCTGGCGGGGGCCAGCAGGGGCAGGGCAATGTCCAGCGTCTGCGCCATGTAGGCCCAGGCCTCGCGGTGCATGTCTTCGTGCAGCAGCACCAGGCGAAAAAAGTACAGCTCGTCATCGCCGGCTTGCACGCCAGGATCACCCAGCAAGGCCAGGCTGCGCTCGCGCACCTGGGTGATGTAGCGCTTGGTGGCCGCCGCGTCAGGCAGGCTGAGTTGCCAGCGCGTGGCATGCGCCACGCTGCTGGAGTCGTACAGCGCATCGGCGCGCTTCAGCAAGCTGGCGCTGCGCGGCGTGTTGGCAGCGCGTGGGCCGGCCAGGCGGTGCGGGTTGCGCGCCAGCCAGTGTTCTTCAAACCAGCCCAGGTGGCCCAGTTCCCACAGCGGCGGGTTGAGTTCGGCGTGCAGCGGCACCTGCATGGCGCGCTCGGCCAGGGCGGCCTCGAAGTGGCTGAACAGCGCCAGCGACTCCCCGCGCGCCTGCGCCAACGCGGCGGCCAAGGCGGGCGGCCCGGCCTGTCGCATGTCTTCAGCGGTTTGGTGGAACGAGCGCATGTCGTGCATGTCGTGCATGTCGTATAAGGCCTGCGATGAACAAACCCAGCGTGTGCCTGGTGACGCCGGCGCTGGCAGACGCCAACAACGGCAATTGGCAGACCGCACAACGCTGGGCGCGCTTGCTGGCGGGCGATTATCGAGTCAGCCTGGCCGCGCAATGGGGGCCCACTGCGCCGGCGCATGATGTGCTGGTGGCCCTGCATGCCCGGCGCAGCGCGGCCAGCATCGCGGCCTGGCATGACCATGCGCCAGGCAAGCCGCTGGTGGTGGCGCTCACCGGCACCGACCTGTACCGCGACATTGCCGAAGACGCCAGCGCGCAGCGTTCACTTGAACTGGCCGATGCGCTGGTGGTGCTGCAGGAAGCCGGGCCACGCAGCGTGCCCGCGCACCTGCGCCACAAATGCGTGGTCTCGTTTCAATCCACCACCGTGCGCGCCACGCTGCCCAAGACAAGCCGCCACCTGCGCGCCCTGGCCGTGGGCCATTTGCGCGATGTGAAAGGCCCGGAGATCTACTTCGAAGCGGCCCACTTGCTGGCCGGGCGCGGCGACGTCTTGCTCGACCACATCGGCAGCGCGCTGGAGCCCACCCTGGGCGCCCAAGCGAAAGCGCTGATGGCCAGCCAGCCGCATTACCGCTGGCTCGGTGGCCTGCCCCATGCCACCACGCGGCGCCACATCCAGCGTGCCCATGTGCTGGTGCACATGAGCCACATGGAAGGCGGCGCCCACGTGGTGATGGAAGCCATCTGCAGCGGCACGCCGGTGCTGGCCTCGCGGGTAGACGGCAACGTGGGCATGCTCGGCGCAGACTACGCGGGCTACTTCGAGCCCGGCAGCGCAACCGGCCTGGTGGCCTTGCTGGCGCAATGCCGGGACGACGGCGCTATGCTGCCGCGCCTGCGCCGCCAATGCGCCCTGCGCGCGCCGCTGTTCAGCCCCGAACGCGAACGCGCGACCTTGAAAAATCTGTTGGCCAACTTGTTGAAAGCACGACCATGAATGCCCCTATACCGATTACACCGCCGCCCGGCGTGCGATTAACGTCGCTGTCACATGGTGGCGGCTGCGGCTGCAAGATCGCTCCCGGTGTGCTGAGCGAAATTCTGAAGGGCACGGCCAAGATGCCGATACCGCCGCAGTTGTTGGTGGGCATCGAAACGGCTGATGACGCCGCGGTGTACCAGCTCAACGACGAGCAGGCGCTGATCGCCACCACCGACTTTTTCATGCCCATCGTCGACGACCCGTTCGACTTTGGCCGCATTGCCGCCACCAACGCCATCAGCGATGTCTACGCCATGGGTGGCACGCCGATCATGGCGCTGGCCCTGGTGGGCATGCCGTTCGGCGTGTTGTCCACTGAAACCATCGGTTTGATCCTGCAAGGCGGTGAATCGATCTGCCGCGAGGCCGGCATCCCGATTGCCGGCGGCCACACCATCGACTCGGTGGAACCCATCTACGGGCTGGTGGCGCTGGGCTTGATCCACCCCAAACGCGTGAAGCGCAACGCCGACGCCAAGCCGGGCGATGTGCTGGTGCTGGGCAAGCCCATCGGCGTGGGCATTTTGTCGGCCGCGCTGAAGAAAGACGCGCTCGACGCCGAGGGCTACGCGCAGATGATCGCCAACGCCACCAAGCTCAACACGCCTGGCCCCGAGCTGGCCGCGCTCGACGGCGTGCATGCACTGACCGACATCACCGGCTTCGGCCTGGCCGGCCACACGCTGGAGTTGGCGCGTGGCGCCAAATGCGAAGTGGTGATCGACTGGGCCAGCGTGCCCTTGCTGCCGCGCGTGCGCGAGCTGGCGGGGCAGGGCATGGTGACGGGGGCCTCGCCCCGCAACTGGGCCGCTTATGGCGCTGAGGTGGCCTTGCCCGGCGGCTTTGCGGCCATTGACCAAGCCCTGCTGAGCGACCCGCAAACCAGCGGCGGCTTGTTGGTGTCGTGCAGCGCCGCAGCCTTGGCCGAGGTGCTGGCCATCTTCGCCCGCCATGGTTTCGCCGCGGCAGCGCAGATTGGTGAAGTCAAGGCCCTGGCGCCCGGTGCCCCGCCGCGGCTGAGCGTACGCTGAAGCAGGCGGTTACGCCGGCGCCTGGTCTCGAAACACCAAGTAAGCGGCGCCGCTCGCCCGGCTGGCCGGTCAACTTTGAGGCCGCGCCGGCAGGCGCAAACGTGACGCGCAAACGTGACGAGTTCGTAACGGTCACGGCCTCGTGCTCGTGCCCGAGACGGCCAGTGCCGAGGCGGCCGCTGGGCTGCCATGCGCCCAAACTCGCGTTCTAGGAGCCTGTCGGACTTGGGGAACGTCGGCTGCAATTTGGCCGCAGCGGTCCATTTTTCACCGGCTTTTTGTCCCATAGCTACGGCTATGGGCCTGCAAACCCGGCAAAAACTGTCCTCGCTGGGGCCAAATTTCGCTT
>JANOXU010000137.1:0-17510 GCA_031418595.1 Burkholderiales bacterium
CCCCGCTTGCGGCCCGCTGGGCCGCAAGCTCCTCCTTTACCTCGCTACGCAGCACGCCCCACCGTCCTGATCCTTGGGCAGCGGCTCTTTTCAAACGTTACCCACGCCGACACGGGTGCCGGCCGAGGGTGTTGGGTGGCCGGCGTAGCGAAGTAAAGAAGGAGCCGGCGCCCCGAAGGGAAGCCGGCGGGTGAGTGAGCCCGGACACAAACAGTCCAGTGGACTGTTTGTGCCTGGCGAACGCCCGGGGCTCTGCCCCCGGGCATGAGCGTAGCCGGTCGCCCGACGCCCTCGGCTAGCGCAGAACGCCGCCGCGCGACTGGGCCGCCACTGGTACGTGGCTGATCTCTCAGGTTAACAGCGAGGGCTCATCACCCCGCCCCCGCCAGCAACTTCGCCGCCGCCTGTTCCTTCTGCTCGGCCGTGCTCAGGATCTTCATCTGGTGTTCGAACTGGCGCGCCGCGGAAATCATGGCCACCATGGTCTGCACGGCGCTGACATTGCTGCCTTCCAAAGCGCCTTCCTGAACTTTCGCTCTCGCGTCAGCGGGCAGGTCGGAGCCATCGGCAGCGCGGAACAGGCCGTCTTCGCCGCGCAGCATGGGTGCCTCGGGCGTGACCAGCTTCAGCTTGCCCACGGTCTGCGCGCGGCCGTTGCCCACCTTCGCACTCACCGTGCCGTCTGACCCGATGTGCACGATGGCGTTGGCCGGCAGCGTGATGGGCCCACCGTCGCCTTGCACGCTCAGGCCGTTTTGCGTGACGAGCAGGCCTTCGGCGGTGACGTCCAGCGCACCGGCGCGGGTGTAGGCCTCGGTGCCATCGAGCCCCTGCACGGCCAGCCAGGCGTCGCCCTTCATGGCCACGTCGAGGCTGCGGCCGGTGGCCTGCACCGGGCCGGGCTGGTTGTTGTAGCCGGGCGTGGATTCGAGCGCGAACACGCGTGTGGAGGCGCCATCACCCAGCACCGGCACCGAGCGGAACGCCGACAAGGCTTCCCGAAAGCCCGGCGTGGACACGTTGGCCAGGTTGTGCGCCAGCACTTCCTGGCGCTGCAAGCTGGCCTTGGCGCCCGTCATCGACGAATAGATCATCTTGTCCATGGCGCACTCAATTCAAAGTTAAGCCGTCAGCGTCAACGCAGGTTGACCAGGGTTTGCAGCACCTGGTCTTGCGTCTTGATCGTCTGCGCGTTGGCCTGGTAGATGCGCTGCGCCGTGATCATGTTGACCAGCTCGCTGGTCAGGTCGACGTTGCTGCCTTCGAGCGCGCCCGACTGCAGCACGCCCATGTTGCCTTCGCCGGGCATGCCGACGATGGGGTCGCCCGACGAATAGCTGCGCGACCAGGCGTTGCCGTCCATGGGTTGCAAGCCCTGCGGGTTGCGGAATTGGGCCAACTCGATCTGGCCGGCCGGCTTGCTCTGGCCGTTGCTGTAGCGCGCCATCAGGATGCCGTTGCCCTCAATGTTGATGCCCGTCACCGTGCCTGGCGCGTAACCGTCCTGGCTCAGGCCGGTGACGCCGAAGCCGCTGCCAACCTGCGTGGCGTTGCCGACGTCAAGCAGCAGGCCCGTGATCGGCATCGTCTGCCCGCCCGCCGCGTTGGTCGTGGACGGCACGTCGAACGCCACGGGGCCGGCCGGCGAGACCGGCGCGCTGCCGTTGGCGGCGAAGTTGACGGTGGTGGTGGCCACCGGCGCCAGCGCGGTGCCACTGACGGGTGTGCCGTTGGCCGTGACGAAGATGTTCCAGGTGTCGGTCGCGGCCTTCTGGAAGTAATAGGTCAGGGTGACGTTCTGGCCCTTGTCGTCATACACCGTCAGCGACGTGGCATTGTTGTAGGTGTCGGGGTCGGTGAAGTCGATCGCCGCACCCGAGACCGGCGCACTGATGGCGGCACGCGAGTCGAGGTTCAATTCGAGCTGCACCTTGCTGCTGGGATTTGGGGCGATGCCCGTCGTGGGCAGTTGCAGCGCGACCGCGTTGCCGGGTTGCACCACGCCGTTGTTGTCGGCGGCGTAGCCGATCAGGCGCTGGCCGTCGTTGTTGACGATGTAGCCGTCGCGGCTGACTTTGAACTGGCCGTTGCGGGTGTACAGCGCCGGGTTGCGGCCATCGCTGACCTGGAAGAAGCCGCCGCCACTGATGGCCAGGTCCATCGGCACGCCGGTCGATGTGATGTTGCCTTGGGTGAACATCTGCGACACCGCCGCCAGCCGGGTGCCGGTGCCGACGGAGAAGTTGCCGTCGCCGTTCAGCGAGTTGGCGAACACAGCGGTGAATTCGGCGCGCGAGGACTTGCTGCCGTAGGTGTTGGTGTTGGCAATGTTGTTGCCAATGATTTCGAGGTTCTTGCTCGTGGCGTTGAGACCCGAAATGCCTTGCTGGAAGCTCATGAGGTGTCCTAGTCGTTCAGTTGAAAGCGCGGATCTGCGAATACGCAACGCTGCCGTTGCTGCGCAGCTCAAGGGTCAAAGAGTCGCCACCGGTGACCACCGCTTCGACGCGGTCGCGCATCAGGGGTGTGGCCGGCACATTCGCCGCGCCGAGCTTGGCGACAACACGAAAACTGCTGCCCTGGGTGACATCGACACCGGCCTTGGGCGTCCACTCGAAGGCGTGCCGGCCGGCACTCTCGGCACCGAGTTCCATGCTGTCGATGACGTGGCCGCCACCATTCAAGATTTCGATCCTCACGCTGTCGACCGACGAGCCCAGCTCGAAGCCGCCATGCACCAGGCCCGCGTCGTTGGGCGCCAGCTTGTTGCCAGGCAGGATCACATCGCGGCCGACCAGTGACGCGCCTTGCAGCGCCTGCATCTGCACGAACTGCCGGTTCAGTCCCTGCACCGTGGTGTTCAGCTTGTCGATGCCGTTGACGGTGCTGATCTGCGCCATCTGGCTGGTGACCTGCGCGTTGTCCAGCGGGTTGAGCGGGTCTTGGTTTTTCATCTGCGCCACCAACAGCTTCAGGAACCGATCCTCGCTGCCCGCATCGGCTTTTGGGGTGGCCGCGGCGGCAGTGGCGCCGGCGGTGCTGGTTTGCAGGCTGTCGATCACGCTCAATGCAGTCTCCGGTTAAGTGCGAATGTCAGCTCTGGCCCATTTGCAAGGTCTTGAGCAGCAGGTTCTTGGCCGTGCTCATGACCTCGACGTTGTTCTGGTACGAGCGCGACGCCGAGATCATGTTCACCATCTCGTCCACCGCGCTCACGTTGCTGTAGGTGACGTAGCCCTCGCCGTCGGCCGCAGGGTGCTTGGGGTCGTGCACCTTGCGTCCGGGCTTGCTGTCTTCGCCCACGGTGGACACGCGCACGCCGTTGGCCGTGGCGTCACCCATGGCCTCGGTCTGGAACACCACGTAGCGCGACTTGTAGGCCTTGCCGTCGGGGCCGGCCACGGCGTCCACGTTGGCCAGGTTCGACGCCACCACGTTGAGGCGCTGGCTTTGCGCGCTGGCGGCGCTGCCGGAGACATCGAAAATCTTGAACAGGCTCATGACCAATCCCTTCCTTCAATCAACCCTGGTTGGGGCTGCGCATCGCGTCGAGCATGTTGCGCACGCTGCCATTGATGAAACGCAGCGTGGCTTCGTACTTGACAGTGTTGTCAGCAAAGCTGGCACGTTCGCGGTCCATGTCCACGGTGTTGTTGTCCAGGCCGGGCTGGCTGGCCGTGGCGTAACGCAAGGTGGCGTTGGCGCCGATGTCATTGCGCGCCACCAGGTGGCCACGGTGCGGCGTGGCCAGGCTGTTGCCGGGGCCGGCTTCGCCACTGGCCTGGCGCAACGCGCTGGCAAAGTCCAGGTCTCGTGCCTGGTAGCCGGGGGTGTCGACGTTGGCGATGTTGCTGGCCAGCAGGCGTTGGCGCTGCGAACGCAGGTTCAAGGCCTGCGCCTGGAAATCCAGCCCATCGGTCAGGCGGTTGATCATGGCCACTCCCACTGCGGGCTTGCAAGATATGGCCCGATGCGGCGGCATTGTGGGCAGCGGTCGCGCCCAAAGGTGATGCAAACAAGGCCGCCTTGACCCGGCAAATTCGCCCTCCGGCATGAACACGTCAAACTAAAGTTGCGAGCGTGAAAAAGTCATTGCCCACCCGTAACCGCTGGCTGCACCGGGCAACCTGGCCGGCGCTGTGCGCGTGGGCCCTGCTGCCCGCAGCGGCGCAAGCCGGCGACGACGCCGCCTGGGTGCAGCAGGCGCGCAGCCTGGTTGAACAAGCGGCTGCACAGGCCTTGCCGGGAGCGCGGCTCGAACTCGAAGTGGGTGCGCTGGATACACGGCTGCAACTGGCCCCTTGCCAGAAGGTTCAGGCCTACCTGCCCGCCAACGCCCGGGCCTGGGGCCGCACCCGGGTGGGGCTGCGCTGCCTTGAAGGCATCAAGGCCTGGAACGTCTATTTGCCGGTGACGGTGAAAGTTTTCGCGCCGGCCCTGGTGCTCAAGCAAGCACTGCCGGCCGGAACGGCACTGAACGACAGCCACTTGCAATTGGCCACGGTGGATTGGGCGGCGACCAACGAGCCGCCCGTGAACCACTTCGAAGCGCTGCGCGGGCGCAGCCTGAGCCAGGCCTTGGCGGCCGGCACTGCGGTACGTGGGAGTGACCTGAAGACGCGCCTGTGGTTTGCGGCCGGCGACATGGTTCAAGTGGTGGCGCGTGGCCCGGGCTTCAGCGTCTCGGCCACGGCGCAGGCCCTGGCCGCGGGTCTGGAAGGCGCCCGGGTGCGGGTGCGCACCGAAGGCGGCCAGGTGCTCACCGGCGTGGCGGCCGGCCAGCAGCGGGTCGAGGTCGAGCTTTGACGCGCGGCTACAACGTTATCCACCCCTTAGTCGCGGGGGTGGGCACAAAGAGTTCAGAGCTGGGCCTCAAGTCGGGTCGCGGCCGCGCCGATAGCACGAACATGTCATGAAGGGCGGCGCCAACTCGGCACGGCCCCACTGGAGCACACCATGAAGATCGGACCCATCGACACCAAACCTGCCGCACCGGCGGCGGGCGGCACCGGCCGCAAAGGCAAGGCCGACGGCGCCGCCGCGGGCGAGCCCAGCGCCAAGGTGGAGCTGTCCGCCGGCGCCCTGGGCGTTGACGCGGCAGCGGCAGACTTCAACGCCGCCAAGGTGCAGCGCATCGCCCAGGCCATTCGCGAAGGCAGCTACCGGATCGACGCCGAGGCGATCGCTGACAAGCTGATCGCCAACGCCGCCGAACTGCTCGGCAAGGGCAGCAACTGAACCCCATGCCCAGCGCCGACTGCCCGCCGCAGCCCAGTGCCGCGCAGGCACTGACCGCGCTGGAGTCAGCGCTTGCCAAATTGGGCACGGCGCTGCGTGAACAGAACCTGCCGGCCATGCACGAGCATGGCGCCAGCCTGCAACGCGAGCTGGCACGCCTGGCCGGACCGCTGGCGCATGCCCTGCGCCAAGACGCCGACGCGGCGCTGCGCACGCGCGTCGCACACCTGGCCGCACAGGCCGGCGCGCAACGCCAGGCCGTGGCCCGCACCCAGGCCGCGCAACAACGCGCGCTTGAAATACTGCTTCCCGCGCCGCCACCGGCGCAGCTCTATTCCAGCGCTGGCGGCGCTGCCCTGGCGCAAGGCAGCGGGTTGTTGTTGGCGTGAATAGTTAACGCTCGGTGCGGCCGGCCAAGGCCGCGCGGCACCAAACCGCTGGCTTGATGCGCCAAGCGCGCCGCCGCGCCTGTTGCCGGCACCTTCAAAGCTGGACACAATTGCCACTCAACCCAGCGGTCATTTGAAACCGCAGCCGAAGAACCCTGAGGGACCGCTCAAGCGTCGCTTGTTGAAGGGCCCTTGATCAATCGAAAAACCGTTGGGAAACAAGCACCCCGCCCACCCTGCCAGGCGCACCGCTCAGGTGTCGGGTGGCAATGCCCCATCTCATCGCCTGTTCGGGCCCACGCGCTTGACGCTGTGGGTGCTGTTGCTTGCCGCTGCGGCGTTGCTGTTTTCTGTGTTGTTGCGCCCACCAGGCTTGTCACCCCTGCACAGCGCCGAGCAGTTGCACGCCAGTCACCTGCGGCTGGAGTTGGCCCTGGTCAGCGCCGCGCCGGCGCCGGCCGACTTGCCGCCCGAACTGGTGCGTGCCGTGCAGGTGCTCGACCATCATCTGGCCGCCGTGGGTGTGGAACTGGCGCAGGCCAGATTCAATGCGCCCGAGTTGGTGACGCTTGAAAAGCAGTGGACGCTGCTGCGCGCCCGCCTGTCCCGCGACGGCAACACAGCGGCAGCGCTGCAAGCCCTGCGCAGCCAGGTTGGCACGGCTGCAGCGCTGAGCCAGGCCGTGCGCGAACTGAGCGACGAGCAGCTCGACCGCGCGCAGCTGTGGCAATTGCTGTTGATGGGCGTGCTGGCCTTGGCCATGCTGGCCGGCGTGGCCAACCTGTGGTTGCAACGGCGCCGCCTTGGCCAGTCGTTGCACCAGTTCTCAGACGACCTGGGCCACGGCACCTGGCAATCCGCCGTGCAGGGCCTGCGCGACGAAGACAGCGCGCCGTCGGCCTTTGGCGCCTTGGCCAGCGGTGTGGAAAGCGTGCTGGGCCAGTCCGAACGACGCTGGCAGGCGCTGGCCGACTTGTCTGCCGACTGGTATTGGGAAACCGACCTCGAACACCGCATCAGCTGGCTGTCGCGCTCGGCGCCCTTCCTCACCGATCAAGGCTGGCAGGTCGAAGACGTGCTTGGCCACCGCCATGACCAGATCGCCTTCTTCCGCCCGCCCAGCGCCGGCTGGCGCGGTTTTCACGATGCCCTGGCCAAGCAGATTCCGTTTCGTGACCTGGAATTCCAGGTGGCGGCGCAACGCGGCCCGGGCCTGGCGTGGGTGTCGCTGAGCGGGCGCGCGCGGGTCGATGGACAGGGCAACTTTCTGGGCTATGAAGGCGTTGGCCGCGACGTGAGCGAACGCAAGCTGGCGCACGAGCATGTGCTGGCCAACGAGCAGCGCTGGTCCACCATGGTGGCCCTGGCCAGCGACTGGTACTGGGAGACCGATACCGAACACCGGCTGCTGCCGCTGCGCCCTGAACTGCGCCAGCGCTTTGGCAACTTGCTTGAACGTGTTGAAGGCCAGACCCGTTGGGACGCCTACGGCCATGCCTTGACCCCCGAGCAATGGGCCGAGCACCGCGCTGACCTCGAAGCCCACCGGCCGTTTCGCTCACTGCAACTCGAACTCGAAGTGCGGCCGGGCCGTTTCGTGTGGTTCTCTGTCAGTGGCGTGCCGCGCTTTGACAGCCAGCAGCGCTTTCGCGGCTACCACGGCGTGGGCCGGGACATCACTGCGCGCAAGGAAGCTGAGCGTTTGCTGATGCGCCACAACGAAACCCTGCAACGCGCCGTGGCCGAGCGCACGCATGAATTGCAGCAGCTCAACGCCGACCTCGACGCCTTTGCGCGCCAACTTGCGCATGAGCTGCGCACCCCCATCGGCCACGTGCAGGGCCTGGCCACCTTGCTGCAAACCCGGCTGCAAGGCCAGCTGCGGGCCGAAGACGAAGAGCTGCTGTCGCTGCAAATCCAGGCCGCCGCACAAATGAACGAGCTGGTGGAAGCCCTGATGGCGCTGGCCCGCTCCACCTTGCTGCCGATGCCGCGCGACACGGTCAACCTCAGCGCCTTGGCCCAGGAGGTGGTGGCTGAACTGCCCGAGCTGGTGCGCAGCGCGCCGCTGCAATGGGCGGTGCAAGAAGGCATCTGGGTTGAAGGCTCGACCGCGGCGCTGAAGATCGTGCTGGCCAACTTGCTGGGCAACGCCGCCAAGTTCACGCGCGACACCGCGGCGCCGCTGGTCAGCGTGGAAGCCGAAGACCGGCTCGATGGGCGGGTGTGCGTGCGCGTGGTCGACAACGGCGTGGGCTTCCCGTCCGACCAGGCGCAGACCTTGTTCCACCCCTTCCGCCGCTTGCGTTCGGCCAACGACTACGCCGGCACCGGCATCGGGCTGACCATCGTGCAGCGCATCATCGAACGCCACGGCGGCAGCGTCAGTGCGCAAGGTGTGGACGGCGGCGGTGCCTGCTTCGAGTTTGTGCTCAAGGCCACTGCGCCGGCCAACACAGCGCCCGCCGCACCTGCGGCCACGGTGGTGGACGTCGAACTGACGCCCTGAGCTTGATCACCACTCGCGCAACTTGGCGCGCAAGCGGGCGATCGACTGGCTGTGCAACTGGCACACGCGGCTTTCGGTGACGCCGATCACGGCCGCGATCTCCTTCAGGTTCATGTCCTCTTCGTAGTACATGTTCATGACGAACTGCTCGCGTTCGGGCAGCAGCTTGATGGCCGCCACCAGGGCCTCGCGCATGCGCCGGTCTTGCAGCAGCGCCAGCGGGTTGATCTCGTCGCTGAGCACATGGCGGTCGAGAAAGTCGTCGTCGCCGTCATCGCCGCTCATGTCTTCCAGGCACACCAACTGGGTGCCGCGCACCTTGCCCAGCAGTTCCTGGTAGGCCGGCAGGGCCAGGCCCATCTCGGCGGCGATTTCACTTTCGTGCGGCGCCCGGCCCAGGCGCTGTTCGAGCTTGCGCACGGCGGCTTCGATGCTGCGCTGGTGGCGCCGGTCGCCGCGGCTCATCCAGTCGTTGCCGCGCAACTCGTCGAGCATGGCGCCGCGGATGCGCTGGGTGGCAAAGGTCTCGAACTGCACGCCCTGCGCAGCGTCGAAACGAGTCAACGCATCACTCAAGCCGATCATGCCCACCTGGATCAGATCATCCAGCTCCACGTTGGCCGGCAGCTTGGCGATCATCTGGTGCGCCAGGCGGCGCACCAGCGGGCTGTACTGTTTGAGCATGGCGTTGGCGTCGAGGCGCCCTTTGGCGGTGTACATGGGTTGGAAGCTCCGGGCCGTGTTCAAAGGGGGGTGGGCCTGGCGCGCATGGCGCCGGGTTGGGCAAGCGTGAGCGGCTGGTCCGTGCGCGCATGCCACTGCGCGCCGGCCAGGCGCTGCAACTGCATGGTGATGGGCTCGTGCACGGCGCCTTGGGGGTCGGCGGCGGCCCACAGGTGCAGGTTGGCGCCGACGAAATGGCCGGCGCAATCAGCCACCCGCTGGGCAATGTGCGCGCTGGCCCGGGCCCAGGGGTCGCCGGCCAGGAGCAAGTCGAACTGCATCCAGCGGCAGCGCTGGGCCAGCAACTTCATCGCGGCGTAGGCGTGGAGGATGCTTTCACCTTGGCTTTCGCCTTGGCTATCGCCCTGCACTGCGGCCAGCAACACCGGGCGGGCCACCACACCGTGGAACAGCCGCACCAGGGTCTGCGCCGAGGCATGCAACAGCGCCACCTGGGCCTGCGGCGCGGCCACGGCCAGCAAGTCGAGGAAGGTGGCACACGAGCCCTGTGCATCAACATGTTTGAGCGGCAGGCCGCGCGCGGCCAGGTACGACACGCGCGCCGAAAGGGGTTCAACGCAGGCCGCCAGGTCCAGCCCGGCCAGCTCCAGCGGCGTGGGCGAGGTCTCGGCGGCGTCCACCACCAGCACCTGCGCGCCGGTTTCAGCCAGCGCCGTGGCCAGGCGCTCGAGCAGCACACCATGATTCACGCCATGCGGGTTGGCCACCACCGGCACAAAGCGCAAGCGGTCGGCCGCGAACAGGCGGCGCAGGCCGGCGGCCTGGTCGGCCGGTTCGGCCAGGCTGGGGGCATCCAGAACGGTTTGGCTCATGTCAAAGGTTGGCAATCAAAGATGGTTGGCGTGCAGGGCCGGGGCCGGCATGCGCGCGGCATGCGGCAGGCCCGCCAGCACCAGGTTCAGGTCGCCGCCATCGAGCTTCCAGGCCGCGCTGGCCACACCGCGCAAAGCCCGGTGCACCAAGGCGTTGGCCGACAGGCGGTGCCAGTCTTCGGGCACGCGCTGGCCGTTGGCCACGGCCAGCACCTTGAGCTTGTGGCGCAGCAGCGCGTCCAGCACCGGGGCCAGCTTCACGGCTTCATCAAGCTTGCTCAGCACCACCCCCGCGCACTGCGCGGCGCGATAGGCCTGCAACACGTCTTCGGTGGTTTCAGCTTGCGCCGCCGCATTCAGCACCAGCAGGCGGCGCACCGAGGTGTGCGACAGCATGTCCAGCAGTTCGCGCGTGCGGTTGTCGCGCTGCGCCATGCCGGCGGTGTCGATCAGCACCAGGCGCTTGGCCGACAGCAGCTCCAGCAGGTCGTCGAGCGAAGCGCGGTCATGCGCGGTGTGCACCGGCACGCCCAGGATGCGGCCATAGCTGCGCAACTGCTCATGCGCACCCATGCGGTAGGCGTCGAGCGTGATCAGGCCCAGGTGCGCGGCGCCATGGCGCGTGGCAAAGGCCGCGGCGATCTTGGCCGTGCTGGTGGTCTTGCCCACGCCGGTGGCACCGATCAAGGCAAACACCCCGCTCGCGTCTTCCAGGGCCGTGTCGTGCTCGGCGGTGGCCAGGTTGCGTTCCAGCACGCCGGCCACCCAGGCCAGATCGTCGGGCGAATCGACCGGCAGTCCCTCAACCAGGCGGCGCGCGAGCCTCGGCGAGAAGCCACAGTCCAATAACTTCTGCGTCAACAGGGCATGGCGCGGCTGGCGTTGCAGCTTGTCCATGAAGGCCAGGGCGCCGAAACGGTCTTCGATCAAGCCACGCATCGCGCGCAGCTCGCCAAGCATGGCGCTGTCTTCGCGCCGCGTGGGCGCCGGCGCGTCACGCCGGGCAATGCTGGGCTCGTCATACGCCGGCTGTTCGCGCGGCAATGGGATCTCATCGCGCAGCACCGGCACCTCGCGGTGCGGCGGCGCCACGGCGCGGGCGCCGCCGGGCAACGTGGCACCCGACAAACTGCGCTCGCGCAAGGCCTGGGCACCGGGTGCCGCCGGGCGCGCGGCCTGGGCCGCGGCGCGCGCCGCAACGCCTTCAGCCACGGCGTCCTGGTCGCGCTTTTTCTGCATGCGCTGGCGCACATAGTCCTGGAACGACAAGGTGCTCATTTCCAGCCGCGCCACGTCCTCAATCACCGTGGCCGGGCCGGCGTCGAACACCGGCTCCACGCGGTCGCCAGCGCGGCGGCCCAGGTTGGGGCCACTGGCCTGGGGCGCGCGCACGGGGCGCGCCAGGCGCTCTTCGCCGTCGCCGGCCTGCGCGGCCATGGCCAGCACTTCAATGCCTTCAGCGCAGGGCTGCGTGCTCAACACCACGGCGTCGTCGCCAAAGGCCTGGCGCACCAGGTTCAGGGCGTCGCGCGAGGTGCGGCCGGTGAAGCGTTTCACGTTCATGCGGCCGCCCGACGAGCCGCCTCTAGGGCGGCGCACCCCCCCGTGGGGGGCAGTGAGCGCAAGCGAGCGTGGGCGGTCATGTACTTGCTCCGATGATCGAACCGATGCGGATCGAATGGGTTTCAGGAATCTCGCTGTGGCTCAGCACCTTCAGCCGGGGGGCGGCGCGCTTCAGCAGCCGCGCCATGGGCGCGCGGATCACATCGGGCACCAGCAAGCAGGCCGGCATGCCCAGGTCTTCTTGTGTCTTGGCGCTGTCGGCGGCCTGGCGCGTCAGCGTGTCGGTCACGCCAGGGTCCAGCGCGGGGCCGTTGGGTGATGTGAGGGCCTGCGCCACCAGCCGCTCCAGTTCGGGCTCCAGCGCAATCACGTCCAGCTCTTTCACCGCGCCATAAATCTGCTGCACGATGGCCGGGGCCAGGTGCACGCGGATGCGCTTGGCCAGTTCGGCCGGGTCGCTCACCGTGCCCGCGTGCTCGGCCAGGCATTCAACAATCGAGCGCATGTCGCGGATGTGCACACCTTCTTCCAGCAAGAGTTGCAAGACCTTCTGCAAGCTGGCAATGCCCAGCATCTTGGGCACCACGTCTTCGATCAGCTTGGGCGCCAGCTTGGTCACGTGTTCCACCAGGGCCTGGGTCTCGCCGCGGCCCAACAAGCGCGCGGCGCTGACCTGCATCAAGTGTGAAAGGTGGGTGGCCACCACGGTCGCGCAATCAACCACGGTGAAGCCGGCCATCTGGGCCGTTTCGCGCGCGCGTTCTTCGATCCACACCGCAGGCAGGCCAAAAGCCGGGTCGATGGTCTTGGTGCCGGGCAGCATCTGCGTGGCCCCACCCGGGTTGATGGCCAGGAACATACCGGGGAAGGCCTCGGCCTCGCCCACCACCGCGCCGCGCAAGGTGACGCGGTAGACGCTGGGCTTGAGTTCCAAGTTATCTCGAATGTGTACGGAGGGCGGCAAGAAGCCCACGTCTTGCGCGAACTTCTTGCGCACGCCTTTGATGCGCGCCAGCAGGTCGCCGGCGCGCTGCTTGTCAACCAACGCGATCAGGCGATAGCCGACTTCCAGGCCCAACGTGTCAACCGGTTGCAGGTCGTCCCAGCTCGCTTCGGCGTTGGCCGCGGGCTCTTGTGACGGTGGCTCGTCGGCCAGCAAGGCAGCGCGCTGTTGGCGCTGGCGCACCCACCAGGCCAGCCAGCCCAGGCCGCCGGCAATCATCAGAAACACCAGGTTGGGCATTCCCGGCACCAGGCCGATGGCGCCCACGATGCCGGCGGTGATGGCCAGCGCCTTGGCACTGCTGAAGACCTGGGTGCCGATCTGCGAGCCCAGGCTGTGTTCCTTGCCCACGCGCGACACCACCATGGCCGCGGCCACCGAAATGAGCAGTGCCGGAATCTGCGCCACCAGCGCGTCGCCCACGGCGAGCTGCACGTAGGTGGAGGCCGCCGCACTGGCCGAAAGATCGTGCTGTGCCACGCCGATGATGAAGCCGCCCACCACGTTGATGGCCAGGATCAACATGCCGGCCACGGCGTCACCGCGCACGAACTTGCTGGCGCCGTCCATCGAGCCGAAGAAGTCGGCTTCTTCGGCCACTTCGGCACGGCGCTGGCGCGCGGTTTTCTCGTCGATCATGCCGGCGTTCAGTTCGGCGTCGATGGCCATCTGCTTGCCCGGCATGGCGTCCAACGTGAAGCGCGCGCCGACCTCGGCAATGCGCTCCGCGCCCTTGGTGACCACAATGAAATTGATCACCACCAGGATCGCAAACACGATCAAGCCGACCGCGAAGTTGCCGCCGATCAAAAAGTGGCCAAAGGCCTCGATCACCTTGCCCGCCGCAGCCGGGCCGGTGTGGCCATCGACCAGCACCACGCGGGTGGAGGCCACGTTGAGCGACAGGCGCATTAACGTGGTGATGAGCAGGACGGACGGGAAGGCCGCGAAGTCCAGCGGCTTGATCATCTGCGCCGAAATCATCACCACCATCAGCGCCATGGCGATGTTGAAGGTGAACAGCACATCGAGCAAAAAGGCCGGCAGCGGCAACACCATCATGGCCAGCACGGCCACCACGAAGCCGGGCACGCCGAGCGCGCGAAAGGCCGCCGGCGCCGGGCCGAACAGGGTTTGCAGACGACCCAGCAGTGGACTCACAGCGCCGCCTCAGGCTGGCCATGCAGCGGGTCCAGCTCAGCCGGCACGGGCAGATCAGGCAAGTCCCCCGGCATCGCCCTGCGCCCGGCCAGCGCTTCACGCAACTGGTACACATAGGCCAGCACCTGCGCCACGGCGGCAAACAGCGCAGCAGGGATTTCGCGGTCCAGCTCGGCATGGGCGTACAGCGCACGCGCCAGCGGCGGGGCGCGCAGCACCGGCACCTTGGCGCCGGTGGCAGCGTCGCGGATGCGAAAGGCCATCAGGTCCGCACCCTTGGCCAACACGCGCGGCGCGGCCATGGTGGCGTCGTCGTACTTCAGGGCCACGGCAAAGTGGCTCGGGTTCATCACCACCAAGTCAGCCAGCGGCACGGTGGCCAGCATGCGCTGGTTGCTCAGTTCGCGCATGCGCGCGCGCTGGCGGCCCTTCACCTCGTTGCTGCCTTCGCTTTCCTTGGTCTCTTGCTTGGCCTCGACGAAGCTCATCTTCAACTGGTTCATCAGCCGCATGCGCTGCAGCGGCACGTCGATCAGCGCAAAGCCGCCCAGCAGCAGCAACAACCACACCAGGCCGTGCTGCAGCGTGGCCGCCGCCTGCGCCATGGCCGCCGGCAACGGCAGCGCCAGCAAGGCAATGAAGCCGGGTATTTCGCGGTGCAGGTACAGCCCACCCAGTGTGGCCAGGGTCAGCGCCAAGACGCAGGACTTGAGCGTGTCGCCCAACTGGTGCCACGACAGCATGCGGCCCAGGCCGGTGATGGGGTTGAACTTGTCCAACTTGAAGCTCAATGCGCCTAACGTGAAGTTCCAGCCGCCGCTGGCCAGTGCTGCGGCACTGGCGGCCAGCATGGCCGCAGCGCCGCATAGCAGCACCACCCACATCATGGGCATTGCCAATTGGTTCAGGTGTTGCAGCATGGCGCCGGGCTCGGCCACGCTGCGCACATCAAAGCGCAGCGCCTGGCCCAGCATGCCCTGCAACTCGCGCGTCAGCGCCGGCGCGGCGGTGGCCAGCAGGCCCACGGCCACGCCCAGGGCGGCGAAGTGCGCCATGTCGCGCGAGCGCGCCACCTGGCCTTCGGCACGGGCCTTCTGGATCTTGCGGGCTGAAGCGGGTAAGGAGCGATTCTGGGCGTCAGCCATGTGGGCGCGAGGCGATGTTCAAGCCTGGCATGGTGCCCACCTGGGGTGTCAACTTGAGCGGGATAAACAGGTCAAAGCCTGCTGTTGTTACAGCCCCTGGCAGCGGCGCGCGAGCGCGGCAGCCCAAGCGTTTCTCGCACCGGCAAGAACGCACGCAATGTGCCGGCTCGACGCTCGCGCCGGTTGCTTGAAACGACCCGCCAGTCCCGCTGACGCGGGCCGCTCAAGCGGCGTGCCGGTGCACTGAACGGCCGCGCCTGTGAAGGTGCGCGTTAAAAGCCCAGGCTGGCCAGCAGGTCGTCGACTTCACCTTGGTTGCTGACCACGTCGGTGCGGCCCGCGGCCGACACCACGGGGCCTTGCAGGGCTGAACTGGCAGATTGCTGCTCCACCTTGTGCAGCTGCTCGGGTGGAATCACCTGCATCAGCAGTTTGAGCAAGCTGTCTTCCAGCTCGCCGGCCAGCTTCACCACCTTGGTCACCACTTGGCCGGTGAGGTCGTGAAAGTCCTGCGCCATCATGATGTCAGTGAGGTGGCCATCGATGCGCGAGGTGGCCGCTTCCATATCGCTCACGAAGTTCATCAAGGCGCCGCTGGCCACGGCGCGCACCGGGTCGCTGCTGATGGCCTGGGCCATGCGCCGGGTCGACTCGGCAATGCGCAGGTGTTCGGCCTTGGCCTGGTCCACCGAGTTGAGTACCTTTTCGGCGGCCTGGGCTGTTTTTTCGGCGATGTAGTGCAGCCGGCTGCGGGCATCGGGCAGGCCGTCGGCCGCGCTTTGCAGCTTGGGCATCACACCCAACTGTTGCAGCGTGTCATGCAGCAAGCGGGTGATGGTGCCCACTTGCACAAAGACGTCATTCGGGCCTGCGTTGCCGGGCGTTGCCGCCGTGCGAGGGGATGCCTCGCGCTCCTGAGCAAATGTGGCTGTGCCACTTTGCTCAGCCCCCTCGGGGGGCGGACGACGTATGTCGTCGGCCTGGGGGCGCTCTAGCGTGGTGGTCATACGGGGTGTTTCCTGTGTGGGACTGGAACTGAACGTCAAGCTGTTGCAGCCATCTTTTGCAGGATCTTCTGCACCTTCTCTTCCAGCGTGGCCTTGGTGAAGGGCTTGACGATGTAGCCCGCCGCGCCGCTTTGCGCCGCCAGCACGATGTCTTCCTTGCGCGCTTCGGCCGTGACCATCAACACCGGCAGGTGCTTCAGGTCGCCATCGGCCTTGACGGCCTTCAGCAGGTCAAAGCCATTCATGTTGGGCATGTTGATGTCGGAGACGACAAAGTCGAACTTCGCGCCCTTGAGCATGCCCAGGGCGACGGCGCCGTCCTCGGCCTCCTCAACGTTGTTGCAGCCCATCTCCTTGAGCAGGCCGCGAACGATGCGGCGCATGGTGGAGAAGTCGTCAACGACCAGAAATTTCATGTTGGCGTGGTTGCTCATGGCGATCCTACTTTGGGTTCTCTGGGGTCTGCGGTGGAAGACTTATCGGTGCGCGGACGCGGCACTTGAGCCCGCAGCGGCCGCCGGCGCGGGCGGCGCCTGAGGTGTTGCGGCCGGGGCTTCGGCGGCCGCTGGCGCGCTGTGGAACATGGCGTTCTCGGCCTCGCGGTTCATCACGATGATGCTGATGCGCCGGTTGCCCGGGCTGGCCGGGTCGCGCCGGTCAAACGGCACGCTGGCCGCCAGGCCCTGGATGCGCAAGGTGCGGTCTTCGGGCAGGCCGCCAGCCATCAACTCGCGGCGCGAGGCATTGGCGCGGTCGGCTGAAAGTTCCCAGTTGCTGTAACCGCGGTCGCCACCGCCGAACAGCGCGGCGTCGGTGTGGCCTTCGATGGTGAGGTGGTTGGGCACCTCGCGCAGCACGCCGCCAATTTCACGCAGCAGCTCGCGCATGCTGGGCTGCACGGCCGCACTGCCGCTGGCGAACATGGGGCGCTGTTGCTCATCGACGATCTGGATGCGCAGGCCATCGCGCGTCATGTCCAGCTTGATCTGGCCCGACAGGCCGGCCAGCTTGGCGTTGTTGGTCAGCGTGTCCTCGACCTTCTGCTTCAACTCTTCCAGCTTGGCGGCTTCGGCACGCACTTGCTCGGCCCTCAGGGCTTGCAGGTTCATGGTGTTGCGCGGCGCTTCAACGTCACCACGCTTGACTTGCCCGGTGCTGCGCGTCATGTCCTGCCCGCCGCCTTTGATGACGTGCGAGGCATCGCCCGCGCCCGAGCCCGATTGCAGCAAGGCCACCTTGAGCGGCGAGTTGAAGTAGTCAGCCAGGCCCTTCTTGTCACCCTCGCTCGTGCTGCCCAGCAGCCACATGAGCAGGAAGAAAGCCATCATCGCGGTCACGAAGTCGGCGTAGGCGATCTTCCACGCTCCGCCATGCGGCGTGTGGCCGCCCTTCTTGATCTTCTTGACGATGATCGGCTGGAGTTTCTTGGCGTCACCAGCCATATCAGCCCCCCCCCGAAGCGCCTGCGGCGCTCCCCCCCAGGGGGGCGCCCCCAGCGGCCCGGCAAAGCCGGTTCCGCGGCGGCCGCTTGCTGGTCAGTGCACTGCGCGCAGGTTTGGCTTCACCCTGCTGGAACTGGTGATCGCGCTGGCCATTGCGGCGCTGCTGGCGGCGATGGCCGTGCCCTCGTTTGCATCGCTGGTGGCACGCCAGCGGCTGCAATCGGCGGTGGATCATCTGCGGGCCGACATCGCGCTGGCGCGCCAGGAGGCCGGCCGCCGGGCGATGCCGGGGCAGCTGGTGTTCCAGCCCGGCAGCGCCTGGTGTTATGCCATCGCCACCGGCCCGGCGGGTGATTGCCGGCAGGCACCGCAGCCCGGCCCCGGCAACGGCCTGATCAAGGTGGTGCAGGGGCGCGACCAGCCCGGCGTGCAGCTGCTGCTGGCCAACACCATGACCCTGGACAGCCGCACCGGCGGCAGCCTGGGCAGCGACGGCC
>JANOXU010000138.1:0-1891 GCA_031418595.1 Burkholderiales bacterium
CCTCGGCCCGCGCGGCATGGCAATAGCCGGATTCGTGCGCGACCTGGCCGATACCTGCCGCGTCGAGATCGAGCAGCGCTGGCCCAGCGTATTGCGCCGGGTCGGCGGCTACAACCTGGACATCTTCCAGAACCAGAGCGAGCGGCCCTACACCGAAGACGGGAGCGTCAACCTGGCGCACCTGCTGGTCGGCTCGGAGGGCACGCTGGCCTACACCCGCAACCTGACCCTGAAGCTGGCTGAGATCCCGCGGGCCAAGGTGTTGGGCGTGGTCAATTTCCCGACCTTCCATGCGGCGATGGAGGCGGCGCAGCACATCGTGCAGCTGGTCCCGACCGCGGTGGAACTGGTGGACCGGACCATGATCGAGCTGAGTCTGGGCAACCCCGCTTTCCGTCCGACGATCGAAGCCGCGCTGATCGGCCGGCCCGCCGCCATCCTGCTGGTGGAATTTACCGGTGCCGACAAGTCTGCGCTGCTGGCGCGGTTGAAGGATCTGCAAGATCTGATGGGTGAACTGAGCCTGCCCGGCAGCGTGGTCGCCATGTCTGACGAGGCGGCGCAGAAAAACCTGTGGGAGGTGCGCAAGGCCGGCCTGAACATCATGATGAGCCTGAAGGGCGACGGCAAGCCGGTGAGCTTTATCGAAGACTGCGCGGTGCCGCTGGCGCACCTGGCCGACTACACCGATGCGCTGACCGAAGTCTTTGAGCGCCATGGCACCCACGGCACCTGGTACGCACACGCCTCGGTGGGCACGCTGCACGTGCGGCCCATACTGGACATGCGTGTGGATGGCCCCGCCGGCGGTGCCACACGCATGCGCGCCATTGCCGAAGAAGCGGCCGAGCTGGTGCGCCGCTACCGGGGCGCCTACAGCGGCGAACACGGCGACGGCCTGTGCCGTGGCGAGTGGATACGCTGGCAGTTCGGGCCGGTGCTGGACGACGCGCTGCGCGACATCAAACAGGCCTTCGACCCCGGCTGTTTGTTCAACCCCGGCAAGATCATCGACCCACCGCGCATGGACGATGTGTCGCTGCTGCGCTTCGCACCGCCCTCGGCACCCAAGCCTTACCGCCGCATCGCGCTGCAACCGGTGTTTGACTGGTCGGGCTACAACGTGCACAACGACCCGGTGACTGAGCAGACCACCGCGCCCGGCACTGGCGGCGACGTGACCGGCGGCTACGCCAAAGCCGTGGAAATGTGCAACAACAACGGCCACTGCCGCAAGTTTGACGCCGGCACCATGTGCCCCAGCTACCGCGTCACGCGCGACGAGCAGCACCTGACACGCGGCCGCGCCAACACGCTGCGGCTGGCACTGTCGGGCCAGCTGGGGGCCGACGCCTTCACCGGCGACGCCGTGCGCGAGGCGATGGACCTGTGTGTGGGCTGCAAGGGCTGCAAACGCGACTGCCCCACCGGCGTGGACATGGCGCGCATGAAGCTGGAATTCCTGGCGCACGACAAGGCGCGCCACGGCCACACGCTGAAAGACCGGCTGGTGGCGCACCTGCCCGACTACGCCGCGCTGGCCAGCCGCGTACCGGGGCTGCTGAACCTGCGCAACACCCTGCCCGGTGCGGCCTGGCTGGGCGAGCGGCTGTTGGGCTTTTCGGCCCGGCGTTCGCTGCCGCGCTGGCGCAGCGACACGTTCTGGCGCGCCCAGCTGAAGGGCGCAAAGAGCGTAAATGGCGTAACCGGCGCAAAGGGCGCAAAGGGCGCAAAGGGCGCGGCCTTCATCAGCCGCGACGAGGCGTTGGCCCATGCCGCAGCCGGGCACAAGGTGGCAGTGCTGTTTGTCGACACCTTCAACGGCACCTTCGAAAGCGAAAACGCGTTTGCCGCAGCGCGTGTGCTGCAAGCCGCCGGCTACGCGCTGCAC
>JANOXU010000139.1:0-8897 GCA_031418595.1 Burkholderiales bacterium
GCTGGCAAAGCGCAGGATCATTTCCTTGGCGTCGGCATTGGTCACCACGCGCTTCAAGATGCCGTCGAGCACGAAGTACTGCTCCATCTCGTGCACACCCTGGTGCAGCAACGCCTCGCCCTTGAGCGCATCGACGATCACCAACTGTTCACCCAACTCGCTGCGCTGGGGGTCACTCAAGTCGCGCAGCACCACGTTACGACGCAGCTCAACGCGAATGACGTTGCGCTCGGGGTGTTCAGCGATGGGTGTGATGTTCATGTGTTGGGGCAGCCCAAGCACGCTGCTGGAGCGAATCAAATCTCGAATCTTGACCGCGGTCAACGGCGAACGCGAAGGGCGTTTCCTATGATAAGTGTCGCCACGCTGCGCGCGCTGCATGCCGCATCCGCCGGCCCACGACTGAAGGGAACAAGACAATGAGTACCGATCTCGCCGCCCCTGCCACGATCGACGGGTTTCACCTCGTGATTGAAGGCCTCAAGCTGAATGGCATCAACACCATTTTTGGCCTGCCCGGCATCCCCATCACCGACCTCACGCGCATGGCGCAAGCCGAAGGCATGCGGTTCATCTCCTTCCGCCACGAGCAGCACGCCGGCAATGCCGCTGCAGCCGCCGGTTTCCTCACGCAAACGCCCGGCATCTGTCTCACGGTTTCAGCGCCCGGCTTCTTGAACGGCCTCACCGCGTTGGCCAATGCCACGACCAACTGCTTCCCGATGATCCTGATCAGCGGCTCAAGCGAGCGCGAGATCGTCGACCTGCAGCAGGGTGACTACGAAGAGATGGATCAACTCGCCATCGCCAAGCCCCTGTGCAAGGCGGCGTTTCGCGTGCTGCATGCGCAAGACATCGGTGTGGGCATTGCGCGCGCCATCCGTTCGGCACTGTCTGGCCGCCCGGGCGGCGTGTACCTGGACCTGCCGGCCAAGCTGTTCGCGCAGACCATGGACGCCGCAGCCGGCCGCGCCTCGCTGATCAAAGTGGTCGATCCCGCGCCCAAGCAAATCCCCGCGCAAGACGCCATGCAACGCGCGCTCGACTTGCTCAAGGCCGCCAAGCGCCCGCTCATCGTGCTGGGCAAGGGCGCGGCATATGCGCAAGCCGATGCCGAGGTGCGCGCCTTGGTTGAACGCAGCGGCATTCCGTACCTGCCCATGTCCATGGCCAAGGGCCTGCTGCCCGACACGCATGAGCTTTCAGCCTCTGCCGCACGCTCTTATGTGTTAGCCGAGGCCGATGTGGTGATGCTGGTGGGCGCGCGCCTGAACTGGCTGCTCTCGCACGGCAAGGGCAAGACCTGGGGCGCCGCGCAGGGCACCAGCAACAAGGGACAGCAGTTCATCCAGATCGACATCGCGCCGACTGAGATCGACAGCAACGTGGCCATTGCCGCGCCACTGATCGGCGACATCGGCTCCTGCGCCGCCGCATTGGTGGCCGGCATGGGTGCGAGCTGGGCCAAGCCGAGCGCCGACTGGGTGGGCGCGATTGCCGAGCGCAAGGACAAGAACCTGAGCAAGATGGCCGAGACGCTGGCCAAGAACCCTTCGCCCATGAACTTCCACAGCGCGCTGGCGGTGGTGCGCGAGGTGATCAAGAGCCGGCCCGACGTGACGCTGGTGAACGAAGGCGCGAACACGCTCGACTTCACGCGCAGCATCGTTGACATGGCTGAGCCGCGCAAACGGCTCGACGTGGGCACCTGGGGCATCATGGGCATCGGCATGGGTTTTGCCGTGGCCGCGGCCGTGGTCACCGGCAAGCCGGTGATCGCCATCGAAGGCGACAGCGCCTTCGGTTTCAGCGGCATGGAAGTCGAAACCATTTGCCGCTACAACCTGCCGGTGTGCGTGGTGGTGTTCAACAACAACGGCGTCTACAAGGGCACCGACGTGAACGGCTCGGGCGGCGCCGACGTGGCGCCCACCGTGTTCGTGAAGGGCGCGCGCTACGACAAAATGATGGAGGCCTTTGGCGGCGTTGGCGTTCACGCCACCACACCGGCCGAATTGAACAAGGCCATGCTCGAGGCGCTGGCGTCGGGCCGGCCCACGCTGATCAACGCCGTGATCGATGAAACCGCCGGCACCGAGAGCGGCCGCATCACCAGTCTGAACCCGCAGCTTGCGGCGAAGAAAAAGTAATTGTTCCGTTAACTTTCATGATACGGGGCAACGCCCCGGGTCATGAAAGAGTTCCACTTTCACAAGGAGTACGCAATGACCAAAGCACTCGACGACATCAAGATCATCGACTTCACCCACGTTCAAGCCGGCCCCGCCTGCACGCAAATGCTGGCCTGGTTCGGCGCTGACGTGATCAAGGTTGAACGCCCCGGCTCGGGCGACGTCACGCGCAGCCAGTTGCGCGACATTCCTGATGTCGATGCGCTGTACTTCACCCAGCTCAACAGCAACAAGCGCTCGCTCACGCTCGACACCAAAACCGCTGAAGGCAAGGCCATCCTTGAAAAGCTCATCAAGGTGAGCGATGTGATGGTGGAAAACTTCGGCCCCGGCGCACTCGACCGCATGGGCTTCACCTGGGAGCGCATCCTCGAACTCAACCCGAAGATGATCCTGGCCTCGGTCAAGGGCTTCTCCGACGGCCACCACTACGAAGACCTGAAGGTCTACGAGAACGTGGCGCAATGCGCCGGTGGCGCCGCTTCCACCACCGGTTTCTGGGACGGCCCGCCCACCGTGAGCGCCGCCGCCCTGGGCGACAGCAACACCGGCATGCACCTGGCCATCGGCATCCTCACCGCGCTGCGCCAGCGCGACAAGACCGGCCGCGGCCAGAAGGTGGCCTGCTCGATGCAAGACGCCGTGCTCAACCTGTGCCGCGTCAAGCTGCGCGACCAGTTGCGCCTGGACAAGCTGGGCTACCTCGAAGAGTATCCCCAGTACCCGCACGGCAAGTTCACCGACGTGGTGCCGCGCGGTGGCAATGCCGGCGGCGGCGGCCAGCCGGGCTGGGTGCTGAAGTGCAAGGGCTGGCAGACCGACCCCAACGCCTACATCTACTTCACCATTCAAGGCCAGGCCTGGGCGCCGATTTGCGACGCGATCGGCAAACCCGAATGGAAGAACGACCCGCTGTACATGACGCCCAAGGCGCGCCAGCCGCACATCACCGCCATCTTCGCCACCATCGAAGAATGGCTGCAGGACAAGACCAAGTTCGAGGCGGTTGACATCCTGCGCAAGTTCGACATTCCTTGCGCGCCCGTGATGTCGATGAAAGAGCTGTCGGTCGACCCGTCGCTGCGTGCATCGGGCACCATCGTCGAGGTTCAGCACAAGGCGCGCGGCCCCTACCTCACGGTGGGCAGCCCGATCAAGTTCAGCGACATGAAGGTCGAGATCACCGGCTCGCCGCTGCTGGGTGAGCACACCGATGAAGTGCTGGCCGAATTGGGCTACAGCAAAGAAGGCATTGCCGCCGCACATGCCGCCAAAGCCGTTTGAGCGGTGAACAGCGGCCGTTAACATTCGGCTGAGTTCATGACGGCGGCGCCCAATGTGGCGCCGCTGTTGCTTGTGGCCCGCAACCAGGAAACCAAGGCATGACGACAGACATTGACTTCAAAGCACTCGTCGCCGGCATGGGCGACGCCGTGGTGGTGTGCAACGCAGCCGGTGCGATCGTGCTGTGGAACGCCGCCGCGCAGCGCATCTTCGGCTTCACCGAAGCTGAAGCCTTGGGTCAATCGTTAGACATCATCATTCCCGAACGCCTGCGTGGCCGCCACTGGGAGGGCTACCACAAGACCATGGCCACCGGCATCACGCGCTATGGCGCTGACTTGCTGCGCGTGCCGGCGGTAAACAAGGCCGGGCAGGCGATGTCGATCGCTTTCACGGTGTCGATGCTGTTTGGCGCTGACGGCAAGGTGAGCGCCATCGCCTCGGTGATCCGCGACGAAACGCTGCGCTTCAACGATGACCGCGCCTTGCGCAAGCGGCTGGCCGAGCTTGAAGGCCAGCTCGCGGCCAAGCCTTAGGAAGCAACCATGACCGAGGCCTTGAAAGGCGTTCGCATCCTCGACTTCACGCACGTGCAGTCGGGCCCCACCTGCACCCAGTTGCTGGCCTGGTTGGGGGCCGAGGTGATCAAGGTGGAGCGCCCGGGCGAGGGCGACGCCACGCGCGGCCAGTTGCGCGACATTCCCGGTGTGGACAGCCTGTACTTCACCATGCTGAACCACAACAAGCGCTCGATCACCATCAACACCAAGCGCAAGAGTGGCCTGGCCGTGCTGGACAGGTTGATCAAGACCTGCGACGTGCTGGTGGAAAACTTTGCCCCCGGCGCGCTGGAACGCATGGGTATCACCTGGGAACACATTCAAGCCATCAACCCGCGCATGATCGTGGCCAGCGTCAAGGGCTTCGGGCCCGGGCCGTATGAGCAGTGCAAGGTCTACGAGAACGTGGCGCAATGTGCCGGCGGCGCGGCGTCCACCACCGGCTTTGATGATGGCCCACCCATGGTGACAGGTGCGCAGATTGGTGACAGCGGCACCGGCTTACATCTTGCGTTAGGCATCGTCGCCGCGCTGTACCAGCGCACCCACAGCGGCCGTGGGCAGCAGGTGCTGGCGCCGATGCAAGACGCGGTGTTGAACCTGTGCCGCGTGAAGCTGCGCGACCAGCAACGCCTGGAACGCACCCACACCATGCACGAGTACCCACAGTACCCGGACGGCAAGTTTGGTGAAGCCGTGCCCCGCGCCGGCAATGCCTCGGGCGGTGGCCAGCCGGGTTCCATCCTGCGCTGCAAGGGCTGGGAAACCGACCCCAATGCCTACATCTACTTCATCACCCAGGCCGCGGTGTGGCCGGCGATTTGCAAGGTGATCGGCGAGCCCGATTGGGTCGACGACGAAGCCTATGCCACGCCGCAGGCGCGGCTGCTGCACCTCAAGCCCATCTTCGCGCGCATTGAAAAGTGGACCATGACGCTGGACAAGTTCGCGGCCATGGACGTGCTGAACCAATATGACATTCCCTGCGGGCCGATTCTGTCGATGAAAGAAATCGCCAACGAACCCGCGCTGCGCGCCAGCGGCACCGTGGTGGAAGTGGATCACCCTGCGCGCGGCAAGTACCTCACGGTGGGCAACCCGATCAAGCTCTCTGACAGCCCCACCGTGGTCACGCGCTCACCGTTGCTGGGTGAGCACACGGCTGAAGTGTTGGCGCAACTGGGTTTCAGCGTCGATGAAGTTGCTGCGCTGCGCACCGAAGGCGCGGTTTGAATACGAGAAACCTGGTCAAGCGATGAACAAGATCCACATTCCCATCGTTGACGCCGCGGCCACGCGCCAACGCCAACGCAGCGCGCCCAAGGGCCGCACGGTCGAGCCGGCGGCCCTGGCCGAAGTGCAGCAGTTGTTGGGCACGGCCAGCCGCGCGAGCGACCAACTCATTGAGCACTTGCACCGCCTGCAAGACCGCTATGGCCACCTCAGTGCGCGCCACCTGGCCGCGCTGGCCAGCGAAATGAAGCTGGCGCAGACCGAGGTGTATGAAGTGGCCAGCTTCTATCACCACTTCGATGTGGTGAAGGAGAACCAGGCTGCGCCCGCGGCACTCACGGTGCGTGTGTGTGAGAGCTTGTCCTGCGAAATGGCCGGCGCGCAAGACCTGCTCAAGCGCCTGCCCGCGCTGCTGGGTGCGGGCGTGCGTGTGATCCCGGCGCCGTGCATCGGCCGCTGCGAGCAAGCCCCTGCCGTGGCCGTGGGCCAGCATGCCGTGGCCCACGCCACGTGCGAGGCCGTTGCGGCCAAGGTGCAGGCAGGCAGCGTGTCGGCTGCAAGCGAAAGTTACATCGACCTGCACGCTTACAGTGCCCAAGGCGGCTACCGGCTGCTCAAGCAGTGCATTGCCGGCGAGCTTGATGTGGAATCGGTCATCAAGACGATGGAAGATTCCGGCCTGCGCGGCCTGGGCGGCGCCGGCTTCCCGGCTGGGCGCAAGTGGCGCATCGTGCGCGCTGAAGCCACACCAAGGCTGATGGCGGTGAACATCGACGAAGGCGAGCCCGGCACCTTCAAAGACCGCTACTACCTCGAACGCGACCCGCATCGCTTTCTTGAAGGCATGCTGATCGCGGCCTGGGCGGTGGGCATTGCCAAGATCTACGTCTACCTGCGCGACGAGTACCACGCTTGCCGCGCCTTGCTTGAAGCCGAACTGGCCAAGCTGCGCGCCCAGCCGCCATACCCCGGCATGCCCGAGGTGGTGCTGCGCCGAGGCGCCGGCGCCTACATCTGCGGTGAAGAGTCGGCCATGATCGAGTCGATTGAAGGCAAGCGCGGCATGCCACGCCTGCGCCCGCCTTACGTGGCGCAAGTGGGCTTGTTCGGCCGCCCGACGCTGGAACACAACTTCGAAACCCTGTACTGGGTGCGCGAGCTGCTTGAAAAGGGCGGCGAGTGGTTCGCCGCCCAGGGCCGCAACGGCCGCAAGGGGCTGCGTTCGTTCTCGGTTTCGGGCCGGGTGAAGCACCCGGGCATGAAGCTGGCGCCGGCCGGCATCACCCTGAACGAGTTGATTGCCGAACATTGCGGCGGCATGCAAGACGGCCACGCGCTGTACGCCTACCTGCCTGGCGGGGCCTCGGGCGGCATCTTGCCGGCCAGCCTGGCTAACGTTCCGCTTGACTTTGACACCTTGCAACCCTTTGGCTGCTTCATCGGCTCGGCCGCGGTGATGGTGCTGTCGGATCAAGACACGGCGGTGGCCGCCGCGCGCAACATGATGAAGTTTTTTGCCGACGAGTCTTGCGGCCAGTGCACGCCTTGCCGCAACGGCACGGCCAAGGCGGTGGGCCTGATCGCCAAGCCGCGGTGGGACTTGCCGCTGCTGGTAGACCTGTCTGCCGTGATGCGCGACGCTTCCATTTGCGGCCTGGGCCAGGCCGCGCCCAACCCGGTGGATTGCGTCATTAAATACTTTCCCCACGAGTTGGGTTTGAAGGCAGCACCATGAACGCCAGAACGCTCACCGCCCAACTTGCGGCCCCTACCGTTTCGTTCCAGCTCAATGGCGTGGAAGTGAAGGGCCGGGCAGATGAATTGATCATCGAGATCGCCCAGCGCGAAGGCGTTGAGATCCCCCGCCTTTGCTACAAGAACGGCTTGGACAGCGTGGGCAACTGCCGCGCCTGCGTGGTTGAAATTGGCGGTGAACGCACGTTGGCGCCTTCATGCTGCCGCACACCCACGGCCGGCATGAAGGTTGAGACGCGCAGCGAGCGCGCCTTGAAGTCGCAGCAGATGGTGCTGGAACTGTTGCAAGCCGACATGCCCGAGAAGGCCTACACCCGCCACAACGAGGTGGATGTGTGGGCACGCAAGCTCGGCCTGGGCCGGCCGCGCTTTGCCGCGCGCGCTCAGCCGGTGCAAGACCTGTCGCACCCGGCCATTGCGGTGAACCTGGATGCCTGCATCCAGTGCACGCGCTGCCTGCGTGCCTGCCGCGACGAGCAGGTAAACGATGTCATCGGCCTGGCCTTTCGCGGTGAACACGCCAAGATCGTGTTCGACATGGACGACGCCATGGCGGCCAGCACCTGCGTGGCCTGCGGCGAATGCGTGCAAGCCTGCCCCACAGGTGCCTTGATGCCGGCGCGCGAAGCGGCGCTCAACGTTCCAGACAAGCAGGTGGATTCGCTGTGCCCGTTTTGCGGCGTCGGCTGCCAGCTCACCTATAACGTTAAAGACGACAAGATTCTGTTCGTTGAAGGCCGCAACGGCCCGGCCAACCAGGGCCGGCTGTGCGTGAAGGGCCGTTTCGGCTTCGACTACGCCCACCACCCGCAGCGCCTGACCCAGCCGCTCATTCGGCGTGCCGATGCGCCGCCCAAGCGCGGTGACTTCGTGATGGACCCCACGCGCGTGATGGACGTCTTCCGCGAAGCCACCTGGGAAGAGGCGCTGGCCTTTGCCGGCGGCAAGCTCAAGGCCATCCGCGACACCCATGGCAAGAAGGCGCTGGCCGGTTTCGGCTCGGCCAAGGGCAGCAACGAAGAGGCCTACCTGTTCCAGAAGCTCGTGCGCACCGGCTTTGGCAGCAACAACGTTGATCATTGCACCAGGCTGTGCCATGCCTCGTCAGTCGTCGCCTTGCTCGAAGGCATTGGTTCGGGCGCGGTGAGCAACCCGGTGATGGACGTGACCCAGGCCGAGGTGGTGATCCTGATCGGCGCCAACCCCACGGTGAACCACCCGGTGGCGGCCACCTTCATCAAGAACGCGGCCAAGGCCGGCATGAAACTGATCGTGATGGACCCGCGCCGCGGCGACCTGGCGCGCGTGGCGCACCGCTTCTTGCAGTTCAAGCCCGACACCGACGTGGCGATGCTGAACGCGCTGATGAACGTGATCGTCACCGAGGGCCTGGTCGATGAGGCCTTCATCGCCTCTCGAACCATCGGCTATGAGGAGTTGCGCAAGAACGTCGAGGGCTACACGCCCGAGGCGATGGCGCCCATTTGCGGCATCGACGCCCAAACGCTGCGCGAGGTGGCGCGGCTGTACGCCACCAGCAAGGCGTCGATGATCCTGTGGGGCATGGGCATCAGCCAGCATGTGCACGGCACGGACAACGCACGTTGCCTGATCGCGCTGGCATTGATGACGGGCCAGATCGGCCGTTCCGGCACCGGCCTGCACCCCTTGCGTGGCCAGAACAACGTGCAGGGCGCGTCAGACGCGGGCTTGATCCCGATGATGCTGCCCGACTACCAACACGTGAGCCAGCCCGCCGTGCGCGCCCGCTTTGAAGCGGCCTGGAAGCTGGCGCCTGGCACGCTCGATGATCAAGTGGGCCTGACGGTGGTGGAGGTGATGCACGCCATCAAGCACGGCACCATCAAAGGCA
>JANOXU010000140.1:0-33679 GCA_031418595.1 Burkholderiales bacterium
GTACAAATGAAAGCGATGGATTCGTTCGTCAGGCTAGGCGCAAACCACAGCCATAGCCTTTGCTATGGCGCGGATTTGCAACGACGCATGGCGGACGAAGACGCGGTTTCATGTATCGAAACTTCTGGATCGCAACACTAGTCCTTGGCACGGCCGGCGCCGGCCGTGGCGAGCAGTGGCGCGGCGGCCAGCCAGCGCAGGCTGCGGCGGCGGCCGGGGCGGGGGCAAGGGTTCATGGCGGGGCTGGCAGCGTGGCCGGCGTTGGCGTGGGAAGGGCAGTCTCGACCAAGACCATGGCGACCGCAACTTGAACACAAGCCACGCCGCGGCTATGAACGCCGCTGCACGCCTTCGCGCGGTGCGCCGGCTTCATCCCATGCCGGCCCGGTGAACCAGGCCTCGCCCAGCACCTGCCCGCGCAACATTGGCAGCGCATCAACGCCCCAGAAGAGCCGCCCGGCACACTCGAACGTGGGCACGCCGAACAGCCCTGCGGCGATGGCCGCCTCGGTGTGCGCGCGCAGCTCGGCCTTCACCTCGGCGCTGTCCACCGCACGCTGCGGCTGGAGGGTTTCAGCCAACGCGGCCAGGCGATCACGGTCGTTCGCATCGGCCCCGCCACCCTGCCAGACATGGCGAAAAATCGTCTCCACCACCCAGCGGTTGGGCAGCCCACCCGGGGCCGCGCAGGCCAGGGCCAGGCGCTGCAAGGCCAGCGGGTTGAACGGGTGCTGGGCCGGCACGGCCAGGCTCAGGCCGAGCTGGTGCGCTTGCCAGGCCACCTGGCGAAACGTCCAGGCGCGCTTGGGCTCGATCTCGGCCGGGCCCTTGTGGCCGTGGTGCTGGAGCAGCGCGCCAAACAGCACCGGGCGGTGGTCCACCACCACCGAGCAGCCTTCCAGCGCCTGGGGCAGTTGCTCGAACGCCAGGTAGGCGTAGGGCGAGATCGGGTCGTACCAGAAGGTGATCGGGGTCATGGTGTTGGCTCGCCGGTTTGTTCACGTGTGGCCTGGCGACGCCGGGGCAGCAGGGCCAATACCGCCCGTTTGGCAGGCTCGCTCAGGCCAGCCCAGGCGGTGATCTCGTCGAGCGTTCGAAAACACCCCTCACACCAAGGCTGCTGCGTGGCCATGCGGCACACACTGGTGCAGGGGCTGGGGATGGATGTCGGGTCTGCCTTGGTGTTAATCATTTGCGTACACCCTCGTGAAGATTGGGGATAGACCCTAGCTCGGGGTGGAACAGAATCGCAGCATGCCGCAAAGCGCCACACCACAGACCCAGCGCCTGCAGTTGGCCAACCGCATCCGGCTGTCGTTGCTGCGCGAAACCGGCCACAGCATTGACGTCAAGCAGATGCTGGAACACCCGCTGTACGCGCGCGAAGTGCTGCTGGTGTGCGACACCTTTGCCGGCACGGCCTTGCAGCGTTGGGCGCAGCAGTTTCGCCAGGCCACCGAAGCGCTGGTGCAGGCGCGCCGCGCCGGCGCGGTGCCGCAGCCCACGCCGTGGTCCACCACCTCGGGCTTCGGCAGCAGCGCGCCGGTGGAGCTGGAGCCGCCCAAGGAACTCGACCGCGGCAAGGGCCACTGGTTTTCGCCCCGGCGCTGGTTGGGCCGATAAAACTTCTTTCATGGCGCCAGCGGCGCCAGACGCAGCAGCTCGCCGCCTTCGGCCACCTGGTCGCCTACCGCATACAACAGCTCGGCCACGATGCCGTCGCGCGGCGCGTGCAGGGTGTGCTCCATCTTCATGGCGTCCATCACCGCCACGGCCTGGCCCTGGCGCACCGCGTCACCGGTCGCGGCCATGAAGGCGATGACCTTGCCCGGCATCGGCGCCAGCAGGCTGCCCGCGGCAGCGGCGGTGTCGCCGGCGTGAGCCAGCAGGTCGATGTCGCTGACCACGGCGCTGCCTTCGGGCGCAAACACCGCCACCTTTTCGCCGACCCGGTAAACCGCCAGTTGCAGCCGGCGCGCGCCCAGGCTCACGTCATGCTGGCCACCGCCCAGGGCACGCGCGCTGAACGGCCAGCTCGCGCCGTTCAGCCGCAGCTCGGTGGCACCGTCGTGCAAACGGGCCAGGCTGGCGGCATGGTGCGCACCGGCCAGGTCCAAGTCGAAGCGGCGCTGTGCCGCGCCATGCAAGCGCCAGCCGTCACGGCGCGACCAGGGGTCGTCGCCCTCCAGCGCGGCCTCATCAGCCAGCGCCTGCGCCGCCACGCCCGCGGCGGTCACCTCGGGCGCCAGGCCCGGGGCATCGAACAACGCCGTGTGTTCGCGCTCGATCAACGCGGTGTCGAGATCGGCGCTGCTGAACGCCGCCGTGTTGATCACGCGCTTGAGGAACGCGACGTTGGTGTGCAGGCCCACGATGTGGGTTTGCGCCAGCGCCGCATCGAGCCGCGCCAGGGCCTGGGCGCGATCCGCCCCCCAGACGATCAGTTTGGCGATCATCGAGTCATAGAACGGTGAAATGGCATCGCCCTCGCGCACGCCGCTGTCCACCCGCGCCAGCGTGTGGCTGCGCTCGAACGTTGCATGCGCCGGCCAGCGCGCCACGTGCAGCGTGCCGGTGGCGGGCAGGAAGTTGGCGAGCGGGTTTTCAGCGCAGATGCGCGCTTCGATGGCGTGGCCCTGCGCACGCACCTGGTCTTGTGCCAAAGGCAAGGGCTCGCCGGCGGCCACGCGCAATTGCCACTCCACCAGGTCCAAGCCGGTGATGGCTTCGGTGACCGGGTGCTCCACTTGCAGCCGGGTGTTCATCTCCATGAAATAAAAGCGCAGGTCGCCAGCGGCCGTGGGCTCGGCGATGAATTCCACCGTGCCCGCGCCGACATAACCCACGGCTTGAGCGGCGGCCACGGCAGCGGCACCCATTTCGGTGCGGCGCGCGTCGCTCAGGCCTGGCGCCGGGGCTTCTTCCAGCACCTTCTGGTGGCGCCGCTGCACCGAGCAATCGCGCTCAAACAAGTGGATGCAGTGGCCCTGGCTGTCGGCAAAAACCTGGATCTCGATGTGCCGCGGCCGCGTGACGTAGCGTTCCACCAGCACTTGCGCATCACCAAAACTGGCCTGCGCCTCGCGCTGGCACGAGGCCAGCGCCGCGGCGAAATCTTGCGCCCGATCAACCCGCCGCATGCCCTTGCCGCCGCCGCCCGCGCTGGCCTTGATCAACACCGGGTAGCCCATCGCATCGGCCTCGCGCTGCAACAGCGCGGGGTCGTTGTCGGCGCCGTGGTAGCCCGGCACCAGGGGCACGCCGGCCGTGGCCATCAAGCTCTTGGCCGCGCTCTTGCTGCCCATGGCCGCGATGGCGGCTGCCGGCGGGCCGATGAAGACCAGGCCGGCCGCGGCGCAGGCGCGGGCGAAAGCCTCGTTCTCGCTGAGAAAACCATAGCCCGGGTGGATGGCCTGCGCGCCGCTGGCCTGGGCGGCTTCGATGATGCGCTGCCATTGCAGGTAGCTGTCGCGCGGCGCATTGCCGCCGATGTGCACGGCCTCGTCGCACGCCTGCACATGTTTGGCGTTGGCGTCAACGTCGCTGTACACGGCCACGGTCTTGAGCCCCAGGCGGCGCGCGGTGGCGGCCACGCGGCATGCGATCTCGCCTCGGTTTGCAATCAGAATCTTGCTGAACATTCGAACCCTCCATTCGCCCGGGCAAGGATACGTTGCCCGCCCGGTGATGCCCGCCACCATGCCCCGCACCGAACCCCACCGCCCGCAGTTCCACTTCACACCGGCGCGCCACTGGATCAACGACCCCAACGGCCTGGTCTGGTTCGAAGGCGAGTAGTACCGCGGCCTGCGGCTGTACCCACAAGGCGGCGCAGCCGGCTTTGGTGCCACCCAGGTGTGGCCTATGCAGGCGCCAGGGTTGGCTGGCGGCGCAGCCCCATGAGCGGCCGCAGCCAGCGCACGCGGCGCACGGTTTCATAGACGGCCAGGCACAACGCAAACGTTAACCCCACCAACAGCGGGCCTGCTGTGGCCGGGCCCAGGTGCAGGGGCAGCATGGCGCGCGCCAGCAGAATGATCGCGGTCTGGTGCAGGATGTAGACCGGAAACACGGCCAGGGTCAGATAACGCAGCGCAACGCTGTCGCGGTTGAGATGAGCCTGCGCGAAGCCCAGCACGGCGACAACCGCACACCACTGCTGAGTGCTGAACAGCGCCGCGCGCAAGGTTGGCGGCAACTGGCCGGCCGCCACCAAGGCACCCCAGCTCGCCAGGCCCAGCAGCAGCGCCGGCCAGCGCAGGGCGTGCAGGCGCGGCCAGATCGAAGGCGTATGGGCCGCCACGGCACCGAACACAAAGAACGCCAGGTGCTGGCTGTGGGCGAAGAAGTCATCCACCAGCGCATGACTGACCGGCCAGCGATTGGCCAGGGCCCAGCGCGTGGCGCTCAAGAAGACCATGGGCGCCAGCAGCAGCGCCGCGCCGCGCAGCCGCGCATCCAGGGCCTGCGCCAGCGACTCCAGGGCCTGCTCGCGCCAGCTCAGCCAGGCCCAGAGCAGCAGTGTGTAACTGATGAGGTAAGGCAGAAACCAGAGGTGATTCCAGGTCGGCAGGATCAGGCAGTGCGCCGTGGCGTTGCAAAAGCCATTGAAGCCGCGCAGGTACAGCGCCATGAAGTCGATGACGCTGCCGCCGTAGGCATGCTTGTCGACCACTTCGAAATAGGCCTGCGGCGGCACCACCACCAGAACCCCGAACAGCAGCGGCCAACCCAGGCGCGCCAGGCGCTCGCGCACAAAGCGCCGGCCGGCGCCCAGCTTGCGCCACAGGCAGGCACTGGCCACACCCGAAACCAGGAACAGCAGATCCATGCGCCAGGGCGAGCTCAGGCGCATGAAGGGCTCGAGCGCCGGCACCAGCTGCGTACTCTTGACGTGCCAAGGCCAGCTCACGTAATACATGCCGACGTGATAGGCCACAAGCAAGGCGAAGGCGAGCACGCGCACCCAGTCGAGGAACACCAGTCGAACAAGGGGTGAGGCCGGTGGCGTCATGGCGCAGCTCCGCGATTCGATGCGCCCAGCATGGCTGAACCGCCCGCATCAAGCCAGCGCCTTGGGGCCGGCCGGGCCGCGCTTGTGGCCAGCCGGATCAGCCGGCCTGGCCCAACCGGGCACGCAGCCCAGCGCGGTACTGCCGGCTGCACGGCACCTGCGCGCCGCCGCGCAGCAGCACGGTGGCGTCGCCCTTGCCGGCCACTTGCAGCGCCTGCACGTGGGCCAGTGCCACGGCCGCGCCGCGGTGGCAGCGCTCGAAGCCCGCGCCCAGGTCGGTCAACAAGGCGGCCAGGGTGCGGCGCAGCAGCGGTGAGCGGTTGGCGGTGTGAACGATGACGTAGTTGTCGGCGGCTTGCAGCCACAGAATCTCTGCCACTGCCACCACATGGGTGCGCCCGCGGTCGGCAATCAGCAGTTGCCCGGGCACCGGGCGGGGCCGCAACGTGGCTGTTGTCGAACGTTGCTGCAGACGCTCGATGCAGCGCGCCAGGCGCTCGGGTTCCACCGGCTTGAGCAGGTAGTCCAGCGCCGCGGCATCGAACGCGCCCACCGCGTACTGGTCGTGCGCGGTCACGAACACCAGGGCCGGTGCCGGGTCGCTCAGCGAGGCGGCCACGTCCAGGCCGCTCAACTCGGGCATCTGCACATCCAGGAACAGCACATCGGGCGCCAGCACCGGCACCAGGCGCAGCGCCTCTTCGCCACTGCGTGCTTCGCCCACGATCTGAATCTGGGTGAACGCCGCGAGCAGCCGGCGCAGGCGGTCACGCGCCGGGGCTTCGTCGTCAACGATCAAGGCGCGCGTCATCTGGCCTCCAGCGTGCCCGCGGGCTGGCCATCAGCTTGCCCTGTGCTTGCGCTCACGCAGGGCAGCATGATGCGTGCGATGACGATGCCCGACTCGCTCTGGCTCAAACTCAATGCCGCAGCGGCCGCACCCAGCAGCGCCAGGCGCTCGCGCAGGTTGCCCAGGCCCACGCCGAACACCGGCGCAGCGGGCAGCCGGGGGGCGTCGTTGCGCACCTCGATGCACAAGGTGTTCGCGTGCACGCGCGCCACCACCTCGATGTGCGTGGGCGCCAGCCTGGCCTGCACGCCGTGGGTGAATGCATTCTCCAGCAGGGGCTGCAACAGCAAGGTGGGCACGATGCAAGTCTGCGCCTGCGCTGCGATGTCGAAGTGCAGGCTGACGCGATCGGCAAAGCGCCGGCACATGATGGCGGTGTAGCCCTGCACCAGGCGCAACTCCTCGGCCAGGGTGCACTGCGGCCGGCGCCCCAGGGCAGTGGCGGCGCGCAGCAGCGCGGCCAGCTGGGTGAGCAGGCTGTCGGCCAGGTCGGCATCGGTGTGCACCGCCGCGGCGATGGTGTTCAGGGCATTGAACAGAAAGTGCGGCTCGATCTGCTGCGCCAGTTGCAACAGCTGCGCACGCTGCGCCAGCGCGCTTTCATGCGCGATGCGCAAGCGCGCGGCGGCCAGTGCGGCGTGGCTGCGAACGCCAAACACCACCGCGGCAAACAGCAGGTAGAACAGGCTGAACTTCAGGCCCTCGTACAAGAACACAGCGGGCCAGGGCTCATGTGTGTAGGGCAGCCCCAGGCCGGCGTACACCGCATGGCGCAGGCCATAGGTGCCCAGCACGAACAGCGGTGCCGCCAGCGGCAGCAGCGCCAGGCCGCGCGCAAACCAGTGCGTGGGCCGGTGCAGCCAGGCATCAGCGCGGTGCAGCCAGCGCCACAGGGCCGCAACCTGCAATGTGGCCACCAGCGCCGAGCTGCCTTCCCACAGCAGCGGGCGCCACAGATCGGTGTGGCCGCGCGCAAGATGGTCTTGCACCGCCACGGTGGTCATGAGCAGCCAGAACAACAGCCACGCCGCGCCGAAACCGGCCAGGCTCAAGCGCGGCAGGGCGTCATCAACCTTGCTGGAGTTGCTGGCCATGAGCGCAGATTCTCAATCGCCCGCCGGCGCCGTGGCCAGCACTTGCAACACCGGGCTCAAGCTGCCTGGGCCACAACGGCTACGCTTGCGGCCTGAACAGCTCCCTTGCACGCCATGCGCACGCCTGCCCTCATTCGCCCCCTGGCCCCGTCCGACCTGCCTGCCTGGCGCCCACTCTGGGACGGCTACAACGCCTTCTATGGCCGCGCCGGCGCCACCGCGCTGGGTGAAGACATCACCGCCACCACCTGGCAGCGCTTTTTTGATGCGGCCGAGCCGGTGCACGCGCTGGTGGCCGAGTGTGATGGCCAGCTCGTTGGCCTGGCGCATTACCTGTTCCACCGCAACACCACGCGCATCGAACCCATCTGCTACCTCAACGATTTGTTCACCGCACCGGCGCAGCGTGGCCGCGGCGTGGGCCGTGCGCTGATCCAGGGCTTGATCGAGCAAGCCCGCCTGGCCGGCGCCAAGCGGGTGTACTGGCAAACGCATGAGAGCAATGCCGCGGGCCGGCTGCTGTACGACAAGGTGGCCAAGCACCACGGCTTCATCGTCTACGCCACCGACACTTGATCACGCCTGCCCCCCAAGAGGGGGATGGGCGGCAGGGTCGCCGCAGCGCGCCGCTGCAGCCCCCGGTTCCCCTGTGCAAAGGCATGTTTCCCTGTGCAGCGGGATGTTCGGATATCGGTGGTAACGCGAATGCGGCCTAGGGATAGGAGGGCCGGCCCGGGCTTGTAACAGTCAGCCTTCCGGCGCCGGCGCGCCACCTTCCCGGAGTGCTGACTGATGTTCACCCTGTTGCGCGAACTGCCGTTGCGCCGCTTGCTGGCCGAGCAACTGCCCACCCTGGCCGCGGCCTGGCTGGTGGCTGAGTTGTTCTACAAGTTCCACAGCTTCACGCTCGAGTGCGCGGCTTTCCTGGCAACCTGGTTTGTCTTCGATGGCTTGGTGCAGGCGGGTAAGCGGCTGGCCGCGCCGACGGCGGTGCGCAGCGATTGAGACCCAAACATGCTCGTGCGCCCGATGATCGGCCGCTGGGAAGTGCCTCACATCGAAGGCATTGCCAGCCGTGAGTCGCGGCGCCTGGCGGTGCTGGCGGTGCCCGGGCTTTCGGGCGACCTGCATCAAGACCTGGGGCGCGATGCGCTGGAAGTTGAACTCTTCGGCTCGCTCAGTGGTGACCAGGCGCGCGATGATTTTCTGAAGGAACTGCGCGGCCAGTTCTTTGCCGGCGAACCGGTTGATTTCGTCGCTGACATCGTGAATGAAAGCGAACTCGAACAGGTGCTGATCACCTCGTTCACGCTGGAAGAAAGCGCCGCGCGGCCGGAAGAGTTTCGCTTTCGTCTGGTGCTGCGCGAATACACCGAGCCGCCGGAGCCGCCTGGTTTGGGCGCTGACTTTGGGCTTGATGTGGACACTGACCTGGGCTTCGATGTCGATCTGGGTCTTGATTTGCTCGACCTGCCTGGCCTGCTGGGTGCGGTGCCACAAATTGGCGATCTGCTCAGCCCGGTGCAAACGGCGGCGCAGAGCCTGAAAGACACCTTGGCATCGGCCGGCGAGCTGTTAACCCCGTTGGACGATCTACTGGGCTAAGAGCCATGGGCCTGTCTGCCACCCTGAGCACCAAACTGGATTGCCGCGCACTGGGCACGGGCCTGGTCGCGCAGTTGCAGGCCCCGTCGGGCGCGCTGGGGGTGATCAACCTGCCGCTCGATGCCCAGCACTTGCAAACGATCACGGGCGCGGCCGGCTCAGCGAACACCAGCCCCGTGGCGGCGGCGGTGGCTGAACTGGCCGGGCGCATTCCGCAAGCGCTGTCGGCGCTGCCGGGTGTGGATGGCGTGCTGCAGCCGCTCACAGCGATCGTGGCGCTGGCCGATCAAATTGCCGCCAATGATGTGCCGGTGCTGTTCGACCAGGTGCTGCAGCGCTTGCGCGCCGAGCTGGTGCGCCCCGGCGGGGGCGGCCATGCGTCCACTTTGCTGCGCGTGGCCGAACTGTTGCGCGCCGCCCCCGAAGGGCAGGCCTTGCAACAGCTGTTGGCCGCGCTGTTGCCGCAGCTTGAGTTGGGCAGCGGCGGTGACTTTCCGTTCCTGGACATCCTGCGCGGCGTGGAGGGTGCGACCCAAACGCTGGGTGGGCTGATGTGCCTGGAAACCGTGCTGGCCGAAGCGCAGCAACTCTCGGCCTTGATGAGCGCACGGCTCGACCCGCGCGCCCTGGCGCACCAGCAAGCTCGCTTGCAGCAGGCCTTGGGCACGGGGCCGCAGGCCTTGGCGCAGCGCCTGGCCGGCGTGGCGGCGGCTGATGGCCCGGCCGTGGCCGGCTTGGTCAGTGAACTGGTCACCGTGGCCAAGGCCTTGGCCGAACTGCGCGAGGGTTTCGCGGTGGGCCTGGCCATGGATGAAGCCACCCTGGCCTACCTGGATGTGCCCCGGCTCCAGGCCGAAATCGACGCCGGCCGGACCATGATCCGCCTGGCCGACGCTGCACCCGCGCGCCGCGTGGCCGAGGCCCTGGCTGGCTTGGTGGCGCCGGTGTTGGCCTTCACGCCCCCGGGCTCGCCGGCCGGCGGCGTGGCCGCGCTGCTCGATGCCGCGCAAGCCCAGGTGGCGGGGCTGGCGGCGTCGCTCGACGCGCTGAACCTCGAATTCATCAGCACACCGCTGACCGACGGCCTGCACGCCTTGACGCAGCCGCTGCGCGAATTGCAGCGCCTGATCGACCAGGTGCTGGGCGGCCTGCGCAGCGCGCTCGACCAGGTACGCGCCGCGGTCGCAGCCTTGCCGCTGGATGAGCTGGCCAGCGTGATTCAGGCCTTCATCGCCCCCATCGCGCAAGCACTTGACGCCGTTGCCCAGCTGGTGGCTCAAATCGAAGCCGCGCTGCAAACCGCCGCCGACGCCGCCACGGCCGCCTTGGGTCAGGTTGACGCCGCCTTGGGTGCCTTCAAACAGCAGATCGACGCCTTCTTTGGCCAGGCCAGCAGTGCCGTGGCGCAGCTCGATTTGGGTGCCGCGCGCGCCGCCGTGGCCGAACAGGTTCAGCGCTTCGCCGACGCCTTGGCCCAGGCGCAGATGAAGCCGATTTTTGACGGCGCCGTAACCGCGATTGACGCCGCCGCGGGCGTGGTGGGCGCCGTGCCGTTTGACCTGCTGCCCAGCTCAATGAAGGCCGACGTGGACGCCCTGGTGCAGCCCATCAAGGCGGTGGACGCCGACGCCACGCAAAGCGAAATCAAGAACGCCCTGGGCATCACGCCTGACCATGGTTTCGCACTGCGCGACGACCTGGAAGCCGCCATTGAAACCGTGCACCAGAAGTTCCAGGCGCTGCTCACCTTGGTCGAACAAAACGGCCCGCGCACGCTGCTGGCGCAGGTCGATCAGGCGCTCGACGAGTTGGCCGTGCAGGTGCGGGCCGTGGAACCCGACCTCACCTTGGCCCCGGTGCGTGATGCGCTTGACAGCGTGCGCGGCGCGCTGGGGCAGCTCGACTTGAACACGCTGCTGCGGCCACTGAACGAGGCCTTTGGCCAAATCACACAGGCCCTCGATTCCTTGTCGGTGGCCCAGGCCATTGCCCCGGTGCAAGCGGCCATTGCGCAGGCCCGCCAGTCGGTCATCACGGCCATTCGGCTGGATCAATGGGACGAGTCGTTAGACGAGTTGCGCACGCAAGCGCTGGCCTTGCTGGAGCGCGTCAACCCGCTGGGCCTGCAAGCCCCGCTGGAAGGCGCCCTGCACGAAATCAGCACCACCCTGCAACGCTTTCCGGCGCTGAACGCGGGCGCGGGCTTGGGCGTCATCGTCGCCGGCATGTTGGGCGCCACCGGGCGGCGCATTCAGCCCGCCAGCTTTGGCGTGGTGTTGGGCTGGCTGGCCAGCACTGAAAGCAACGCGGCCAGCGCGGCGCTGGCGCAGCGCAGCGCGCGCTTCAGCGCCGCCTTGGGTGATGCCAAGCGGCTGGTGGAAATAGTCGATCCCGGCGCCGCGGGCGCGGCCTTGAATGGCTCCTTTGCCGCGCTGCGCACCGCCGCCCAGGGCTTGGCCGGCCGGCTTGCGGCCGGCAGCCGTGAACGGGCCACGCTGAGCGCCTTGCTGCCGGCGCTAGACAGCGCGAACCTCTTTGGCGAGCTGGCCGCCAACCGCGCGCGCTACCTGGCGGCCCTGACCCAGGCCGCCAGCCTGGGCGAAGGCTTGATGCGCAGCGGCTTCTCTGAAGCCGATACCGGCTGCGCCGCGCTGCGCCGCGCGCTCGAGCCGCTGGCGCCGCTGCGGCAAAAGCTGCGTGCGCTGTTCCGCGCCCTGGGCCTGGCCGAGGGCGAACTCAGCGTGGCGGCGGTGCTGCGCACGTTATTGGCCGCCGCGCCGCCCGAGCGTCTGGTGGGCCTGGTGCTGCCCATCTTCGCGGCCCTGCACCGGCGCCTGGCGCACCTGCTTGATGCCGTGATCGAGCCGCTCAAAGCTGCCACGGCCGACCTGCGCGCGCTGCTCGATGCGGTCGACTTGACGCCGTTGGTGCAGGCCGCCGACGGCATCGTTGAACAAGTGCGCACCGACATCCTGGCGCTCAGCCCCGAGCAGCTGCTGGCCGCGCCGCTGCAGGCCTTTGCCGAACTGAAGACCGCGCTGGTGGAGCACGACCCGCTGGACGAGATTGCCGCCATCTTGACCAACCTGCGCGAGCTGGTGGCCCAGGTGCTGGAAAAGCTCGATCTCGACGTGCTGCTGGAAGTGCCGTTGGCGGTCTACGACCAGATACTCGGCCAGGTGCGACAGCTCGACCCGCGCGGCCTGTTGACGCCGGTGTTTGATCAACTCGACGTCATCGCTGCCCAAGTTGACACCGGCCTGGGCGACACCGTGGCCAGCTTCAAGCGGCTGCAAGACGCGCTGCCTGCGGGCGGCGGCGGGTCCAGCGGCTCGGGCTCGGTCACGATCTAACAGGCGCCAGATATGCCCGGCCCCATCACCTACGCTGCGGTCGCCCTGCTCACGCGAGACCGACTGCGGCGCATTCGTTCCAGCCTGCGCGCCAAGATCGAAAACCGGCCCACCGCCACCGACCTGGAACGCCAATTGGCCTATTTGGCCGACCGCGCGTTGGTGGCCATGGACGCCAGCCAGCCCACGGTGCAGCCGCCGGTGCGGCTGTATGGCCCGGCGCAGGGCGACCAAGTCTCGAAGTTCCTGTTCCTGGGCGCCGTGGGCCCGGAATTCACCGCCTTCTCGGCCCAGTACGCGCCCTTGCAACGCTGGCTGCGCGACACCTTGCACAAGGGCACGCCCGACCAGCACCACGAACAAGCCCTGGCCTACAGCAGCGACTTCGTGCTCGAGTTCTGGCGCCGCGTGCTGCCCGCAGCGGGGGCCAACGGCGCCAGCGCCGCGGCGCGCGACGAAACCCTGGCGCGCATGCGCAGCGTGGTGCTCGGGCATTGCTGCCACATCGCCACCGACGTCATTTCGTCGCCCTATGTCGATGCACTCGAAGCCCGGCTGGGCGTGCCGGGCCGGCCCAAGCTGAGCGCTGACCAGGTCATCTCGGCCATCGAGGCCGAAGTGCTGAACCTGATGTTCGCGCCCAGCGCGCCGGCCACCGGGCATGAGGTCGACAGTTGGTGGCCCGAACCGGCGCTGGTGCCCAGCGTGTTCTACACCGCGTTCCGTGAAGCACTTGAAGCCACGTACGGCGCCGGCGCCCAGCGCGAAGGCGGCGCGCCTTACGAGGCCATGCGCGCCGAACATGCCCCGCCGCTGTTGAGCGCCGCCTTGCTCGAAGACGGCTACCGCAGCTTCAGAATGGCCCTGGGCATGGGGCACAGCTGGAGCCTGCCGCAGTGGATGGGCTTCACCGCCTGCATGTATTTGCCGGCGCTGGTGGCGCTGCCGGTGGCGGCGGCGCTGCCCAATGCGCGCAACCAGTTTCGCAGCAGCCCGCCGGCGGGGCACGACCCGGCGGCCGGCCTGTTTGAAAGCTTCATGTTGCCGTTTGCGCTGGGCTCGGTGGTGCCACTGAGCTACACGTTGGGGCTGCACCTCAGCCCGCTCGGCGCCGAAGGGCCGGTGATCTTCAGTTGGGTCTCTTCGGCCGTGCAGTTGGTGGCGGGTGTGGTGTTTTTTGCCACGCTGGGCACGGGCGGTTTCGAAGCCAAGTGGCCGCTGTTGTTCGCCCTGCCTTTGGCGCTGGAAATCGCCAGCCTGGTCTACACGCTCACCCAAGTGAACGCCGACAACCCGCGGCGCTGGTTGCTGGCCCTGGCGGCGCTGTCTCACCTGGGCCTGGGCTTGGTTTTCATGCTCTTGTTTTGGGCCTTTCTGCACCAAGGGCCGCAGGCCTTGAACGATGGCGACGGTGCGGCGTTCGCCGGCTGGTTGCTGCTGTGGTTTCTCATCCTCGGTGCGCTGTGGATGGGCACCGCCTTGTTGATGCGTTACGTGGCCGCACCGGTGCCGCAGCGCCCGGCCGGCACGCTGGGCAGCGGCCTGGTCGCCCTGCCCGGTGGCAGCAGCGCCAACCAATTGGTGGGGCCATCGGCCGTGCAATTGATCGACGAAAACGCGCTGTCGTTTGCCGGCCCGGTTGATGACACCACCTCACCGGCGGCGCGCTACTTCCCCACTGACCGGCGCCCCTTGCTCAAGCTGTGGTGGCCCGGCGGCGGCGCGCCCACGGTGCTGGCGCGGTATGACCGCCTGGTGTTCAGCTTCGGCGCCACCACGCGCACCTTTTTTGCACCGGCCGCGCCGATGTTGCTGGTCGACTTGGCCGCGCAGTTGAAAGCCGTGGTCACCAACGCGGCCGGCCAGCCCGGCTTGGAAGCCAAGCTGTTCTTCGCCGAGCAGGCTTCAGCCGAAGAAGCCTTGCTGCCGCCCGGCCTGCTCTTCGCCGACCATGGCGACGAGCACGGCACCCTGGCTGAACACAACACGCAAGCCGCCCTGGCCAAACCGCTGGGCGACAGCGAAGGCAGCGCCTACGTCTTGCAGGCCGCGCCGCGCCGCGCCAAGGCCGTGCTGTTTGAGCGCGATGGCCCGCAGGGCGGCGACCTGCGCGACCCGGCGGTGCTGGTGGCCGGCCAGGGCGTCTTGGCGGTGGATGCCGGCGACGCACGCTTCCTCAGCATTCCCGTCGGTTCGGCCACGCGCTTCAGTGAATTCATGCTGGCGGGCGACGTGATCGAGGCCGACCTGAGCGCGGGCGGCAACGCCCGGCGCGTGGTGGCGGTGGTTGAAAGCGACACCCGGCTGCTCTTGGTCACGCCCTTGCCTGGTGCCATCAGCGGTGTCTGGCGGCGTGTCGTGCGCCCGGTCACAGGCGTCGAAGCCACACCCGCCGGTTGGCAGTTGCAGTCGGTCAGCTCCAACCTGTTCCACAACCTCTTGCAGGCCTCGGCCGGTGCGCCGCAACTGGGTGCGTTTTTCAAGCCAGGTGACGAGATCGAACTGCAACCCGTGGGCGGGCCCAACCAACGGCGCATCGTCAACGAGGTGTTGAACGACACGATGCTCACCATTAACCGCCGGCTCGACGCGCCACTCCAAGCCGCCGCACCGGCCAACCCACCCCCCCCAGCCGCGCCGAGCGTGGCCTTTGGCCGCGTGGCCGCGGCTGATGCCAACCTGTACACCTACCTGGCCAGCCCCGACGACACGCTGTTTTCCGGCCAGGCCCTGATGAACGAAGCCGCCGACCTGGGCGCCTTGCTGTGCATGGGCGCCATGAGCCATTTGCTCAGCGACAGCGAGCGCGACAAGTCAAAGTTCGGTGCGCAGAGCAGCCTGAACAAGAGCTACCAGGTCTTTCGCAACTGGAACCTGGACCGGCGCCGCGTCAACGAATGGCGCATGCTGGTGCAAGGCGCAGCGGTCGATGAAAAAGGCGGCGCCCCCGATGGCGCCGACTTCGCCATGGGCGCCGTGCCCAGCGGCTGGCGTTCGTTGGCACCTGATGGTGACGCCACGGCGCGGCAGCTCGGCTGGTTGCCGCTGCTGCGCGGCTGGCTTGAAATGAGCGAGCTGCCCGGCAATGATGCCGCCGACGTCGCACCCTTCCGCCCTGGCATGCCGGGCAACGCCGCACTCGGCCGCGCGTTGGCCTTTGTGCTCGATCAAACGCCGCCCGCTGCGCCTGCCGCGCCTTAGTCACGCCATGGCAGCCACCGTGAACTCCCGTGAAGACCGCGTCAGCGAGCGCGCGGCGCAGAACAGCCTGGGCACCACCTCGGAAGTGTCATACGCCGCAGGCGTGGGCGCGGCCGTGGCCCATGCCCAGCGCGCACGCGCCGCCGCGGTGGCCGTGCCCTGGGTCTGCGTGGGGCCGCGCAATGTGGGCGGGCGCATCGTCAGCCTGGTACAAGACCCGGACAACGCCTTGACCCTGTACGCCGGTAGCGCACACGGCGGGCTGTGGCGCACCACCGATGGTGGCGACAGTTGGGCCCACATCGGGCCGGCGTCGTTTAACTTCCCGGTCGGTGCGCTGGCTGTTCCGGCGCAGCAGCGCCAAACGCTGTACCTGGGCACCGGCGAGCGCCGGCCCGGCCACCCATCGGGTGACGGCGTGTACCGCGTCACCATGCAAGCCAATGGCCAGGCCAGCTTCGATCGATTGGCGCGCGCGCCGCTGGCCGGTGAAACCCCAGCCACGGCGGCACCCGGCTCGGCCCTGCGCTACACCCGCATCGAGACCGACCCAGACGACCCCGAGCAGTTCTGGGCCGCCTCACAAACCGGCTTGTGGCGGTGTCGCGCCACGGGCACGCCGGTGGTGGCGCAATGGGTGCGCGACTTCCCCCCCGTGCCGCCACTGGCCGTGCCGGCCGCCGCGCCGGCGCTGGCCACCTTCGCCTTGCTCGGCGCCACCGACAACTTTGCCGACTACCCGCCCTATGCCACCGACTTGCGGGTGGCGCGCGACCCGCGCGACGCCACCACCGTGGTGCTGGGCGGGCGCAGCGTGGCGCGCTATCTGATCCTGCACCTGGCGGTGCAGGGCGTGGGCGTGTTTCGCGGCCGCTACGACCGCAGCGCCAACAGCGTGGCCTGGGACGCCGCACCCACGGCGGCCCTTGGCGCGGCGCCGTTTCCTGCCGCGTTTGGCCGCGTGCTGCTGGCCATGTGCCGCCAGCAGCCGAACCACTTGTACGTGGTGTTTGGTGATGTCAACAACCAGGCCACCACCGTTTTTTCCAGCCCCGACAACGGCGACAACTGGAACCTGCAAGGCGCGATACCGGCCACCGACAACGGCCAGGCCGATTACTCGATGATTCTGGAGGCCCACCCGGTCAACCCGGCCATCGTGGTCTGCGGCACCTTGAACGTGGCTTTGAGCAGCGACGGCGGCGCCACCTTCACGCCCATCCTCGAATGGCCGAACTACGACCTGGGGGACCACACCCAGCATGCCGATCAGCACGTGGCCTTGTTTGACCACCAAGACCGGCGCAAGTTATGGATCGGCAATGACGGCGGCATTTCCATGGCGCGTGACGTGTCGCGCGCTGATGCGGTCGGCCCGAGTTATTGGCGCAAACGCAGCCACGGCATCATCGCCGGCCAATTCCAGGATGTCGCAGTGCACCTGCTGCCGGCATTGGGCTTCATGAGCGCGGGCGGGCTGCAAGACAACGGCTCCTGGGTCAGCTACGGCGGGCAAACCTGGTACCGCTGCGGTTGGGCCGACGGTGGCGGCATCGCCATTCACCCCGGCAACCCACGGCAGTTTCTGGCCACGCAAAACGGCGCTATGAACCTGACCACGGTGACGGCTTCGCTGGGTGTGGGCGCCGACCTGGTGCTGCAAAGCCGGGTCATCAACGATCTGCCGCTGCCCGACCCGCTGCTGCGCGTTCGGGTCGATACCTACCCCAGCTTCGGCTTCAACACGGCCAACCTGGGCGGCCCCTTTGTGGGCATCGTTGAACTCGACCCGCGCCCGGCCAATGCGGGCGCTGGCATGCAAAGCTGGACGGCCGATATCAACGCCGCCGGCACCGCCACCTTCCCCGTGGCCGTGGCCGTGGCGCCGCCGCCAACGCCCTTGCCCGCACCGGCTGTGGGCCTGCCCGTGGCCATGGTCACCGCCCTGGCCCTGCCAGGGGCGGCGGCGCAAACCGAGGTGGGTGAAACCGCCACGGCGCTGGCCTTTGGGCCCGTGCCCGCCGCGCCGCCGCTGCTGGTGGAAGGCTGGGTGGGCACTAGCACGGGCAGCATTTTTCACAGCAACGACGCGCCCAGCCCGGCGCTGGCGGCCAACGCCTGGGCGGCGGTTGCCGCTTTGCCTTCAGTCGGCGGCTTGCGCCATGCGCCCACGCGCTTTGCCATCCACCCCACCAACCCGGCCATGGTTGCGGTGGCGGCCGTTCAGGCCGACCGCTCTTGCCAGATCGTCATCCGCGTTGCTGGCGCGCCCGGCGTGGCGCAGTTTCAGGTGCGGTTTTTTAATGGCAATGGCCCCGGCCGCTTCTCGGCCAACCTCAACACCAATGCTGCGCTCACGCAACTGCCGGGCACGGGCTTGTTCGTGGCCTTCCCCGCGGCGGCCTATGCGGTTGGCAACGGCTGGTTCATTGCCACCAATGGCGTGGTCAGCGCCGGCGGGGGTGCCACTGCGGCGGGCTTGCAGGTGCTGCCGGCATTCGACGCGCCAGTCAGCGTGGTGATCAGCCTGGCCGGTGCGCCCGGCGTGGCCGCGTTCACCTTCCAGGTGGCCGGGTTGCCCGTGCAAGCCGCGCAGGCCACCGCGGCCGCGGTGGAGTTGCCAGCCGCCAGTTTGGTGTTGGGGTTTTCGGGCGGCCCCTTTGTGGTGGGCCATACCTTCACCGTGAACCTCGACAACACCGTCACGCCTGTGGGCGGTGCCGTGGGCACGGTCGAGGTCGTGGCGCGGTTGCAAGGCCGCGTCTTCCTCACCTACAACCGCGGCACCCTGTGGCACGACATCAGCTTCCCGCGCACCCGGGCCGCCGCGGCCTTCGGCGCTGACACCGATTCCTTGCCACCCGGCCCCATCACCAGCGTGAAGTTCGACGCTCACGCCGGTGGCATCGACCTCTACGCCGGCACCTTGGCAGGCGTGTACCGCGCCCTGGCGCTGCCTGCCGCAGCACCGGCCGCACCGGCCGTGCCCGATGCGCATTGGCAGCCCTTCAATGGCGCCGCGCCTACGGCCTTGCCAGCCACGCTGGTGAACGACATTGAAGTGCTGCCCGGCACGCGCCGGCTGCGCGTGGCCACCTTCGGCCGTGGCATTTGGGATTGCGATTTGGCCGTCGCGCCGCGCCAGCGGCTGATGATTCGCCAAACCCTGCTTGAAGACGGCCGCAGCACGCCGCGGCCGTTTCCACCGCCCATTCCCGATGACCCGCGCTTGCCGCCCGGCGCCGTGTGGCTCGATCACGCGCATGCCTTTGACATCCGCATCGACAGCGCGCCCTTCGAGTTTTTCGACGATGAGGTGGATGGCGTTGAGTTCGACGAGCGCATGCCGGTGGATGACCTGGTGCCGCTGGCGGCGCAGGCGGTGTACGTGCAGGTGCACAACGTGGGCAGCGACGACCTGGCCGCGGTCGACGTGCATTTGCTGTTTGCACCGGCCGGCGTGGCCGCGCCGGTGTTGCTGGGCGGCGCCGCACCAGGCGCTGCCAACTCCATGCCGGCCGGCCTGCCTGACCCGGCCACCCTGGTGGCACCGCCCGACTTCAACCCCAGTGGTGGCAGCCCCTGGCGCCGCGTGGCGGCGGCGCGGCGCATTGACTTGCTCAAAGCCTACGAGCCGCGGGTGGTTCGCTTCGACTGGCGGCCCCCTGTTGAGCTGGCCGCCGGGGCCGCGCAATGCGCCCTGGTGGCGCTGTGTACCGCGCCCACCGACGCGCTGCCCGCCTTGGCCGCTGGCACCAGCCTGCAAGCCTTCATTGCGCAAGAGCGGCGCGCCGCCTTGCGCGTGGTGCCCGTGCGCGGGGCGGGCCCCACCACACTGCACATCCGCGACGGTGTTGACGACAACGCCCGCCTGGGCAACGTGGCCTTTGCCGGGCGCAGCCCAGACCTCATCGTCGTGCAGGCCGAGCCCGCCAACCCGGCCCTGGCCTTGCGCGACCTGTTGAGCACGCGGGCGCAAGACCGGGTGTTGATCGGCGGCGTCAACCACGTCTATGTGCGGGTGCACAACCCCGGGCTGGCCGCGGCCGCTGCGCGCGTGCATGTGTGGTCACTCGGCCTCGATGCCTTGGGCGCGCCCAGCTTTTCGCCCGTGAGCTGGAGCCCGTTGACGCCCGCCGCGGCGCCCTTCCTCACCGTCAATGTGCCGGCCGCAGGCACGGCGCTGGCCCATGTGGTCTTGACCAACCCGGTGGACCCGGCGCCAACGGCCACGCACAAGTCGATCGCGCTGGTGGCTTTGATCGAAAGTGCGGACGGGCAAGACGCGCCGCCGCCCCTGGCCCAGATCACCGACGTTGATCAGTTCTGGGCCTTCTTCGGCAGCCTGTTCCAGTCTGACAACGCGGCCTTGCGCGTGCTGCGGGCGGTGACGTCATGAGTGCAGAAACCGCCCTGCTCACCGCGCTGGCTACCCACCTGGCGCAACCGGGCTTGCTGCTGCCAGCAGCGGCCTTGCTGGGCGCGGCCGAGCCCACCGTGGCCGCCGAGCTGCCGGCGCTGGTGATGGCGCTGCCCGAACTGCGCCGCCTGGGCGCCGGCCTGGGCGAGCGCGCTGCGGCCATGACCGGCGCGCTGGCCGTTACCGCCCGCATCGACCTGGCCAACCCGGTGCTGCCGGCCGAACCCAGCTTCAACTTGCTCAGTGCAGACCGGCGCCGGCTGGTGTTGCCGCATGGCGGCTGGGTGCGCGCTGATGGCTTGGACGCGGCCTTGTCGGCGGCCGACCTGCAGTGCAGCGTGGCCGGCGTGGCGCGCACGCTGGTGAACGTGCCCCCCGGCGCGGACGAGGTGCAGCCCGACGCCGCCGTGGGCACGCTGCTGTTCGGCGCGCCGTTGCCCGCCACGGGCCAGGTCGTGGCCACCTACTTCCTCGGGCAGTGGGAACGCCGCACCACGCCCGTTGCCGGGCGGCTGAACTTGGCTGTGCGCGCGGCCTCTGCGGCCGATGTGTTGGCGCTTTCCGCTGCGCTGCTCGACGCCATGGCCAACGAAGCCGCGCTGCCCAGCGGCCTGCGCAAAGTGGCGCTGCTGTCTGTGTCGGCCGTGGGCACCGCGCAGCCGGAACTGGCCAATGCGCGCAGCCGCGAGCTGGCCTACAGCTTCGAATACGAACACGTGATCGACCGGGCTGATTCATCCGGCGGCGTGATTCGCCGCATCCCGATCACCTCGCACCTGGTTTCCACCGCGGTCGAGCCGGCCAGCGGCGCGATCACCACCTCGTTGACCACCGAACACACGCAGGCCCTGCCATGACCCACACCCCCCGCGGCTGCCAGCCCCCTGGCCAGCCGATCTCAAACCGAGCCCTTGACGCAACTGAAGGAGAAGTGCAATGAGCGAAGTCATCTCTGAAATGATCCTGCCGGGCACCTACATCGAGGTGCGCTCCGAGGGCCTCATCGGTGTGGGCGGCATCAGCACCGGCAACATCGGTGTGGTGGGCACGGCCAGCCGCGGCCCGGTGGGCGAGGTGGTCATCCTGGGCAGCTACCAAGAAGCGGTGGACACCTTCGGCAGCACCGACGCCTTTCCCGCCAACCCCGCCGCCACGCCGCACCTGACGCTGACGCGCACGCTGGAACAGGTGTTCCGCGGTGGCGGCAGCACGGTGTATGCGGTGCGGGTGGCCAACCTGGCGCCTGGGGTCACGATGCAGCGCATGAGCTGGGCCGTGAACGCCGCCGCCGATGCGCTGCTGTTCACCCTGACCGCGGTGTCACCCGGCACCTGGGCCAACGCCATCACGGCCAGCTTCAGCCCCGCGGCCAACGGGCAGGCTCCGACCTTCACCTTGACGATGGGCCGCACGCGCGAAGTGTTCAGCGGCGCCAATGCCGGCGCCGTGTTTGATGCGGTGAACGAAGGCAGCCGCTTGGTGGCCGCCAGCGGCTTGTCTAACGCCAACCGCGGCAGCGCAGTGGTGGCCGTGGTGGCCGCCACGGGGGGCAACATCGGCGGGCCCGACGGCGTGCCGGCCACTGCCACTGAACTGGCCGCGGGCCTGGCGCTGCTGGCGCCACAACCGGTGAACATCGTGGTGGCCGCCGGCTTCGATGCCCGCACCGCCGCGGCCACCATGCTGGCTCACCTGGAAGAAACCGAAAACGACGGGCGCGAACGCATCGCGGTGATGGGTGCTTCCACCGACGTGCCGGCGGATTTGGTCACCAACGATGTGGCCGCTGCCAGCAACCCGCGCCTGGTGCTCGTGGCGCCGGGCATCGTGGCCGACGACCCCGCTCTGGTGGGTGCAGCCGACAAGCGCGTGAAGCTGCCCCCGGCCTACGCCGCCGCCACAGTGGCTGGCCGCCTGGCCACGCTGGCGCCGCACATCAGCCTGACCAATAAAGACCTGGCCGTGGCCAACCTGACCCGCGACTACACCCGCGCCGAGCAGAAGAACCTGCTCAACAACCGCGTGCTGTTGCTGACCAAGAGCTTCGGCATTCGCGCGCTGAAAGGCATCTCCACCGACACCGGCGCGTTCAAGCAGATCTCGGTGCGCCGCATCGTCGATTTCGCCAAGGCCGGCGTGCGCCAGGGCAGCAACCCGTACATCGGCAAGCTCAACAACTCGCGCGTTCGCTCGGCGCTGAAGGCCACGCTCGACGGTTTCCTCTCAGGCATGGTGTTAGACGAAATGCTGGTCGGCTACGAGCTGGATGTGTCGGCCACGCGGGCGCAAGAAATCAACGGCCAGGCCATCGTCACCATGACGCTGCAGCCTACCTTCTCGATCGACTTCATCAAGGTGATCATGAACTTGTCTTGACCGACAGCGTTCCCCCACCACACCAGGAGCACACACATGCCCAGCACTGTCTACCGCGGTTCCGACGGCACCATTTCACTGGCCGTCGAAGCCGGCGTTGAAGGCGACAAGGCCGCTGCCGTGAACGAGGCCTATTCGCTCACCCCAATCGGCCGCGCCACCGGCGTGACCATCCGCGTCACCAACGATGTCGAGCCCTTCCACGAGCTCGGCCAGCGCTTCGCCACCGAGCTGCGCCACGGCAACATCAACGTCTACGGCAGCATTGATCGCGCCTACATCAACGGCGCGCTGCTCAAGCTGATGCTCGGTGACGCGGCCGACAGCCGGCCGGCCGGCAGCTTCCCCAGCCCGTCGTTCAACCTCAGCGTGCGGCTGGAAAACCCGTCGCTGCCGGGCACGGCCTCCACCGTCACGGTGATGGGCGTGAAGCTCGAAGAGTGGCTGTACAGCCTGCCCGAAGACGACTTCGCGATGGAGAAGGTGAACTTCCGCGCCTTGTGGGTGAAAGTTGAAGACAGTCAATGACCCCCCCCTACGCGCTTCGCGCGCCCCCCCAGGGGGGCAACGCCATCGGCCCGGCAGAGCCGGATCCGCGGCGTTCGCTTGGATCAGCTCGCCTTTTTGCGCCGTGCACTGCGCTCGGCGTTATGGAACATTGAAATGTTAATGACCAGAGCCCTCGCCGCTGAAGACCTGCTCGCCGGTGCGCAGGCCACGCACCGTGTGGAGCTGCCGGCCGAGCTGTTGGCCCGCGCGGCCAGTGAAGCCAGCCCCGGCTACGTGGTGCTTCGGCCACTCACCGCCGGCGCGGTGCAGCGCGTGGCGCAGGCGGCGAAGGACGAGCGCGTGCTGGCCAGCGTGTTGATGGTGCAACAGGCCTTGGTGGAGCCCAAACTCAACGTTGAGCAGGTCACGGGCCTGTCGGCCGGCTTGCTGCAATTCCTGCTCGACAAGGTGAACAAGTTGTCGGGCCTGAGCGTGTCGGAAGACGACCTCGACAAGGCCATCAAGGCGCCGCTCACCCGCGCTTGCTTCATCTTGGCGCGTGAGTTTGGTTGGACGCCGGCTGATTGCTCGGCCCTCACGGTGGGCCAAATCTTGTTGTACGTGGAGATGCTGGCGCGCGATGAGCGACCAGCCGGTGCGCTGCCAGGGGAGCCGGCGTGACACCCTTTGAGCGCCAGTTCGCCCGCCTGTTTGGCGGCGCGGCGGCGCCCGCGCAATTCGTTGCGCAAGAGCAGCGTTCGCGCCAGGCTGTGGCTGCTTTGGCGGACCCGGTGGGCCAGGGTGTGCTGCAAGTCCCCAGCGTGCTGGACCGCTTGCTGGGTGTGCCCTTGGTGGAGGCGAGTGCCAACGCGGCGATGAACAGCGTGTTGCAGCACATGGCCCAAGCGCAGACCCAAGCGAGCGGGCAAAACGGCCCGGCCGCCATCGCCCCGCAACTGGCCCGCGCGTTGGCACCCTTGGCGCCAAGAACCCCCGTTGGGTTGGCCCAGCCGGGCTTGGGCCACGCGGTGGCGCGGACCTTGCCGCCGGTGGCGTTGAAGGCCGCCAGCGGCAGCACCAAACGGGTCAATAAGCCCTTGGCCCCGAACGCCCTGCAAGATGGGTTAGATCAAGTCGTGCAGCACTTCAAAACGGCCGCTGTAGCGCAGCAAGCCTGGCAGCAGCGCACGGCGCGCGCCGGCTTGGCCCAGGCCTTTGCCACGCCGCTGCAAATGGGCGGCGCGGCGTTGGGCGCGGCCTTGAACGCACCAGGCCTGGCCACGGTGCTGGGCCCCACGCCTGGCCAGGCCGCGGCCGGCTTAGCGGCGTTCACAGCCGCGCCGCGCCAGCCCGGCCGGGCGGCGCCGCGCACAACGAACCAGGCCACGATCACGCCAACGAATCAAGGGCCTGTTGACGCCCTGGTTAGCGCGTTCCAACCCGTGCTGCCGCTGCTGCGCGCCACGCTCGATCAATTCACCGGCCGCGGTGCCCCGGCCGCGCGCGGCGCAGGCCAGGCGGCCTCAACGCCGGCCCCCCAGCGCCGCCACGCAGGCATCGGCGCCGCGTTGCTGCCCGAGCTGGCCACGCCGCTCATTCAGGCCGGCCAGGCCGTGGCCACGGCGTTGCAAGCCACCGCGCCCGTTGCGCCGTTCGCCGCGGCCCTGCCCGGCGCCGTGGTGCAGGGCTTGCGCGGCTTGGCTGCGCGCGCGCAGCAGGCGCAAGCACCGCACCCATCACAGCCGCCACAGCCACCGGCGCCCATGCAAACCAACGCTCGCAGCCACGGCGCAAGAGGCGACGACGAGGCGCTGGCGCAGCAGCTCACCCGCGTTCTCAAGCGCGAAGCGGCGCGCGATGGCATTGACATCAGCGACGTGCAGCCATGAGCTTATCCAGGCCCAACGCCCGCATCACCCTCGACGGCCGCGAACTCGGCGCCGATGAAGCGGCCTTGGTACGCCTGCAAATCGACCTGGCCGTTAACGGTTCACATGACCAGGCATCTTTGCAGTTCTGGCCGCGCTCCAAATTTGCTGATGCCACCGCGGGCGCCACGATGAGCATCAAACTTGGCGAGCGCGACAGTGAAGAAGACGTTTGGGCCGGCGAGGTCAGCGCGCGGCGTGTCTCGCCCCAGGCGGTGCTGCTCGAAGGCCTGGCCGCCACCGTGGCCTTGAGCCGCACGGCCAAGTCGCAGAGCTACCTGAACCAAAGCGTGGCCGACATCGTGCGCGACCTGGCCGGCTCGGCCAAGGTCGACCAGGCCCAGGGCAGCCTGAAGCTCAATGCCTATCACGTTGACAACCGCCGCCCGGTGTGGAGCCACCTGCGCGCGTTGGCCCGGCTGGTGGGGGCTGATCTGGGCAGCGCGCCTGATGGCAGCCTGCGCTTCATGCCCGCGGCCGGCGCCAGCTCACCTCTAACGTTGCGCTACGGCGCCGAGTTGCTCGACTGGAACCTGGCGCTGCATGCCGCGCCGCAGGCCGCCGCAGTGGCCGCCTATGGCTCGGCCAGCGAATCGGGCACGGCGCGCTGGCACTGGCTGGCGCACGACCCGGTGGGCGCGGGTGCCACCACCACCCGCTTGCCGGCAGCACTCTCAACCCGCGACGCCGCGCAAGCCGTGAGCGACGCCACGCAAAAGCGTGCCGAGCGCGCCGCGGTGAGCGGCGAGTTGCTCATCGCCGGCAACCCAGCTATCCGCCCTGGTGATGCGGTGGAACCCACCGGCGTGCCCGGTGGCGCCCCCGGCGTGCTGCGCGTGCGCGCGGTGCGCCACACGTTCGATGCGACCAGCGGCTTTCTCACCCGTTTGCAAGTCGAAGGCGGTGAAGGCAGCGGCGGCATCCTGGGCGCACTCGGAGGCCTGTTGTGACCGAGCTGATCGACACCCTGCGCGCCATCGTGCGCGATGAATTGGCCCGGCGCATTGCGCCCGAACTCGGCGTGGTCACCACCGTGCATGCGCGCGACAGCGATTCGAGCGACGCCAACCACCAGGTGAATGTGCGCCTGGCAGCCACCGGCATCGAGCTGCAACACGTGCCGGTGCTGGTGGGCCGGTTGGGCCTCTCTGTGCTGCCGCAGCTGGATGACACGGTGCTGGTGGTGTTTGTGCAGGGCGACCTGAACGCACCGCTGGTGGTGGGCTCGGTGTACGACGCCAAGGTGCAGCCGCCCGTGGCCAAGGCCGGTGAAGTGGTCTACGAGCCCAGTGATGCCGGCGGCGACGCCGGCCTGCGCCGCCTGCACATCGGCCTGGGCAGCGATGTCACGCTGACGGCTGACGATGAAAACCTGAAGATCAAGCTGGGCAGCACCGAGGTCACGATTGCCAAAGACGGTGACGTGACCATCACCTCGGGCGCCAAGCTCACCATCAAGACCCAGGGCGACACCACGTTCGAGGCCAGCGGCAACCTCGAACTCACCGCCCAGGGCAACGTCACCATCAAGGGCGTGGCCGTCACGCTCGAAGGCCAGGGCTCGGCCAAGGTCAAGGCCGCGGCCATCAGCCTGGCCGGCATGACGCAGTTCAGCCCAAGTTAACGCAAGCCATCACTTTATGCCAGGCTCCCCCGTCTCCATTGGTTGCGCCGTTTTGCTCAGTCCCGGCGCGGCCGGCCCGCCCGACAGCGGCGTCATCACCGTGGTCACGCAAACCGCGGCCACGGCCGGCGGCATGCCCCTGGCCACCGTGGGCAGCCTGTGCCAAATGATCAATTCGCTCTCAGGCGTGCCCTACCCGCTGCCCATCGGCCAGGGCGGCTCAAGCGGCGTCACCATTGCCGGCCAGGGCCTGGTGCGCATGGGCGACATGATTCCCTCCGGCCCCGGCGTGCTCACCATCCTGGGCCCGCCGGCCGCGCCCTACATCACCGACACCGGGGCGCCTTGAAGGCACACCATCATGGCCCGCACCACCCGCACCGCTGAAACATTGGCCCCGCTGCTCGGGCGCGACTTGGCTCTGCGCTACACCAGCAGCAGCGGCTTTTTTGAAGACGCCGACTTACTTGATTTGAAGCGCGGTGTCGACCGCGACGTGCAGCGCGCCGACGGCCTGGCCAACCTGGAGCAGGCCCTGGCCAATCGCATCAAGACGCACAAGGGCGAGCTGGCTGCACTGGGCCACCCCGAATACGGCTCGCGCCACCATGAACTGATCGGCGAGCCGAATATCGAGCGCACGCGCAACCTGATCAAGCTGTACATCCTGCAAGCGCTGCGCGATGAAGCGCGCATTGAGAAAGTGCTGTCGGCCAAGGTGCTGGCTGAGCATCAACCACCGCGCGAAACGGTGCGCATCGAACTCGAATTGCGCGTGCGCGGTGAGCCGCACCCGCTGAACCTGGTGCTGCCGTTTTCATTGGGAGCCACGCCGTGACGTACGCCGCCGAACCCTATGCCCAGTTTGTGGATGATTTGCTGTCGGCGCTCACCGGCGGCCAGGTGCGCGAGCAGTTCCGCTTCCTGCCCGAGCTGCAACCGTTCAAATTAGCCACCACCAGCGCGGTGCTGCCGGCCACGCTGCGCGTCAGCGGGCTGGTCGACGCGGCGTACTTTCGTTTCCGCTCACCCACTGATTTCACCCTCGGGCCGCAAAACACCGTCGTCTGGCAGGCCACGCCCGAAGGCCTGCCGGCCAAAGACGCGGTCTGGCCCGATGCCGCCAGCAGCTTCTTCGCCAGCTACGAGACCACCGACGCCACGCGGCTGCTCACCGACCGCAACCCCGGCAGCGTGACGCGATTGCTGGCCGAAAGCTTTGCGCGCGAATACGCCGTGCTGTCGCGCCAGCTCGAAGCGGTGTACCAGGCCGGGTTTGTTGAAACCGCCGGTGGCCGCGACCTCGATCAACTGGCCACGCTGGTGGGCGTTGCACGGCGCCGGCGGCTGTCGGCCGGCGGCAGCGTGGTCTTCGCCCGCTCCACGCCCGCGCCGGCCGATGTGACCATCAACGCCGGCACGCGCCTGTCCACCGCCGAGCCGCCGGCGATGCAGTTTGAAACCACCGAAGACCGCACCCTGCAGCGCGGCAACCTGAGCGTGGAAGTGCCGGTGCAGGCGCTCGAGCCCGGCCCCGCGGGCGTGGTGGCCGCGGGCGCGATTCGCGTGGTGAACCGGCCCATCCTGGGCATCGAGACCGTGGCCAACCCGCAGGCCACGCGCTTTGCCGGCAGCGATGAGACTGACGAAGCCTTGCGCGCCCGCGCCCGCCGCGCCCATGAAGGCGCAGGCAAGTCCACCACTGGCGCGCTGCTGTCGGCGCTGACCACGCTGCCGGGGCTGCGTGAAAAAGACGTGCGCATCGGCGAGGACTACCTGGCCCACCCGGGCGTGGTCAAGCTCACCGTGGCGCTGCCTGAAATGAGCAGCGCGGCCGAGCGCAGCAGCGCCATCGACCAGGCCGTGGCCTTGATCGAGAGCACGCGCCCGGTGGGCGTGCGCATCGAGCACAACATCGACGCGCCGCTGCCGGCCGGCGCGGCCACGGCCGGCTCGGGTGTGACCGCTGAAGGCGGCGCCGAGCCGGTGACGGTGGGCGTGGCCGGTGCCGCCGACGGCTTGTTTATGCCGGTCGATGCCAACATTGAACTCACCCCCACCACGCTGGCGCTGGCGCCCGAGGCGCGGGCCGAGCTGGAACGCAAAGGCCGCGAGGTGACGGATGCCTTCATCGACGAAGCCGGCATCGGCGAGGCCCTGGTCTACAACCGGCTGGTGGCGCAGTTGATGCAGCTTGAAGGCGTGCTCGACGTGGCGGTGGAGCTGTTCCCGCAAAACGCCGCGGGCGGCCCGCGGCGGCGCAACGTGGTGCCGGGCAACCCGCAGGTGCGGCCGGTCACCGGCGTGATCGACGTCAAGATCGGCGGCTCGCTGATCATGCTCGACCTAACGGTTGACTTCATCTTGACGCCCCTCGGCGCGCTGGGCGACCCCGACACGGCGTTCGAGGTGGCGCGCAGCGAAGCCGCAGCCAAGTTGAAGGATGGCCTGGCCGCGTTGGCCAGCGGGGCCATCTTGAGTGTGAACTTGCTCAAGGGCATGGTGCCCAACACCGCCACCTACTCGCTCGACAACCTGCACTACCACGCCGAATACGTGGACGCCGGCGTGCGCATCCACCAGCAAGACGTGCAGGTGCCGCTGTCAGGCTTGGAGCGGCTGTGGATTCGCCGCGTGGCCCTGAGCAGTGGCGGCGCCCCATGAGCGGCTCTGCATCAACGTCGATGACGCGGGCCCAGCGCCGGGCCGCCATGGGCCACAGCCCCATGGCCTTCGGCAGGCCGTCGTTCCCCTCGGGCGAGCGGAGGCGGATCAGCAGGACCCGCCTGCGCGGGGCCTGTCCGCCGCAGCGCCCGCCGGCATGCAAGCCGGTGGGCCGGCCGGCGTACACGGCGGCCGAGGGGTTGTCATGATGACGCCAAGAGCCGCCACCATCCTCGCGCGCTTGCCCGCGCACCTGGAAGCCACACGCCCGGGCAAGTTGCTGGGCGAGGCCACCAGCGCCATCGCGCTCGACCTGGACACGCTGGCCGCCGCGCTGGCCGCGGTGCGGCGCGCGCACCGGCTGGGTGATGCCGACGAGTTGGCCGACCTGTGGCGCATCGCCGCGCTGCACGGCATGGGCGTGGCCGAATTCGAAATCGTGCTCGGGCGTTTTCGCCGCGCACAAGAGCTGCTGCGCGCGCTCGACACCGCCGCCGATGACGCGGCCCGCGAAGCCGCCGCGCAAGGCTTGACGGCACTGTGGGCGCTGCAAGCCCTGCCGCCGCGCCTGCCGCTGTTTGCCGACCCGGCTGACGCGGCCCGCGCCGCCACGCGCCTGGCAGCGCAGGCCCGTGCCACGCTGCGCCATGCCAACCTGTGCGACGCGGTGCGCACGCGCATCGGCCAGGCCAGCCGCATCCATGCCACGGGCAACGGCACGGTGATGGCCTTGCTGCGCGGCGCGGCCAATGCGCTCGACCTGGAATTGGGCGAAGTGCAGCACAGCGCCGACCGTTACTGGCATGCCGCGCGCGTGCACGACCGGCTGCGCTTGAATCGGCTGGTGCCCGCCGCCGGGGGCGAAGTGGAGCAAGCCTTGCCCGTGGCCGAGGAACTGCTGGGCATTGAAGAAAACCCGCTCTGGCGCGCCGAAACCGACAACGCGCCGCGCCAGCACAGCGAGCTGTTCAATGAAGTCCGCCGCGGCTTCGAACGCGCGCTGCTACAGATTCGCATCACTGGCGAGGGCGAACGCACGGTGGGCCCGATGCTCGTGAACCGCGATGAAGGCCATGGTGTGGGCTACAGCGGCGCGGTGGCCAACGGCGAGGTGCTGGTGTTCAACGAAGAGGGGCGCGTGTTGCTTGGCGCGGCCGACGTCACCTCGCTCGCCTTTGCCTGGCAGGGGGCTTGTTTTGCGGGCGACGACGCCGCGGCCGATGCCGACTTCGTGTTCGATGGCGAAGCCGTGAACCCACGCCACAAAAAGGCACGCTTCGTGACCATGACGCCGGCGCAGGGCCTTGATCGCGAAGCCAGCTTCCCCAGCGACGGCGCCAACCTGCCCATGCCCGGCATCGCGGTGGGCACCACGCGGCTGGCGTTCTTTGTGCAAGAAGGGCATTTCGCGTCGGACGACCCGGCACCCGCTGGGGCCAGAAGCGTCACCCCGCGCAGCGGCGCGGCGGTGTTCGGCAGCGCCGTCTTTGCGCCCCCACCGCTGCCGCGCACACCTTCAGCTCGGGTGAGTTTGTCTTGGCTGGAGCACCGCGCCTTTGCCGTGCGCCTGCTGGTGCCGTCACGCTTTCGCGCCTGGCGCGCCGCCGAAGCCGAAGGCGCGCTCACCCTGCAAGCCGTGGCCCGCGCGGTGGAACGCTTTCGCCCGCTGGGCGTGGAGTTGCGGGTGGAATTCATCGACGACCGCTGGACCCTGGGCAGCGGCACGCTGACCAGCGGCATCGACGACGACCCGATTGAAAGCCTGCGCGCAGGCACGCAGCTGTGGTCGGCCCCGGCCGATGAAGAAGCATGATTAACCGTCGGAGTAACTCACCATGATCTTCACCCCCCCGTTCATCAAGAAGCTGGCCAGCGCCGGCGAGCCGGTCACGGCGCAGGCCTGGAACGACATCGTCAATGCGCTGGGCCAGGTGCACACCCACCTGGAAAGCACCGAGGCCACGGCGTTGAAGGTGCAGGTCACCACCGCCGGGGTCGATCTCGCCACGGTGCGCGTCACCGCCATCCGCGACGACGGCATTGCCATCGACGCCGTGGCGCCCGTGCCGCCCGGCACGGCGCACATGTTTGCCGGCCTGCGCCCCGGCGCCTACGCACTGCGCGTGGAGGCACCGGGCTTCAACGCGGCCACGCTCAACGTCACGGCGCCCGAAGCGGCGGTGCAGAACGTGGCGCTCACCGCCAACGGCGCCTTCATGCCGCAGGTGTTTGGCCAGGTGCTGAGCGACGCCCTGGCCACCCTGGCCAGCGTGCAAGTCACCGTGGCGCGCATTCTGGATGTGACCGGCACCGACGTGCCCACCGCCAACCCCGGCGCGCAATACAGCAGCTCGCGCGTGCTGATGCAGGTGCCTTACGCCGGCAACCCGGTGCCCACCGGCCAGAGCGTGCAGTTGGTGATTGCCGCGGCGCTGCAAGCGCAAAGCAGCGTCGAGATTCCACCGCTCACCGGCCTGTCATTGGCCGAAGCACAGAAGGCGCTGGAAGGCCTGGGCCTGGTGCTGGGCAAGGTGGTCACCAAGCAGACCCGGGGTTGAGCGCGGGGTTGTTGTTTAACGTTCCATATCAGCAGGAGTCAAGATGGCCACCAATTTTCTCATCGGCAAGACCGCCTTCGTGCAGGCCAAGGAAGTGCTCGTGGAAGTGGACGACAAACCCGCCGTGGCCAAGGTCGTGCGCGACGGCTTCCAGGTGCCGGCGGTCAAGATCAACCAGCAGGCAACCGATTTTTTCCTCGGCAACCTCGACGTGCTGCAACCGCGCCAGACGCCGCGCGTGGTGTCGCAAAGCATCAAGGCCGGCACCAAGGTGAATGCCGGCACGGTGGTTGACCTGATCCTGGCCCCGCCCACGGCGATCCCGTTTTCCATCTTCGACAACGTGCACCGCGACCTGCGCGAGCGCAGCGTCTCGGTGCTCACCGAAGGCATCTTGCAAGACGCCACCACGCGCCAGTCGCTGCTGAAGTACGAGAAGGCGGCCGATGTGCCCGCGGCCGAAAAAGTGGCGCTCACCACGCAGTTCCGCAGCGCCAACATGGCGGTGGATGAAGCCGCGCCCGAAACCAGCTTCGAGGCGGCGTTCAATTCCGCGCGCGGCGCGTTGGCGTTCAAGTGAGCGCACAGGCTCTGAACTGAAGGCGAGCGCCATGGTGCAGGCCATTCAAACCATCGTCCAAAGCGTGCAGTCCGTCACCAGCGTGGGCGTGCAGATGATGTACGCCTACGCCTACGCGCTGTTCGACGGCGTGACCACGGTGGCGCTGAACGTGACGCTGCCGCGCAATGCGCTGGTCGGCAAGTACGAGTTTGTGCTGCAGGCCCAGCGCGTGGATTCCACCTTGGTGCAAGAAGTGGCGCAGGTGCGCAGCTACGACACCAACGGCAGCAAGGAACTGGTGATCGACTTCGGCACGCCGCGCACCATCAGCGGCATCGACCTGCCCGGTGACGCCAAGGTGACGAACGCCTTTTCCTGGCTGGGCAGCCAGTTCTCGCCCACCTCGGCGCTGGGTGGGAGCTTCATCGGGCCGCCGGCGCCCAGCTCCAACGTCATCTTCGCTGAGCTGCGCACCGAGCGTCTGCGCGTGCTGCTGTCGCGCGCACTCACCGCCACCGAGCTGGCCGCGGTGCGGGTGCGCTTGCCCGAGCCGCCGTCGGGCCTGGAAATCCGCATTGATGACGCGCCAGCGGTGTGGAGCCACCCCGAGCCGGTGCAACCGCGCGCCAACATCAGCACGCCCGACAGCACGGGCTGGGACACGAATTCCAAACGCATCATCGACCTCACCGCCGGCTTGGCCGCGCTCACCGGCGACCCGCTGGCCGCCGAGGCAGCCGTAACGTTCAAGGTCACCTTGTCAACCAAGGTGCCGTGCCGCCTGGCGCTGGCCGTGCACGGCACGCCGCAGTTGCGCCGCATTCGCCGTGTGCAGGTCGACAACGACACCACTGCCGAGCTTGAATTCGCCAGCGAAGGCCAGCTCGACTTGACCCTGCCCCTGCCCGCGCCGCCCGCCGGCGCCACGCGGCGCATCGACGAAGTGCGCTGGCTGGCCGTGGCCGACCTCCCGGCGCAGCGCGTGCTGCCCCCAGTGGGCCCTGCCCCGGCGGCCAGCGCGGCCGAGCCGGTGTTGGCCGAATTGATGGTCGATGCGCAGCGCGCCGCCATCGTGCGCCTGCCCGGCGGCAGCGGCCTGGCCGAGCTGAATGCCATCCGCCTGCCGCTGCGCGCGCTGGGCGACGCCGCCGAAGCGCGCGTGGTGCTGTGGGCCGTGGCAGAAGGCAGCAGCATGCCCGGCCAGCACCTGCCCCAGGGCGCCAGCGAGCCCGTGACGCTGGCCGCCAGCGCCGATGAGCAATGGGTGAGCTTCAGCTTCAAGCAAGCGGTGCCGCTGGGCCCCGGCCCCATGCCATGGATGGCGCTGGTGGTGGCGCGCGGCGAGCTGAGCTGGGCGCTGGCGCAGGCCGCCGTGGCGGACGGGCTGGCCGAGCAGGTCATACGCCGCGGGCCACCCAACGGGCCGTGGCGCGCGCTGCCCGCACCCTTGCAAGACCCGGCCGGCGTGCTGGATGCCCGTGCCCGCCTGCGCCTGGTGGGCCTGGCACCGAAAGACGCGCCCCTGGCGCCGCTCACCCTGGCCCTGTCGGCCGCTGCCAGCGGCGGCGCCGCGGCCGTCAGCGCTGTTAGCACCGTTAGCGCCGCCATCGCGCTCACGCCCACGCCCAAGGGCGCGCCTGGCGTGTTGGTGCCCACTTCACCGTTTAACGCTGCGCAGCCAGTGCTGCACCTGATAAGCCGCACCGCGGGCAGCGTGCAGTTGCGCGAGATCGACATCATTTCCAGCCACTGACGCCGGCACCGCCAAACGCTACACGGCACTCGCGAACGCCAACGCCACGCCAACGCCACGCCAGCGCCAAACCACGCTCAGGCATCAACAAGGGTTCCACCATGGCCGACGATGCACGCTCCCAATTCGTAGAAGGCCTGCGGGTCACCGCCGAACATTTGCAGCACTTGCAAGACCGGCTGCGCGAG
>JANOXU010000141.1:0-22618 GCA_031418595.1 Burkholderiales bacterium
GGCGCTGGGTGCGGCAGGCGCAAGCCCATGTGCCGCCCGAGGCCGCAGAGCGCTTTGCGAACAACGTCCCCGTTAACCGGCTGCTGCTGGGCGACGACGAGGACGCCGTGTACACAGCAACATTGGTTTTTGCATGACGCCGACGGCCGGTTCTGGCTCGGCGATGCGCAAGGCTGTTGCCCAGGGGTGGTGATGTGCGCGTGGTGCCAGTGGCCGGCCAACGGCCCAAGCATCTAGCCAGCGCAACGGCGAGCGAGGCGTTGGCCCCCAACCGGGCCTTGTCGGGCGTGCCGGCGAGCAAAATCATCCGTTGATCGAGATTCGACTGATTACGGACGTCAATGCCGATCAGCGCTGACCGAATCTCTCCGTTCACATGGCCAACGGCCCGCAGCACACCCTTTCCGCAATAGCGGTGTGGATCTTTATCGCGCAGTTCCAAGGCTTCGCGCTAACCGGTTGAAGCGCGCGAGGGCACGGCCGCATGACCGAAGGATCCGTCGTCGAGCGTGACGGTGGCAGCCACTTTCGGATTGCCTCGCGAGTCGAGGATCTCGATGGCACGGATGTCTTTGATGTTCGACATGCGATCAGGCCTTGGCGATGTGCAGAAAGTTAGTGGTACCTACCGTGCCAAAGGGCATGCCGGCGGCAATCAAAACGATGTCACCGCGCTCGGCGAACCCCTCCTTCCGGGCGAGTGAACAGGCGCGCGCCACCATGTCGGGCACGTCTTCGATGGCAGCAGGCGTGTGAACGCAATGGATACCCCAGCCCAGCGCGAGTCGGCGTGCTGTGCCGAGATCGGGCGTCATGCAGAGCACCGGCACGGCGGGCCGCTCCCGGGCGGCCCGTAGGCTCGTGTAGCCCGACCGCGTGTAGGTGACGATGGCGGCGACCGGCAGCAGGCTGGCGGCTTGCCGCATCGACGCACACACTGCATCGGCCACGGAAGCCTGGGCGGGCGTGTGCGAGGCGGCGATCGAGACGATGTAGTAAGGGTCCGATTCGACCTCGGTGATGATTCGATCCATCATCGCGACGGCTTCACGCGGGAAGTTTCCGGAGGCAGATTCAGCGGAGAGCATGACGGCGTCGGCACCGTCATACACGGCGGTCGCCACGTCCGACGCTTCCGCGCGCGTCGGCACGCTGGCGGTGATCATCGACTCCAGCATTTGTGTCGCCACAATCACCGGCTTGCCCGCGGCACGACAGCTTCGAACGATGCGCTTCTGGATGCGCGGCACCTGTTCTGCCGGCAACTCGACGCCCAGATCGCCGCGCGCCACCATGATCGCGTCGGCGGCTTCGACAATGGCCTCAAGCGCGTCGATGGCGGCTGGCTTCTCCAACTTGGCGAGCACGCCAACCCGAGCCCCTGTGATCGCCCGCACTTCTTGCAAATCCTCCGGGCGCTGAACAAAGGACAAAGCCACCCAATCGACGCCCAGACGCAGCCCGAAGTCGAGGTCGTCTCGGTCCTTCGCTGTCATCGCCGAGATCGGCAGCAACACGGACGGGACGTTCACACCCTTGCGATCCGAAATGACGCCGCCGTTGATAACCTCGGTCGTGGCGAAGTTGGGCCCACAGTCGCGGACCCGAAGCCTGACCTTGCCATCGTCCACGAGCAGGTCGGTGCCAGCGCTCAGCGCTGCGAAGATTTCGGGATGAGGCAGCGGCGCGCGTGTGTCGTCACCGGGCCTGAGATCCAGGTCCAACTGAAAGCGCGCTCCCTCCCGCAACGTCACCGGACCGTTCGAAAACGTGCCGATGCGCAGCTTCGGTCCCTGCAGGTCAAGCAAGATGGCAATCGGGCGCCCAAGCTCAAGCTCCGCGCTGCGAATGAGTTCGAATCGAGCCTCGTGATCTGCATGTGTACCGTGGCTGAAGTTCAGCCTGAACACGTCTGCACCGGCCACGCACAGGGCCTTGATGGTTGCACGATCGGAGCTGGATGGCCCGAGGGTGGCGACAATCTTGACGCGGCGAGCGCGGCGCAGCGGCTGGGCAGTTTTCATGGAATGAAGCCTGGTGAGTTCAGAGGTCAAAGCGGGGTCTTTCAAGTCAAGGTTGCGGCGGCAGCGGCAGCGCTAATGGCCACGAAATCGTCGGCGACCATGGAAGCGCCACCCACGAGAGCACCGTCGATGTCGGGCTCGGCAAACAGGCTCTTCGCGCTGTTCGGCTTGACACTGCCGCCGTACAGGATGCGGGTGTGCGCCGCGGCGTCGCTGTCGGTGCGGGCGAGCCGTTCATGAATCGCGGCATGAACGTCTTGTGCTTGCGCCGGCGTAGCGGTGCGACTCGTTCTGATCGCCCACACGGGTTCGTAGGCGACGACGGCGCTCCCGACGTCTTGAGCGCCGATCTGCGAAACCAAGGCGTCTATCTGCCGCAAGACAGTTTGTCTTGTCTGACCCAAGTCCCGCTGCGCCAGTGCTTCCCCGACGCAGAAGATCGGCGTCAGGCCGTGTGCAAGTGCAATTTTGGCCTTGGACGCGACCTCGACATCGGTTTCGCGGTGTCGGGTACGCCGTTCCGAGTGCCCGACGATGACGAACCGGCACCCAACATCGAACAGCATGCGAGCGGAGACTTCGCCCGTCAACGCGCCCTCGCTGTGCTCGCTCACGTCCTGGGCTCCGAGCTTCAACGCAGTGCCCTGCACCAGTCGCTCAACACAGTCAACAGTGGGAAGGGCACACACTCCGCCGTGTCAGCCTCAACATTGCGCAGACCGTGTGCGAGCTGAGAAACCAAACCCGCAGCCGATGCGCGCGTCCCGTGCATCTTCCAGTCGCCCACGACAAGAAGCGTGCGCGCCCGCCGCCCCAATCCGATGGGTTCTTCGATCACCAGCGTAACGCAGCGGTGTGAACCGGCGCATCCCACAGCGCTTTCAGCTCGACATCCAGCACGGTCACTGTGAGCGACGCCCCGGCCATCTCGAGCGACGTGGTGAAGTTGCCGACCAGGGTGCGCACGGGCTTCAGTCCACGAGACTTCAGTTGTTTGTCCGCACTGTGATGCAGCAAGTAGAGCTCCATCAGCGGCGTACCCCCGAAGCCGTTGACATGCAGCAGCACTTCGCTGCCAGCGGCCGGCGCCAGATCACGGATGATGGATGACAGCAGGTCGTCCACGATCACATCGGCGCGCTGGATCGCCTCGCGTCGGCGACCGGGCTCGCCATGGATGCCGACGCCGACCTCCATTTCATCGGCGCCGATCTCGAAGGTCGGCCGCCCGGCTGCCGGCACCGTGCAACTGGTGAAGGCCACGCCCATCGACGCGGTGGCCTTGTTGACCCGGTCACCGACGGCCTTGCACTGTGCCAGGTCCGCGCCTTGCTCAGCGGCCGCACCCACCATCTTCTCGACGATCACCGTGCCCGCCACACCGCGACGACCGGTGGTGTGCGTGGAGTTCTCGACCGCCACGTCATCGTTGATCAGGACGGTCGCGTTCTCGATGTCGAGCATCTCGCAGGCGATCTGGAAATTCATCGAGTCGCCGGCGTAGTTCTTGACGATGAAGAGCACCCCCGCGCCTGTGTTGACCGCTTCAGCAGCGGCCAACATCTGATCTGGCGTCGGAGAAGTGAAGACCTGGCCGGGGCACGCCGCGTCGAGCATGCCCGTGCCGATGAAGCCCACATGCAGGGGCTCGTGACCCGACCCGCCCCCAGACAAGAGCGCAACCTTCTTTTTGGACGAACGCTCAGCGCGACAGACGAACGTCGGATCGAAGTGAACCTCCAGCAGATCAGGGTGCGCCAACGCCATGCCGCTCAACGCCTCGCGCAGCATGGTCTCCGGGTCGTTGATGAACTTCTTCATGATGTCTCCTTCGGCTTTCAGGACTTGAGCACTTCGGTGCAGACAGCGGCGATAGCCACCTCGCAGGTCTTGCACCCCGGGTCGATGTGGCCGAGCGCGCGCTCGCCGAGCGAATAGGCGCGGCCTTTGCTGGCGATCATGTCGCGCGTGGCCAGCATGTTGCGGGTGGCTTCGGCATTGATCTGCTGGCACATCTCGGGCAGCGCGGTGCCGTCTTCGTTGAGCTTTATGAGTAGGCGCGACACCGGGATCAGCACATCCAGCATCGTCTTCTCACCGACATCGGCCTTACCGCGTTGCTTGATGGCCTCAACGCCCGCAGCGAACGCCTGGGCAAAGTCGGGTCGGCTCGGGTCGGCGTTATCTTTCAGCGCCTTGCCCATCGCAATGAAGAAGCCCGAGATCAACGGACCGGATGCACCACCGATCGTGGACAGCAGCTTCATGCCGATGGCGTTGAGCGCCGCACTGGTCGAGAGTGCTTCGAGGTCCTGTGCCATTGCAGAGAGGACCTCGCAACCGCGTTTGACGTTCAAGTAGTGATCACCGTCGCCGATGGCGCGATCAAGCGATTCGATGTCGGCCTCGTTGGCGAGCACCGAGGCGTGCACAGCGCGCAGGCTGGCGACAATGAGAGAGCTGTTCATGTGCGGATTCCGTTGTGGAGAGTTCGGCAGTTCAGGATGAGCGGACGCGGTTGCCGCGTTCGTCGAAGAAGAGACACCGCGCAGGTGGTAACTTGAGCGTGACCTGGTGCCCGGTCGGCACCGGGTGGTCGGCCGTGAAACGTGCGCGAACGTCCACGCCATCGCGTTCAGCCACGATCAAGTGCTTGACCAGCGAGCATTCGACGACCGTGAAAGAACCTTCGCCGCCTTGCAGGCTGACTTCCACGTCTTCGGGCCGGATCGCCACTTGCCTGGTGTGCGGGTGGGCAGATCCGCCGAACCAGGCCGCAGGTAACACGTTCACCGCAGGCGCGCCCAAACGTTGGGCCACGGCCAGGCAGTTGGGTTCGCGGTAGATCTCTTCGGGCGTACCGACTTGACGGACGCAACCGTTTTCGAGGATTGCGATGCGATCAGCCATCGTCGTGGCCTCGACCTGGTCGTGGGTCACGTACAGCACAGTCGCGCCAGTACTGCGCTGAATGCGCTTGAGCTCGACGCGCAATTCCTCGCGCAATTTTGCATCCAGGGACGACAGTGGCTCGTCCATCAAAAAGACTCTGGGCTGGCGCACCAACGCTCGCCCGATGGCCACACGCTGCATCTCTCCGCCGGACAAGGCCGTGGCCTTGCGCTGCAGCTTCGACTCGATGTGCAGCATGCGGGCGACTTCTTCTACTTTTCTCTTGATGTCCGCACTGTCGTGTCGGCGCAGCGGGGAGCGCAGCGGGAACGCAATGTTGTCGAACACCGTCAGGTGCGGATAGAGCGAATACTGCTGAAACACGAAGGCGCAGTCACGATGCGAAGGCGGCACCTGGGTGACATCCTGGCCGCCGAAGCGCACCGAACCGCGGTCAGGTTGCTCCAGGCCGGCGACGATGCGCAATGTGGTGGTCTTGCCTGCGCCACTGGGCCCAAGCATTACAAAGAATTCACCGTCGGCAACGTCGAGCGCCATGCCGTCGATGGCGGTGGTAGGGCCGAAGGTCTTGGTGACGGTGTCGATGGAAACATCAGCCATGGCGCATCCCCGATTTGTGTTGCACTGTGGATTCGCTGGGCAGGAGCAGCTCGGTGGCGGCATCGAACAGAACGACGCGCTCAGTGTGCAGCCTCAACCCCACCGACTCTCCTTGCACTGGCCGAATGTCCTTCGACGCCATAGCCTTCATACGCCCTAGCGGCGAGTCGAGGTCGGCAACCCAATGCGAGCCAAAGTACTCGCAGTAGTTGATCTTGGCCGGCACACCCTGCCCGGCGGGCAACAGGTCGATGTGCTCGGGCCGCACGCCGAGCACGGCACGTTCGGCACTCGCTCGCATCGCCGGAATAGACACTTCCGCCTGAGCAAATCTCGCGGTGACGTCGCCGGAGGACACCTGTCCTGTCAAGGGCAGAAGGTTCATCGCCGGCCGCCCAATGAAGCTGGCCACGAACAGGCAGCTCGGAAAGTTGTAGATACCGTCTGTGTCGTCAGCCTGGAGGACCTCGCCCTTGTTCATGACGACGATGTAGTCTGCGAGCGCCATAGCTTCGTTCTGGTCGTGGGTGACGAACACGGTCGTGGTGGCCAGCCGGTCGTGCAGCTTGCGCAACTCCACGCACATCATTTCCCGGAACTCGGCGTCTAGTGTCCCCAACGGCTCATCCATCAGGAAGGCCTTCGGTTGGCGAACAATGGCGCGTCCAAGCGCGACGCGCTGTCGATCCCCGCCGGCCAGACCACCGACCCGTTGACCGAGCAGGTGTTCGATGCGCAGGATGCCCGCCACTTCCTTGATACGGCGATCAATCTCGCCGCGCGCCAGCCCTTCGTTGCGCAGCGGGAATTCGAGATTGGCACGCACGCCCATATGCGGATAAAGCGCGAACAGCTGGAACACCATTGCAATGTCGCGTTCGCGTGGACGGCGATAAGTAACGTCTTCGCCGTCGAGAAAGATCTGGCCTGAACTCGGATACTCCAGCCCGGCGATCATGCGCAGAGTGGTGGTCTTCCCGCACCCGGACGGACCGAGCAAGACAACAAACTTTCCGTCGTCGAGCACAAGCGACGAGTCCTGCACTGCCGTGAAGTCAGCAAAGCGCTTGTGGAGATTTTTGATCTGGATTTCAGCCACGGTCAGTCCTGCGGCAGCTTGACAGCGATCGAAAACAGGATCACTCCCAGCAGCACAACGGCAAAGGAGTAGTTGAACAGCGTGAGTGACCACGGCTGCATCAGCATCGTCAACCCGATCCCAAGGACCACGGCACTGATGCGCTCCCAGATGGCACCGCGATACCAGGGGGGTTTGGAAACGACGGAGGGGTTCATTTGCGTACGGCGCCAAAGGTGACCCCGCGCAGCAGATGCTTGCGCAGGAGCACGGTGAAGAAGAGGACCGGCAACAGAAACAGCGTCGTTCCTGCGGCCATGGCCGGCCAGTCCAGACCGCCTTCACCAATGATGGTGGGAATGAAAGGCGGTGAGGTCTGCGCATTACCGCTGGTGAGCAGCAACGCGAATGCGTATTCGTTCCAGGCGAAGATGAGGCAGAAGATCGCCGTGGTGGCGATGCCCGTGCTCGCCTGCGGCAACACCACTTTGATGAACGCTTGGAAGCGGGTATAGCCGTCTACCATGGCTGCCTCTTCATACTCACGAGGGATCTCATCCATGAAGCCCTTGAGCAACCAAACCGACAGCGACAGGTTCACGACGGTGTAGAGCAGCGCCAGCCCGATGTGAGTGTCGTTCAGGCCGATACTGCGAAACATCAGGTAGATAGGGATGGCAATGGCGATTGGAGGCATCATTCGGGTGGACAAGATGAAGAAAAGCAAGTCATCTTTGGCAGGCACCCGAAAGCGCGAGAATGCATATGCTGCCAAGGTACCCAGCACGACCGACAGGAATGTCGAGCCGAAGCCGATGATCAACGAGTTGCCGTACCGATCGATGAAGCGCGATGGTCCCGCCAGAATCATTTGCTGGTCGCGCACCAAGCGCTCGTACCAGGTAGCGGGCGGCGGCAAGTTAGCCAACTCGTCTGCACCCACGCGCGAACGGGTGGTAAACAGGTTTACGTATCCGATCAGCGAGCTTTCGGCGACCACCTTCGGCGGGTAGGCGATGGCATCCTGCGGCGTGCGAAAACTGGTCATGACGATCCACAGCAGCGGTATCAGTGAGACCAGGGCGTAGGCAATCACGACCGTCGCCGCAAACCACTTCGATGTCGCGCTCGGTTCGAGCGGATGACGGACTATGGGATTCATCGTTGTTTCACCCGGTCAAGGAATCGGACAGCAACCATCGACATGCCGTAGATCGACACGAAGAGAATGATCGCCAGGGCGGAGCTGTAGCCGGTGCGCCATTTTTCGAACGCCTCCCGCTTGAGCCGGATGGAAGCCAACTCAGTGATTGAACCAGGGCCGCCGTTGGTGAGCTGGTCCACCAGATCGAACATCTTGAAGTTCTCTATGGCTCGGAACAGCACGGCGAGCACGATGAAGGGCATAACCATCGGCAGCGTCACACGCCAGAACTTGGTCCATTCGGATGCGCGGTCAATCTCTGCAGCTTCGTACAAATACGGCGGGATTGAGCGCAGCCCGGCGAGCAGCAACAGCATCACATAGGGCGCCCACATCCAGGTGTCAACCAGAACGATGGCCCACGGCGATAGACTGCCGTCACCGAGCATCGTGAACTTGTCCGGACCACCGAACAACGCGACGATGTAGTTGAAGATGCCGTACTGCGGTTCGAAGAAGTACTTCCAGAATGTGCCCACAACTGCCGGAGCCAGCATCATGGGCAACAGGATCGCGGTACTCCAGAAACTGTGCGAGCGGAAGCGTCGGTTGAGCAGCAGCGCGAGGGCAAAGCCGATCAGGATTTGCAGCGTGATCGACGCACACAAGAAGTGCGCTGTGGCGCGCATGCTTTCCCAGACGGCCTCGTCGTTCAGAACACGCTGATAGTTCGACAGACCTACCCAATCAACCTCCAGGTTCGGCCGGTTCGCGCGGTAGTTCGTAAACGACAAATAGATCGTCCAGAACAACGGAAAGATATTGAAGGCCAGCAGTAGGACTATGGTTGGCAATACGAACAGCCAAGCGAGAGCCCTGTCGGTGAGGCCATGGCGGGCCGAAAGCGACGTGTTCATGGTGTGCGGCGGATGCCCCGTCTGGTGCGTGGATGCATGAGCGCCGCACGGCACGTTGCGCCAGCGGTCATGCGAATCAGATATGTCGAACTGTTCCGCTGCGGGTGGCGCTCGCCACCCGCAGGGTCAAGCCATCACTTCAGCTTGCCGTCTTCCTTGAAGATCTCGGCCCAGTCCTTGAGCAAACCGTCCAGCGCCTCTTGCTGCGTGCCCTTGCCGGCGACCACGTAGTTGTGAACGCGGTTCTGCATTGCCAACAGAAGCTGCGCATAGGTCGGCTCGGCCCAGAAGTCCTTGACGATCTTCATCGACTCCAGGTAGACCGGCGCGTACGTCGCGCTCTTCTCGAATCCAGGCTTGCCGAGCACGGACATGTGCGTGGATGCGCCACCGGCATCCCACCAACGTTGCTGGATGCCTGGCTGGGCAAACCACTTGATGTACTCCAGCGCCGCTTCCTGCTTGTCAGAATACTTCACCACCGAAATGCCCTGGCCTCCGAGTTGCGCAAGCTGCTTGTCGCCCTTGGGCATGGCGAAGAAGCCGCTCTTCTCGCCGCCCACCTGTGGGTCTTTCGATATGCCCGGGAAGAACGCGATGAAATTCATCTGCATCGCCACTTGCCCCGACTTGTAGGCGTCCAAGTTCTCCGTCATATAGGCGTTGGAGTGCCCGGGCGGAGTACAGCAGTCGTACAGGTCCTTGTAGAGCTTGAGACCTTTGGCGGCGCCGGCGCCGTTGATGAAGCCCTTCATGTCGTACGGCTTCTTGGGGTTGTCGAACTCCATGCCATAGGCGTACATCGTGTTGGTCACACCCATCGTGATGCCTTCGGACCCGCGCTCGGTGTAAAGCGCCGCGCCGTAGACCTTCTTGCCGTCGATCACGCGGTTCTGGAAAAACTCACCGACCTGCTTGAACTCGTCCCAGGTTGTCGGCGGCGCCAAGTCACGGCCGGTTTTCTGCTTGAATTCCGCGCGAAGATCGGACCTTGCGAACCAGTCTTTGCGGTAAGTGAAGGCGACGGCATCCCCCATAGCCGGCAGCGCGTAGTAGTTCTTGGAGCCCTTGGGCCAGGTTGAGTAGCCCTCGACCGTGGCGGGCGCGAAATCCGACATCTTGATGCCGTTCTTGTCGAAGAAGTCGTTGAGCTTGATGTAGTGGCCTTCTGTCGCGGCTGAGCCGATCCACTGGCTGTCGCCGATCAGCAGATCGCACAACTTGCCTTTGGAATTGAGCTCATTGAGCATGCGCTGGGCAAAGTTCGGCCAGGGCACAAACTCAAACTTCATCTGGATGCCGGTCTTGGTGGTGAAGTCCTTTGACAACTCCACCAAGGCATTGGCCGGGTCCCATGCAGCCCAGCAAAGCGTGAGCTGCTTCGGTTGGGCGTGGGCAGAGGTGGCCAGCAGCCCGGATGCAACGGCCAATGCGGCCACGACAAGTTTCGAACCAATCTTCTTCATTCCATGTCTCCGTGGATCAATGAACCGAAGCGGCATTGCCACCTCGCCCTGGATGCGCCTGCGGCGGGACTGCAGGGCGTCGACCTGACGCTGCGATCCGCCCAAACCACATCAGACCTGTACTGTATTGACATCATCAAATAAACCAATCAATGATTACCCCAATTACATCTTCCTGCTCTTTCAAAGACTGTGCAGCGGTGCTGTGGCACCTGCTGATCTGCGCGAGAATGGCGATTGACTTACTTTCGTGTGTCACACCTGATGCCATCAATGACCACTCCAGTCACGATTCCTCAGATAGCGAAGGCGGCCGGCGTCAGTACAGCGACGGTGGACCGTGTGCTCAACAGCAGGCCCGGCGTCAACCCGGACACGGCCCGCCGGGTGAAAGAAGTGTTGGACCAGCTCGGCGGTGCGTTGCCGATGCCCGGCCGACCGAAGACGGGGCCGAACTACCGCTTCGCATTCGTGCTACCCAGCGAACGAACCGCCTTTTTCGATGGGGTTGACCGCATCGTGGCCCAGAGCGCAAGCGAGTTTCGCCACCAGCACATCACCGAGTTGACGATCAGACTGCCCGCGCACGATCCGAACGCATTTGCCGAGGAACTGGCGAAGTTGACCGACTACGGCGGGTTGGCCGTGCTCGCACCCGACGTGCCCCAGGTAAAGCTGGCCATCAACGAGCTGGTGCAGGCCGGCGTTCAGGTGATCACGCTGTTCTCCGATGTGGCCGGCTCGATGCGCGCTGCGTTTCTGGGGACCGACAGCCGCGCGGCCGGCCGCACTGCGGCGCTGCTGCTGGGCCACGGCATGCCGGGTGCCGGCAAGACCCGGGCTGCGTTGTTCTCGCCGCCTACACGATACGCGGCCGAGATCGACCGCCGCATCGGCTACGCCCAACTGATGGAAGAGCGCTTCGCGCAGGTCGAGGTACTCCGCTTTCTCGAGGTACCCGACACGGAAGAAGGGGCCTATCGCTATGCGATGGACTGTCTCCCGCAAGCAAAATCACCAGACGCGATCGCGTCCGCCTACAGCGTGGCCTGGGGGTGCTTCGGCATTGGGCGCGCGCTGGCCGAGCGCGGTTACGCGGGCAAGGCGCTCTTTGCCGTCCACGATCTGGTCGAGTTGCATCGCTCGATGCTGGCCACGGGCACGGCGGACTACGTTCTGCATCAGGACGTCTACCTGTCGATTTCCGGTGCCGCCAAGACTCTGCGCGCATTGCAAGACGGCGTGCGCGGCGCGTTGACCACATTCAGGAACCCGCGAGTCGACATCATCACGCGGGAAAACCTTGCATGACAGCGCCTACTGTTCGGGCGACGATTCACCTGCCACCGCGGGGTCACACTTTGAACGGCACCCGGTGCTATCCAACGGCATGAAAAAATTTCTAAACCAAGCCGACGACTTCGTCTTGGAGAGCGTATCCGGCTTCGTCGAGTCGCACAGTGACTTGGTGGCTTGGAGCCGATCGCCTTTGTACGTGCGGCGCCGACTGATCAAGCGCAAGGGCGTGGCAGTGGTATCCGGGAGCGGGTCAGGCCACGAGCCGTTGGACATCGGCTACGTGGGCGCCGGCATGCTCGACGCGGCCTGCCCTGGATCGGTCTTCACCGCGCCGACACCAGGGCAGATCGCGGCCGCCGCCCAGCATGTTGCGCGTGCCGAGGGTGTCGTGCTCATCGTCAAGAACTACGCGGGCGACCTCAAGAGCTTCGAACTCGCCCGCGACATGCTCGACATGCCGGTCAGTTGGGTGCTGGTCAACGATGATGTTGCCATTACAAGCCCGGACCGCACCGCTGGTCGCCGCGGAGTGGCAGGCACCGTCTTCGTCCAGAGAATCGTCGGCGCCGCGGCGGAACGCGGAATGGATATTGACGAGTGCAAGCGTCTGGGAGACAAGGCAAACCAAGCTACGGCCACGATGGGGATCGCGTTGACGAGCTGTTCGGTGCCCGGAGCGGCGGCGACGTTCGAGATCAGCGCACAAGAGATGGAGCTAGGCGTTGGGCTTCATGGTGAACCCGGTGGCGTTCGCGTGCCGTCAATGACGGCACGCGAGATCGTTGCGGCGCTGCTTGAGCCCGCAGTCCAGGATCTCAAGCTCGCTGCAGGCCGTTCGGTCCTGCTCCTGACCAACGGCCTGGGTGGCACGCCGCTAGGGGAACTTTATCTTCTGCATGCGATGGCCGTCGCTGAGCTGGCGCGCCTTGGCATCGAGGTCAAGCGAAGCTTGGTCGGAAATTACGCGACATCTCTGGAAACGGCCGGTGCGTCCCTGACACTTTCGGATCTCGACGGCGAGTTGCTTGCGCTTTGGGATTCGCCAGTGCGAACTGCAGCGTTGCGTTGGTAGCCAAGTGGAGTGAACCCCTGAAGCTGGTCCACAGGGGTCATCAGATCTAAGCCGCCTGCCGCGCGAGTTGCGATTCGAATTCGTTGGGTGGCAGATATCCGAGTGCTGAGTGAAGACGTTTGGCGTTGCAGACCTCATCGATCGATGAAGCGCGGCAACTGCGCGACGACATCGGCAAAGGTCTCGTAGCCGGCCATGTAGACCTGCTCGACCTAGATCGTCTTCATGAAGCTCTCCGCTTGTGCATTGTGGTACGGGTTGCAGGCCGAACTCATCGAGCATCTGAAGCCGGCTTCCTTCAACAGCTTTCGGTACTCCTCACTTGCGTATTGACTTCCGCGCTCCGTGTGATGAATGCAGCCCCGAGCGGGTCGTCGCGAATCAATAGCCGCCTGCAAGGCAGCCAACGCGGGTGGCGTGTCGATGCGCATGGAGATCGCGTAGCCCACGACGTTGCGACTGCAAGCGTCCAGGATGACTGCGAGGTAGCAGAACCCGATAGCGACCCCAATGTATGCGATGTCCGCCACCCAGACCAAATCCGGCCGGGCAGGAATGACGTTTCGGTAGAGGTTGGGAAAGATCGGCCCGTCGTGATTGCTGTCGGTGGTGCGAACGAAGCGGCGCCGCCGGTTGATCCCCGGGCCATGCTCGGCCATGACACGCGCGACGCGCTTGTGGTTGACGGATGCCAACGAACAGAGTCACGATGCGACGAATCCGAGCGACATCGCGCCTGCACCTGCAGGCCGGGCTGAGCTACAACGAAGTCGGCCGCGCGCTCAAGATCTCCAAGCAGCCAGATTGTTCGACGAGCTGCAGGTCGCGCACGGCGACGGCAGCTTCGCGTGGCGCTTCGCGCAACTGGCCAAGCTCGATCTGCTGGTCATCGACGATTTCGCAATCTCGCCGATGGGCCCGGCCGAACGCAACCATCTCCTGGAGTTGCTCGACGACCGCATCGGCACGCGCTCGACCTTGATCTCCAGCCAGTTGCCCGTCAAGGCTTGGCACACCTACCTCAATGACCCGACGCTGGCCGACGCGATCCTCGACCGCGTCGTGCACAGCAGCCACAAGATCGAACTCAAGGGCACGAAGTCGCTACGTGACAACGTCAGCGCACCAGACCAATGAACGCTACGACGTGCACCCCGCGGACTGCTTGACCGAGCATGAATACATGCCCGCTCGGGGGCGCCTCCGGCGGCCTGGCAGGGGCCTTGATCTAGATATCAAACCAACCCAAAAACCAGTCCGATCACGCACGCCACGGTAGAGCATTTCAGGCTGATCGTGGACGATTGAGCTACATTCAAACCCAGTGCTTGCGCGTCTCCCCGGCGCGTCCTCCGCGACGCTGTTTCACCGTCCACGATCAGACTGAAATGCCGTCCACGATCACTGCAATACGCAACCTGCTGACGGCCGTGTGGCTGGCGGTACTGCTGCTCCCATTGGCAGCACCGGTCCTTCGCGGGCGCAGCGACTTGCCCTTCAGAGCCCGACGGTGGCTGCGCGAGAGCAACCGGTCGAGGATGGCGTCGGCGATGCTCGCGTCGCCGATCCACGCAATCCAGTGCCCCACCGGCAACTGGCTGGCGATGATCGTGGCGCGCGTGCCCCCACGGTCGTCGATGACCTCCATCAGGTCCGCCCGTGTCGGCCCGTCCATCGCTGCCAGTGCCCAGTCGTCGGGCAACAGCACGTCGGTGCGCGCCACCGCCGCCAGCCAGCGCGTGAAGCCGCCGTTGCCATGCAGGATGCGCAACTCCTCGGCCAGCCTTGGCACGCGCAGGTATAGCGCCGATTGCCCGCGCCTGCAGGCGTATTGCGCCGCCGCGCAAGCCAACCAGCTCTTGCCCGAACCGGTCGGCCCGGTGACGAGCACCGCGGTGCCATCCTCGACCCAGCGCTACAGCGCCAAGCTCATCAACGCTGGCCTCTCGAAACCGCGCCCGGCGCGACCGTCGACGTCTTCGATGCAGGCCTGCGGGTACTTCTGCCGCGACCGCTTGAGCAGCGCCGCGTCACGCTTGTCGGCACGCTGGCGCACCTCGCGGTCGACCATCAGCGCCAGCCGCTCCTCAACGCTCAGGCTCGTGCTGGCAGTGCTGGAGAGTTGTTCTTCGACTGCGGCGGCCATGCCCATGAGCTTGAAACGATCACAGGCTCATGAGAAACAAAAACTCTAAGTCGTTGATTTGCATGTAAGCAAATGTGTTCCTCCACGAACGCTGGACGCCAACGGTGCCCAGAGATGCTCTCAGATCTCAAATCGTTCCGTCACGAAGGGCTTCTTTTGGACCTCATTCGGTTTGACCTCATTCCGCTCGACTTCATCGTAAGGGTAAGGTGCCTCCGCTTTCTGAACGCGAAGCTCCTCGTGAGGCAGGTCCTTAACCGACGCGGCTTCCGGCCGGAGATCGCCCTGCTTTTGCTCGCCGCGCGAATGCGGCGCGGCGGGCGCGGCCCCAGAAGGCGCCCGAAGCCCCTCCATTCCGAGGGAGTCCGACGACGAACTCGGGCTCGAACCCGGGCTCCAACCTGAGTGGTTCAAAGAATCGGAGGCGTCGGACCCTAGCGAACCCAAGCTGGCGTGAGTCGAGGAAGCCGCTGCCAAGGCCGGTTTCGGCGTGCCCGCCACCAGCAAAGCCGTCAAGTGCAGTGCCGCGTTTTGCTCTTGATTGGCAACCCGCAGGCCGAAGTTAAGGCCCGTGGTGCTGGCGCGCGAATTCGACTCTGTGGAGTACAGCGCACTCGGCACCCAGCTCGACTTGGCCTGCACCAGGCGGTGCACCTCGTTCTGCAAGGCATGGCACTCGCGGCTCTCGTCGGCAGACAGGCTGCGGGAGGCCGCCGCACGGTCGCCATGCCCAAGGATCGTGCTCAGCCGCGCCTCCAGGCCGTTTATGATCAGCGTCACGGTCGGGGCCAGCAACACAAATTCCCCATGCAGGGCAAGCGGCGAATGCGCCGCCGCGGCCTCGTTGACGAAGGTGTTCAGGCGCGCTCGCGCGTCTTCGGGCCGCGTCGCCCCTGTCTCGTCCTGAGCCACGATCGCTTCCTCCCACGACTCGCGGTTGAGGTTGATGTATTCGATCATCGACTTGGATTCGGTGAACAGGACATCGCGCTGGCACAGCGCGGGGTTCAGCGTGCCGTCCCGGTCCCGGCCGAAAGTGGCGATTCCCAGCCCCCCGGGGGTGCTCCACTCCAGGCTTGCCCCCACCAAAGGCACACCAGCGCCCCACCCGGCGACGGCACGGTCGGCCGCCGCGTCCACAAAGGGCGCCGTTTGCGAAACACCCAGCGACAGCCCGGCAGCACCCTGGCGGCTGTGGCTGACGGTCGGAACGTCAGCACCCTGCGCATTCACAGATCTTTCTAAGCGCGTGTGGCTGATGCCGAGGCTGGCCGACAGAGCCGGCCCGATGCTGGTGTTGGTACCCGCCTGAACGCGCGCGACCGCAGTGGCGCCGATCGAGGCACCAGTCGTGGCCGCGCGTTCATCCACCCAACTGACACCGAGGTGAGGGTCATCACCGAAGCGCTGCGCGAACCGGCGCCACAGCTCGCCGGGTGCTACGGCCCGCCCTGCGCCCGCTCTCAGGCTGGACTCGTGAAACAGGAAGTCGACGGCTTGCGGCAGCTTGTCCTCCCAGCCCGGTTTGTCGTTGCGCGAACTGATGGTCAGCCCTTGGGCGTGGCTTTGTTCGTGGTTGACCGTGGCCTGGGCCACGGCCAGCGCGGTGACGAGCTGCCCCGCCAACGGCGGCGCCACCCACCCGGCGCCGACGCCCATCTTGCCTGAGCGCGAGGTTTCGGTGCCGATGAACAGCCTGCCGCCAGTCGGATATCGGCCGATGGAGACTCTGGCCGACTTGCCAGCCGTCGCGTCCAGCACGGGGTAGGCGAGCGGGGTTCCCAGCAAGGCGCCGGCGCGCAGCGCCCCAGCGCCCAGCGAGCCGACACCGTGGCTCGCACCATCGGAGAAGTTGGAGAAGGCAGTGCGCGGTGCCTGCGCCAGCGCCGTCAGCACGCGCTGTGCGTCGGCGGCCGTCGGCCCTTCGCGCGGCGTGCCGCGCAGCAGCGCCTTGATGTCCGACAACTTGAACAGGGGCTTTGAGTCCGTGCCCACTTGATCGACGGCGCGCAGCTCGGTCAACAGCGCGGCCAGATGTTGGCGGCGTTGGGCTGGCGTAGCGGTTGGCGATGCGTCAGGCGCCGGTGCAGCAGACGAAGTGTCCCGGCGCCAGATGCGCAAACCCGTGCGCGACACGGCCACGGCTTCGAGCGCACGCATACCCACACGAATGCTCGGCTCGCCAGATTCGGTACGCACCTTGCGTGTGAACCGGCCCAGGCTCTTCACCAGCGCACTTTCGTCCAGCGGCTGCATGGGCGCGCCTGCGCGCGTCATCAGCTCGGCGGCGCGGTTCATCACGGCCTGCACCGTGTGGTCGGTGTGGCCGCTCTCGCGCCACAGGTCCAGTACTGCAGCGCGCGCCAGCCGCGCGTGGCGCGCGCCGTCCGCCTGGCGCGCAGCGGGGTCGCGCAGCTCTTCAACGAGGTTGTCCACCGCAGCGCTCAGCGCGCCGTTCAGCTTCTGCTGCACCTTGGCCGCTTCTTCGTGAACCAGACCTTTCTCGCCACCCAGCGTGCCGTAGCGCGTGGCCGACAGCGGCGACTTGCCAACCCCGACAGCGCGGCCGAAGTACGAACGTGCGTCTTGTAGCAGGCCGCCCAACGTGCGCGGCCCGTGCTCGGCGCGCTCGACATAGCTCATGAACTTGTACATGCGGCCAATGGCTTTTTCGAAGTCGCTGCCCTTGCCGCTCTCGACGAAGCCACCCTGCTTCCACGCCACAAAGGCGGCCCGGTCGCTTTGCTGCGGCGCCGGCGAGTGCAACCCGCTCTGTCGCAGCGCGTGGGCGTATCGCGTCGCCTTGGCCAGCAGTTGCAGCGGCGCGTCGTCAGGCTTACCGATTTCAAACTGCATGCGCGTTTCGGCGCTGGCCTCCAGGTCGCGCACAACATCCCGGACTGAGCTGTGTCGCTCCAGCCGAACACCTTGGCGCTCGAGCGCGGAGCACAGCTGGAGCTCTTCCTGCATGCGCTGAGCCTGCACGGGGTCGTTGTTGACGCCGCGCAAGTGCGCCAGCGCCTGCGTGCCTGCAGCGGTGGCCGCCAGCGTGCGCTCCAGACCAAACACCTGCGGCGACGACTCGCCGTGCTTCGTTTGCTCAAGTAGCCCCATGGCGTCTTGCGGGGTCTTCGCGCCCGCGGCGTGCAATGCCGTTGCCAGCACCAGCGGCGCCAGGTAGCGCGTCTCCCCGCCGGGCTCGGGCGGCACCGCGCCCAGCAAGCGCAACGACAGCGCGTTGCAACCTGCCGCGCCGCCAAACATCGACTGCAGAGCATCCAGCAAACCATCAACGCTGCGCATCGCCGCCAGCGTTTGCGGGGCTGAGGGCTGGCCGCGTTCGACCTGTGCCACAGGGTGCAGTTGCTCAAACCCTCGCTCGGCCAACTGCAGGGCCGCCTCGTGGCGGCGAGCCGACATCGGCCGGCCAGAGCTTGCATTCTCGCTACCCGGCTGGGTGGCCAGGCGGCTGCTGGCCGGCGGCCGCGCCGTGCGTGTCAAAGTCTGGAGACCCGGAATGCCCACGCTCACGCGCACCGGGCCTGACACGCCAACGGCACCCGGCTTGGCGCCGCCAGCACGTGCCGCGGTTGCATCGGGCTGCGCCAGGCGCGCGGCATCGGCTGAGTCGGGGCCACTGGACTTTCGCGTTCTGAAATGCACTGTATTCCCCTGCTGGCCTTGCACGTGTATTGAGCGAACATCGTGCCATTGGCAGCGCCTGGCGCACATGCAGCGGGCGAAGAATCGAATGCAGATACGAAACCACTGCGCGCACTCCTGGGCGCGGCCACCATCAGCATGCGGGCCCGCAGGCGGCTTGCGGAAGCACTGCAGAGTGCTTTCATGAAACTACAAGAGACGCTGACCGAGGACGAGGCGAGCCTGCTGGCGCAGTTGCAGCAGGCGCGCGGAGAGAGCCCCGCACCGCCCGATGCAACGACCAAGCGCAAATCGCGTCGCCAACCGCTGCCCGATCATCTGCGCCGCGTTGAACATCATCACGAGCTCGAGGACACCAGCTGCCCGACGCCGGACTGTGGCAAGCCGATGCAGCGCGTGGGTGCATCGCCTTCGGCGAGCGCTGCAAGAAGATGGGCGTTCGTCCCTCCATGGGCACGGTGGGCGACGCCTACGACAACGCGATGGCCGAGAGCTTCTTCGCCACGCTGGAATGCGAGCTGATAGACCGGCGCAGCTGGCAGACCAAGACCGTGGCGCGGCTCGCGCTGTTCACCTACATCGAGGGTTGGTACAACCCGCGCCGCAGGCACAGCGCGCTCGGCCAGACATCGCCGGCCAACTTCGAAAGGAAACACATCGACAAGACACGTTCACAACCATCCCGCAGTGAAGACGGGATCTCCACCGTCGGCGATTGCGTGGCGGGCGCCACGCCGCCGGTGGATATCCCTGCACCGGAGCTCACCCACCCGACTTGAAAACCAAGTCTCAAACCGTCCGCGCTACAGGGTCAAGTCCAATGAGTGGTTCAGGGCGGACTAAGAAGTTATCCTTAAATAGTAAACTATTGTCCCGAGCCGCACATCACGCGGCGACGGCACGAGGACATGGCAACACACAAGCGAGTTGAATCGTGGGTGGTGACAGACGATTTCTGGCAACGTGTCGAGCCGTTAATTCCGCTGCGCGAGCGATCTGCGAGCAAAGAGTACGTTCGCAAGCCAGGCGCGGGACGACCGCCCAAGCCGGCGCGGCAAGTGTTCGAGGCGGTCGTGTACGTCTTGCGCACGGGCTGCCAATGGAAGGCGCTGCCCAAAGAGCGATTCGGCAGCGCCAGCGCGGTCCACAAGCGTTTTCTGGAGTGGGAGGCTGCGGGCGTGTTCGAGGCGATCTGGCAAGCCGGACTTGCCGAGTACGACCAGATGGAGGGCATCGCGTGGCGATGGCAAAGCATCGACGGGGCCATGTTCAAAGCGCCCTTAGCGCAAGAGGCGGTCGGGCGCAACCCGACCGATCGGGGAAAAAAAGGGGAGCAAGCGACACCTGCTGGTGGACGGCCGTGGCGTCCCGTTGTCGCTCGTCGTGACCGGGGCCAATGAGCATGACGTCACGCAACTCGATCGAGTGCTGCAGGCCATCATGGTCAAGCGCAAGAGCCCAAGCACGCGGCGCAGCAAGCATCTGTGCGCCGACGCTGGTTATCGAGGCCGGCGTGCGATGGAGATCATCGAGTCGCACGGCTACATCGCGCATGTTGTCAGTCGTAGCACAGAGGCCGATGCCAAGCGGCGCAACCCGGCCAAGAAGGCCCGGCGCTGGGTGGTCGAGGTTTGCCACAGCTGGTTCAACCGATTCCGAAAGTTGCTGGTTCGATACGAGAAGCTGGAGCGCAGCTTCGTCGCGCTCAACCACATCGCCGCCGCGATCATCGCGTTCCGGAAGGTGAAGTTGACAGTAAACATTATTTACGGATAACTTCTAAGTAAGGCCTTCCTCAGCGCCGCGCGAGCCCTGTAGCCTGTCACTGGCTGCGTCAGTGCGACCCCATTTCCTTCTCGGCCGGCAAGCGCCAGTCGAGGCCCGCCGCCGCCCGGCGCAGTCCGGACGCCATCGCAAACGACGCAAATGCCTTCGCATCCCGGTGCATTGCTTCGGCTTTGCAGCCCGCGGCGTCGCGTGGGTCGCTACGCTTCCTTCTGCTCGCTCTACAACCTGGACGAAACCGACATGTCTTCAATCCAATCAAACCTGCCGGTGTCAACGCCCGCAACCGTACCCGCCGAACCCACCAATGCAAGCGGACTGACAAAGGCCGAATACGCTGAGACTCAAGATGCGGTCATGTCGATTGTGCTGGGCGTCAAGGTGGAACCGAAGCCTGGATCAACGGTCATTCTCGATAGCTTCACGGAATTGACGCCTGAGCAGCAGTTGTCGACGCTGCGCGAATTGCAGGAGCCGGCCTCCCCGTCGGTTGTGTCGGGCGCCAATCTGGAACCGACATCTGAACCAGGGTTTACTCTTGAGGGCATCAAGGATTTGCCGCCTGAACTTCAGCGCCAGATCATGATGGAACCTCCGCCTGCGCCTGCGCCGTCGCCGCCGCCGGAGCCGGCCTTCGTGCCCAACGATGACTTGGAAGTACTGAGCACCTTATCCAAGCACATGGACAAGGTGCCCGTGCTCCTGCACACCGTAGATCTGGACAGGCTTGCCAACGACGAAAGCGTGCCGGCGGATCTACGTGACGCCTACGCCGCGCTGCGTGACAACCCCGAGTTGCAGGCCAAGCTGGACGCCGCGGACTTGTCGCATTCGGGCCGCGAGGCCGACGGGATCATCTCCCAGGGCGACCTTCGCAGCGTCTTCAACGACCCGGAATTCATTCAATACAGCCGCGACAAAAGCGCTCTCTACACGGAGTTTTATGTACCGTCGGACGCGCAAGAGGGCGACCTTGCACCACGGCAGATGACGGCAAGCGATGCGGCGCGCGAGCTCTACCTGTACGCCGATAGCCTGCCGAACAACATCGACAGAAACGCGCTGCAACAGATCGTCGACGGCCAATGCCTGGGCAAGTGCCCGGCCCAGTTGCAAGCCGCTGCGCAGTACATGCTGGAGCACGAGGAGACGGGCTTCAGCCAGCTGGCCCCTGACGGCAGTGTGAGCCGTGGCGAACTGGAAAACAACGCCGCGTCGATGATCAACCTGCGCCAGGATGAGCTCGACGCGCTGAACGTGGTGGGGGGCAACAAGCACCACTTCCTGCGTGACGGCGGCATGTCGCGCGAGTCGCTCACCGGGCTGGCCGCCGACCAAGGGGTGCCGATCGATGTGCGCGTAGCCGCGGAGACGCTTCTGAAGAGCGAGGTGGTCTTCGGCATGCTCGACAATGGCGAAAAGGGCCATGTGTCGAAGGATGCATGGCTCGCGCGCAATCGGATCATCACGAATGACGGCCTAGTCGGCAACAACGACATCGACGGCCTGATGGGCAAACTGTCCGAGGCCAACCGCACGCCAGACGGTCAGTCGGCCGAGGCGCTCACGTATGCCCAGCGGGCGAAGGATGACGCGGCCAAGACTGAATATCTCGACGCCATCCGAGCGGCCCGTGCCGAGAGAAACGGCACGCCAGCGCCGAACCCGTCAGGTTTAGGCGAAGAGAGCTCCGAGGTCACACCGGCGCCTAACTTGGCAGGTTCAGACGAGGATGGCTCCGACGTCACACCAGCATCGGACTCGTCAGGCTCGAACGAGGATTACTCGGCGGCCGAAGACTCGGTCGCGATGAACATGGTCCTCACGGGCATGTACAGTGGCATGGCCGACGACCCGGTGATCAAAGAGTCGCACGGCAACAGCGGGAGCCTGGAGAGGGTCCTCAAAAAGGTGTCCACTGGGCTCGACGTCGTGAAGACCGGGGTGGACGTGGTCGCCAGCTTTCTGCCGCCCCCGTTTGGCGCGGTTGTCGCTGGGGTTGGCGCTGGTATTGGTGCCGTCAACAACTTTGGTGTCAAGGCTGGCATGGACATGCTCAATGGCGTGCCACGCGCCGAGGCCATGAAAGCGGCCGCCAAGGGCTTTGCCTTCGATGCTGCGGCCAGCGCCGTCAGCGCGATCCCAGGCGCTGGTGTTGCGGCCAAGGCTGGCGTGATGGCTGCCAAGCAGGCGGCGACCACCTTCGTCCGCGAGGGCGCGGAACTGGCAGTGCGCGAAGGGGCTGAGGCGGCAGTCACGCAGGGCGGTAGAGAAGCCGCCGAGGCTGGCGTCAGAGAAGCCGCCGAGGGGACCGTCAGGGAAGCCGCCGAGGGCAGCGTCAGGGAAGGCACCGAGGCGAGTGCCAAGGAAACTGCCGAGTCGGGCGCACGCGAGGGAGGCGAGGAGACTTACACCCAGACACTCAAGGACGAAGCAAAGGGCATGGCGGAGGAAGAAGCCACGGCGCTGGTTCAGAACGAAATTTACGAGCGGACCGGCATCGAGCATGAG